>CAKPRA010000008.1 GCA_934180065.1 uncultured Clostridia bacterium | reverse complement strand
CTATTCTTAATATAGCATATAGTTTCAGTTTTACTCATAAGTAAAATTGTACTTATATATTGAACTTTCCTATTATAGAACAAAAGCGGACATTAATAACATTTGCTCTGTTTAAAACATTTTTAAGTCCGCGTTTTTGTTCGCGCGCCAAAATTACGCAGTAATTTTGTGTGCAATGTTTTGGCGTAGCCTTTTTATATAATAGGAAATATCTATTCTTAATATAGCATATAGTTTCAGTTTTACTCATAAGTAAAATTGTACTTATATATTGAACTTTCCTATTATATAAAAAAGAGCTTCTATTAAATTAAAAGCTCAAAATTCTTCTTGTTTAACACTTCATTAGTGTGTTTTAACTTTTAAAATAAACAAATTATGCCTATAGCAATTGTAATAATCATTAATACCATTTTTTCTACCTCCATTATTTCATCTTTTGTTTTATATTTATAAACTATATAATTTGTGATATTGCCTTCATAACGCCAATTTTTCCATATTCATAAGTTAGTCCTCCTTGCTGAAAAGCTATATATGGAGGTCTAATTGGTGCATCACAAGAAAGCTCTATTGATGAACCTTGTGTAAAAGCTCCTGCCGCCATAATAACTTGATCTGTATATCCTGGCATATCCCATGGCTCAGGAATAGAATTTGAATCAACAGGTGATCCCATCTGAATTCCTTGGCAATATTTAATCAATTTTTCTTTATCTCCAAACTCAATTGTTTGAACAATATCTGATCTTTTTTCATCAGATGCAGGTACTGGTTTAAATCCAAGCTCTTCCATCATTTTACTAGTATATATAGCTGTCTTTAAACTGCTTGCAACAACACTAGGAGCAAAAAATAATCCTTGTAAAATATACTTATTTATACCAAGTGTTGGACCAACTTCTTTACCAAGTCCAGGAGCAGTTAATCTTTCGGCTGCAAGCTCAACAAGCTCTTTTTTACCTGCAATATATGCACCATTTGGAGCAATACCTCCGCCTAAATTCTTTATAAGAGATCCTACAATAACATCAGCCCCAACAGCTAAAGGCTCTTTATCATCAACAAATTCACCATAACAATTATCAACCATAATAATAACATCTTTATTAACAGCTCTAATTGTAGAAATTACTCTTTCAATTTTATCTAAAGTCAAACTTTTACGTAAAGCATATCCTCTAGATCGCTGAATTTCAATTAATTTAACATCATTTTTGCTCATTCTCTCACGAATTTTCTCATAATCAAAATCATTATCAATTAAATCAATTTGTTCATAATTTACCCCAAAAGATTTCAAAGAGCTATTATTTTCAACAATTCCTATAACCTCATCTAGAGTATCATACGGTTTACCGCAAACACTAACCATAGTATCATTCGGTCTTAAGAATGCAAATAAAGCTACAGTTAAAGCATGTGTTCCTGAAATGAATTGACTTCTAACCAAAGCATCTTCTGCACCTAAAACCTCCGCAAAAACCTTTTCAATAGTATCTCTTCCTACATCACCATATCCATAACCTGTTGTACTTCCAAAGTGCATGTCTGAAATATTGTATTTATTAAAAGCTTTTAATACTTTTAAAGTATTAATTTCACATCTTTTGTTAACATCATCTATAATAGATGAAATATCTTTTTCAACTTTTTTTGATAAATCTAAAACTTCATCTTTTATTCCAAATTCTTTATACATTCTAAAATCCTCACATAAAAATTTAGGTTTTTATGGATTTACCTATAAACCAAATGTCACATTATGTAGATTTATTAAAATTCTGTAAATAGTAATATATCCTATGAATTAGTATAATATGGCTCTCCATATCCTAAATCAACTTTATAATATTCATTAATAAAGCTTGGCTCTTGATTTAAACTATATGATGGATTCTTAATAACTGTACCATTTTCGTCTATAGATCCCCATAATCCTTTAGATTTAATTCCAGCAAATCCAAATTCATTAAATTCAGTAACTAATTCATATATAGGTTTAACTACAATATTACCGTCTTTATCTTTAAATCCCCATTTATTCTTTTCACAAAAAGCAAATAACTTATTATTTGAAAAAGCCTCTAAATTTTCCACTAATTCTCCAGATTTATTTATATACTTTACATCATTGCTAGTAGATACCTTCAAGAAATTACCTATATTGTAAATATTTCCTTCCTTAAATTCTGCAAGCTCTTTCATTTTATTATCAATTAAGATAACATTATTTTTATCATTTATCAATTCAATTATATTATAATCATATATTGGTTGAATTATCTTATATTTTGGTTCAATAATATATTTTCCAGAATCATCTATAATTCCAAACAAATTATCTTTTTGAACCATAAAATAATTATCAGATAAGTATTGTATATATGAATATCCATTTTCAATTACTTTATCACTATCTTTAATTATAACTTTATATTCATCTTTTGATGTAGAAACAATCTCATATTTATTATTATTAAAATTTTGTTTACTTATATATTCTGTGTTAGAATCTTTATTTCCATTTGAATCGAATATATCTATATTCTCACCCTTTTGAGCATTGATATAATTTCCAGCAAAAAAGATATTATCATATTCAATTGGAACTATAGCAGTTCCATCAAACTTCGAAACACCCTGTTTTGATGCTTTTTGTAATATTAATAAATCATTATCTGCATTATATAAAATATCTTCATAATCATGTTTTAACATTATTTTTTTGTTTTTATATAATCCAGCTTTTCCATTCTTATATGCTACAATATAAATATTATTATCATATTTATCTGTAATTCTATATATATCATTAAAATCGTTTTTCAACAATATTTTACGATTTGTATCTATATATCCATATCTCATACCGTTATCAGTTCTTGTTCCTACGATATATCCACTATCATTATAGTTTGAATCTTTATTAAAATATCCATCACATGTTATTTCATCATATTTATTTTTAACAATAACAGCTCCATTTATATTAATAATTCCATATTTTCCAGATTTTTTTACAAGTAACATGCCTTCTTTATATTCAAACCCATCAATTGATTCATAAATAGCATCTGTTATTTTTTTCCCTGATAAGTCTATTAATCCATACAACCCTTCAGACTTATATTTTAATACACTCTTTTCGAAAAAACCATTATTTTCAATATTATTTAATGGTATAGCTTCAACAATATAATATTGATACAATATTGGCTCTTTTTTGCTATTAAAAACTTGAACATTATATTCATTACTTTCTGCATTATAATTACTTTTACAAATGAATATATCTTTAGATGGATTTGGCATTTCGATAATATCATATAATGGATCAATTATAATATTGCCTTGCTTATCTATAATCCCATATTTATTTTCCTTCATTAATAAAAAATAATTTGCTTCGCCTAGTTTTTCAATTGTATATTCATATTTTTTATTATCTTTATTAATATTTATAATCAAGATTATCCCTATTATTAAAATTATAGAAACAATACAAATTAATACTTTTTTCTTCATATGTTTATTCCCCTTATAAAAATTGTGGAATTTATTATTTTCACAAACAAATTATATATTTTTAATAAAAATCTGTCAAGAAAAAATCGAGTAGAGGATAACACTTAGTGTGTTCCTCCCCTCTCACACCACCGCAATGCTGTACCAATATGAGAATTTACTGCGTCGTCCTAACACATTGAATAGAACGCCTTTCTTTTTTGCTTATTTTTCTCTCTAACTTTAATGGAAAATTATTGAGGCTTTCATACCTATGTGAGCCTTCGAGCGAATCGAGAAAGGAATGAAATTCATTATGAAAGTAAATATCAAAATAAGGAAATCTCTGCAAAAGAATTTGAAATTTGGATTACTAATACAAAAAATAAATAGGCTACTATATATTTAGTAACCTATTTATATTAATATATATCATTTTTATCAATTTATATGAAAAAAACTTTTTATTTTATTTATTAATCTCTTAAGAATTGATTCTTTATGCTCTACTAAAGCAACGTCGTTTTGAATAGTACTTTCTTCTATTTTACTTTTTTGCTTATATTTATTAAAAATATTGTCTGGATTATAAATTTTTCTTTTTTCTTCTTCAAAAATAGCTCTATCATAATTTTGTTTTGATATTATTTTTTCTCTTTGTATTTCAGTTGCCCAGTAATCTCTAAAAAGAATAGCTATTATAGTCTTAGTAATATTAGAAACGTTATTTTCATCTAATGAAACATTAGGATTATAACTAAATTTATATTCTTTATTAGAAAGCTTTTCAAATACTTCAATTTTTTCTTTTGGTATTTTATTATAATCTTGGATAGATATATAGTTTAATATTTCTAAAACTTCACTATATGCATTAGCATGTTTTATGTCAATCATTACTTTTTCTCTCCTCTTATGTTTCCTAATTTTTCTTCTCTTTCTGCTTCTATATATCTCTCTTCTTTTACTATTAAATTTTCTTCAAAATCTATAGATTGAATATCTTTTTGATTTAATAGTGTTTCCTTTCCTAATTCTTGTACTGATTTAACATTATTTTCTGTTTGCATTTGTCTAATTAATGTTAAAATTTCATCATTAGAATAAACTGGTTCATATTTTTGTCCTTCTGGTATCAAAAACTCACTATATCTTCCTGCAGATACGTTTTTACAAAATTCTTCTATTTTCCCTATATCATTCTTGTTAGGAATAGTGCTATACAAACTATGTAAATCTAAAGTTTTCATATAATTAACTGTTTCTTTCATTCCGTTTTCTTTCATAAATTCATATATTTCTAAATCCAAATCCAAACGAGTCATATCTTGTCCATCTTCTGTTTTACCTATAATACCTCTTTTTGTAAAAGGAATTATCCTCTTTTTATTCCAGACATCTTCTATATCAGCTTTTGTTGCATATTGGTTTAATCCATACTTTTCTAGTTGCCCCTCTTCTGATAACCTATCTAATATTATTCTCTCCATAGACTCAGCAAAAGCTTCCCCTATATCATAGTCTATCATATTTTTATTGTTGTTTGCTAAATATATACTTGAATCTATATATGAAGGATTTTCTACTTTAATAATATGCTCAAAAGCATGTGCCATTTCATGACTTATAAAATTTATATCTGAAATTATTTTTGACATACCTGTTAAATCTCTTGCTTTTTTTATATCTTCTACAGATGTTTTATCTAATATTTCTGGTTCATTCAGATATAATCTTAATTCATCTGATTTACTAGGAATTTTTTGGCCTGACAATTTAGCCACTAATTTTTCATTTACTGAATCTTGATACCAAATCTGTTCTTTATCATTTTCTTCTACTATTTTATAATTTATTTCTAAATTATTAAGTTTTTCCATTATATCTTGACTACTTGTACTAAGTACATCTTTCACATCAATTTTAAATGATTCTGAAATTAATTCAGGTGCAACATCTTTATATAACTCTGTTACTATGTCAAAAACTTCTCTTATATAATTTTGCATATATATAGTTGAATTGTTAGCCATAATCTCTTTCTCCTATTCCACTGAATATTGTTAAAATACGTTATATTTATTTAGAAATCCTTATTTTTTCTTTCAAATCTATTTTAGCATATAAGAAATTTTCTTACAACATATAAAGCATTACTTTTAATACATTTTTATTTTCAGTAACTCTCAAAATATTATCGTTGCTTGTTTTTATATTCTTATAAGGTAAAAAAATAAAGCCCTAAAATTTTCTATTTAAGATTTCATTTTTTATTTACTTAAATTCTTGTATTCCTTCATTTATTTTGTCCGATGTATCATAACAATCCATGGGTAAAACCCGTGGATTTTCATTTCGGTCTATAAGGCCTTGTTACAAGCCACCGCTTAAGCGGTATCAGTTTGACGGCTTACGCCACTTTCGCTTGCGTTCTTATTACTTACTACCCTTTAAAAGGGTCTTTATATTCTTTTATTGTTAATTGATCTGACATCATATCTTCTTTTAGTTGATTTTCTTCCTTTTAAGTATCCCATGAACGATGATATGCATAATTTTGGTAATATACTTACATACATATGTATATGATCTGGACATGCCTCTGCATTTATTATCTCTACTTCTTTTCTTCTACATAATTCTCTCAATATCATTCCTATCTCTTGTTTCAATTTTCCGTATATTTCTTTTCTTCTGAACTTTGGTGCAAACACAATATGGTACTTGCATTCCCATATTGTGTGTACTAAACTATCTGTGTATGGACTTTTTTCATACGCCCCACTCCTCTCATTATTAATATTTTTAGCCGTCAAACTTTAAATATTATATCATGTTTTGAGTGGGGATTTTTGTTACTTTACTCAACGCTATAAGCTTTCCTGTACCACGGGTATAACCCGTGGTTTACCCTTGAAGTTAAAAAAGCGGCACCTAAGTGCCGCATGGAAAATTTATTCCAATTTAATACCATATTTAGACATAACTTCTATAATTTGTTTTGAGGTTTTTACACCAACATTTTTGATGTCTAATAAATCTTTTTTTGAGGATATTCTTATTACAAAGTCACCTAACGTATTTATCTCGACTCTCTTGCAAGCATGTCTTGCTCGTTCTGTCAACTCTGGAATATCATCAATACGGAGATTAACAAATTCTCCATATGGCGGATTTTCTTCTTCTGACAAAATTTCTTGGAGCTCTGCAAAATCATTTTCCAAAACCTCAATAAACTTTGAAAACTCCATAAAATCACATTTAAATGATTTAATTTTTTTGTTAGAGTATTCAAGTACGTTTTGCCAACCTATTGTCCGTTGTTTTAAAAATTTTGTTAAATATACGAGATTAGAATCGAATTCTTTAATTCCCTCGTACAAAGGCGCCATTTTTGCTCTGGCTTCCTCCATATTATTTAACATTTCATTAATTTTTTCTTTTTCCATTTTGTCCTTTCTGCCACAATTTGTGGCGTTTGTATTCGCAGTTTATACACAATATACTACGAAGAGGTTTATGCGTCTAGTGTTATTTACACTAGTGTCATTGGTACATACCAATAAACAACCATATTATACCAAATTTTAACAGCGAAGCCAACATTATGTAAATTATTATTGCTAAAAGAAGAATTATCAATATCAAAAAGAAAAAGCGGCACCTAAGTGCCGCATGGAAAAAATCATTTTAATTCTATTCCATATTTTGCCAGTGCTTCTGTGATTTCATTAACAGATTTAACACCAATGTTTCGAATTTCAAGTATTTCCTTACGTGTTTTAAATCTAGTAATGAACTCAACCATATAACAAATACCTGCATATTTACATGCGTTTTTTGTCCTTTGGGATAATACCGGCATGTCTTTAACCTGAATATTCATTATTTGTCCGAATTGACAATTATCCTTAGATAATTCAGATTCAACCTCTTTCAGATTTTTTGATAAAGCTTCCACATTTTTTTCAAACGATATCAGCTTTTCATTAAATGCTTTCAGCTTTAAATTACAGTATTCAGTTACATCTTTCCAACCTGAAATTTCTTGGCTTAAAAATTCTCTGCAATAGGATAAATTGGTGTCAATCTCCTGAAACTCTGCATGTATTGATGACATATCTTCTCTTATTTCATCAAGAGCTGTAAGAGTTTCTTTCATTTTTTCTTTTTCCATTTTTGCCTTTCTGCCATAATTCATGGCGTTTGTATTCGCAGTTTATACCCTATATACTACGAAGAAGTTTATACGACGTCTAGCACTATTTGCACTAGTGTCATTGTTTCATGCCAATAGACATTTATATTATACCAAATTTTCACAGCAAAGTCAATATTATGTAAATCTTTTTTTATCAAATAAGCTTTCATATTATTACTATTCACATTTAATCATTTTTAGTTACAGTATTTGGTTTATTTAATTCAAAATAAAATTCAACTCCATTAGCTCTGTTTCTAACACCAAATTTATTTTTATAATTATTCATAACAGCCTTTACCAAAGAAAGCCCTATTCCTGTTCCACCATTTTCTCTATTTCTAGAAGCATCTATTTTATAAAATCTTCCCCAAATAGATTTCATCTCATCATCAGAAAAATTTTTTCCAGTATTATAAACAGAAACTCTTACAATATTGTTCATATTCTCTACAATATCAATAACCATTGATTTTTTTCCATTAATCTCTTGTGAATATTTAATAGCATTTGTCACATAATTTGTAATAACTTGCTCAATATAAAAATCATCAGCAAAAACATATATTGGCTCATTATTTTCAAAAGTAACATCGATATTTTTTTCTTTTATCATAACATCGCACTTTCTTATGACCTCTTTTGTTAAAGAAACAATATCAAATTTTGTATTATTAAAATTTCTCTTTCCATATTCAAGTTTCATTAATTCCAAAAGCTGTTTTACTAGCTTATCCATTTTATCTGCTTCATCTAATATGACTTCTGCATAAAACTTCCTCGATTCATCATCATTATTAACATTTTCTATCAAGCCTTCTGCATATCCTTGAATAAGAGCAATTGGAGTTTTTAGTTCATGTGATACATCAGAAATAAATTGAGTCCTCATTTCATCAATTTTTGATTTTTCTTTTATATCTCTTTCCAAATCATTATTATTAGCTTGTAGCTCTTTAATTGTATGCTCTAATTTTTCTGATAACATATTTATACTTTTTCCAAGTTCATTTAGTTCATCCTCTGAATTTCTTGGAACATACTTTTGTGAAAAGTCTAAGTTAGACATTTTTTTAGCTATATTATTAAGCTCTAATATAGGATTCGAAAATCTTTTCGAAACAATTGAAGCAATTACAGCCGAAATTAAAATAGATATCATTCCAACAAATAATAATACTTGATTACTTATTCTTAAACTATCCTTAATAGCAGATATTGGAGTCCTAATATATAATTCATTATTATTATCTAAAGTGGCCAATAAAACTATATAATTTCTACTTGAAATTCCGTCTTTAACCATTCTTATAACCACATTTTTTGATTTATATAATATATTACCCAATTTACCATTATCACTAAAATTAACCGTATTTTTCAATTTATCAATTACATCAAGCTTATTTTGGCTATTTGTTACTATATGCTCTGTGTAAGGATTTTTAATAAAGATATCTAAGTTATTTTTTGAAGACTGTTCCTTAACAAATTCTTTTATTTCTTCATCAGAAACTTCATTATTATATTTCTCATTAAGTTCCTCATATATTGCCTTGACAGAATCTTTTTTATTATAAATATAAAACGTTTCTAAAACAATATTATTAATTATAATAAGAAAGAATATTGTAACAATAATTACGACACATAAGGATACAAATAGTTTTTTTCTTACAGATCTTGATTCTTGTATTCTTTTATCCATTCTTTCCTTCAACTTCAAATTTATATCCAACCCCTCTCATTGTATGTATATATTTACCTTTTTTTCCAAGTTTATGTCTTATTTTTTTAATATGACTATCTATTGTTCTTGAATCACCATAATAATCATAGTTCCATACATTATTTAGTATTTTATCTCTTGAAAGGGCAATTCCCTCATTATCTACCAAATATTTTAATAATTCATACTCTCTCAAACTTAAATCAATCTTTTTAGAATCCACCTCAACTGTACGTCCATCAGAATCAATAACAATTCCACCATAATCTTTGATATCTTTTTCTTTCACTTGAGTTCTTTTCAAAATTGCCTCAACTCTAGCTACCAAAATTTTTGGACTAAATGGCTTTGATATATACTCATCAACGCCTAATTCAAATCCAAATAATTCATCTTGCTCTTCACCTCTTGCAGTGAGCATTATAATTGGCAAATTTGAAATTTGTCTTATTTGTCTTAAAACAGACCACCCATCTAGTTTTGGCATCATTACATCTAATAATATTAGATTGATAGCGTTTTTGTGCTCTTCAAAGACTTGAAGTGCTTCTTCTCCATCACCAGCTTCTAATATTTGATATCCTTTTACTTTCAAAAAATCCTTTATTAATTTTCTCATTCTTGATTCGTCATCTACTACCAAAATTGTTATATCTCCCATAGCTCTACATCCTTTCCCATTTTATAACATTATATATTATAAAATGCGTTTATGTCTATATTGTGACTAAAATTTGGGGACGGAGTAAAAATTTAAACTTTTACCCCGTCCCTAAATTTTAGTATATTCCTTCTGTTGGATCTGCTTCGTGATTTCCACCGCATCCACATGATTTTTCTTTTTTATCTGTTACTATACTTTCTGTTGTTAATACCATAGATGCTATTGATGCTGCATTTTGAAGTGCACTTCTTGATACTTTTGTTGGATCTACTATTCCGGCTTTTTTCATATCTACATATTCTTCATCTGCTGCATTAAATCCAATTCCTTCTTTACTTGATTTTACTTTTTCAAGTATTACAGCTGGTTCAAGACCTGCATTTACTGCAATTTGTTTTACTGGCTCTTCTAGTGCTTTTAATACTATTTTTGCACCTAATTTTTCATCATCTTTTAATGTTTCCATCAATTTTTCAACTTTAGGAATTACATTTACATATGCTGTTCCTCCACCAGAAACAATACCTTCTTCTACAGCTGCTTTTGTTGCAGATAATGCATCTTCTATACGAAGTTTTCTATCTTTCATTTCAACTTCTGTTGCTGCTCCAACTCCAATTACAGCTACTCCACCTGCTATTTTAGCAAGTCTTTCTTGTAATCCTTCTTTTTCGAATTCGCTCTTTTCTTCTGCAAGTTGAGCTCTTATTTGGCTTACACGCTCTGCAATTGCTTTTTTATCTCCAGCACCATCAACAATTATAGTATTTTCTTTTTCAACTTTAACTTGTTTAGCTCTACCTAATTGTTCAATAGTTGTATCTTTTAGCTCTAATCCTAAATCTGATGTAATAACTTCTCCACCTGTTAAAATTGCAATATCTTGTAACATATTTTTTCTCTTATCACCATATCCAGGAGCTTTAACTGCTACGACATTTATTACCCCTCTTAATTTATTTAAAACTAATGTTGATAAAGCTTCTCCTTCAATATCATCACATATAATTACCAATTTTCCTGATTGTTGCATTAAAGATTCTAGTAATGGTAATATTTCTTGAATATTGCTTATTTTTTTATCAGTAATTAAAATATATGGATTTTCAATAGATGCTTCCATTTTTTCTGTATCAGAAACCATGTATGGAGAAACATAACCTTTATCAAATTGCATTCCTTCAACAATATTTAGCTCTGTATTAGATGTTTTTGATTCTTCAATTGTTATAACACCATCTTTTGAAACTTTTTCCATAGCTTCAGATATTAATTTTCCAACTTCTTCATTATTAGCAGAAATACTTGCAACTCTTGCTATATCTTCTTTTCCATTTACAGGAGAGCTAATTTCTTTTAATCCATCTACTGCTACATTTACAGCTTTATCAATACCTCTTTTAATAGCCATTGGATCTCCACCAGCAGCTACATTTTTTACACCTTCTTTAATCATGCTTTGCGCTAAAACTGTTGCTGTTGTTGTTCCATCACCTGCTACATCATTTGTTTTTGTAGAAACTTCTTTTACAAGTCTTGCTCCCATATTTTCAAATGGATCTTCTAGCTCTATTTCTTTTGCTATTGTAACACCATCGTTTGTAATAAGTGGAGCTCCATAATTTTTATCTAAAACTACATTTCTTCCTTTTGGACCTAATGTAACTTTTACTGTGTCTGCTAATTGATTAACACCATCTAATAATTTTTTTCTAGCTTCTTCGCCATATTTAATTTGTTTTGCCATAATTATAATCTCCTTCCGATTTGTCCCAAAACATAAATATTTGGGTAACTTTTAGAAAAATTTCTTTAAACTATATTCTTCATTTTAAAGAAATATTTTTTGCTAAAGAAAACTGTCCCTTTTTCCCAAATCTGGGAAAAGAGAACCGTCCCCTTTTCCCTATTCAACTATTGCTAGGATATCAGATTGTTTTACTATTATTAGGTCTTCGCCTTGATATTTAATTTCTGTTCCTGCATATTTATTTAAAACTACTTTATCGCCTTTTTTTACATACATCTTTTCTGTTTTTCCGTCTATCACTTCTCCTGGTCCTACTTCTAGTACCTCTGCTATTTGTGGTTTTTCTTTTGCTGAACTTGTTAATATGATTCCGCTTTTTGTTGTTTCTTCGCTTTCTATCATTTTAACTACAACTCTGTCTAATAATGGTTTTAACATTATATTACCTCCTTTAATGTTACAGTATTATTAATATATATTTAGCTTGTATTAATAATATGTATAAAAATTATTAGCAGTCTATTTGCTAGACTGCTAATAATTTATACCCATTGGAATTAAATGTCAATATTATTTTATTAGAATTCACATATTTTTCACAAAGGAAAGATGCCAGACTTAAACTTAAGCCTGACATCATACATCACCTATGCTTTACAGATAAAATTACCAACCATCTGTGGGTTGATGAATTTTCAAGGGAATGTGATTCCCCCTTATTACACACTTCAGAATATTTTCCATCAACCTCCTCATAAATTTCAGAATCCACAGTATGCTTATGCTCTCTGACTTTTGCACCAGGAGATAAATATAGCATTGACATTTCTATATTTTTGCTAGAATATAGAGGCTTTATGTATACCTTTCCTCTCTCCACCTTCTCCTGGTCTAATTCCTTAAGCGTTTTTACTATCGCTACTTCACTATACAATCTCCGACCTTCAGATATCATATTTGGTAGCTCCTTTCTACATAATAGAATTTATCCTTTTGGGTTTTTTTATTATACAATAGATATAATCACTTTTCAAGTACTATTTTAAACTTTCTTATTTTTCGCAGCTTCTACAAATGCTTTAAATAATGGAGCTGGTCTATCTGGTCTAGATTTGAATTCTGGGTGAAATTGTCCGGCAATAAAGAATTTATTTGCAGGTATTTCAACAATTTCTACTAATAAATCATCTGGTGATGTACCAGAGATTTTCATTCCAGCTTCTTCAATTTTAGATCTATAATCATTATTAAATTCAAATCTATGTCTATGTCTTTCAGATATTTCATTTGAATTATATACTTTTTCTGCTAAACTATTTTCTTTTATTTTACAAGGATAGGCACCAAGTCTCATAGTTCCACCCTTTTTCTTTACATCTTTTTGAGTATCCATTATATGTATTACAGGATTTTTTGTATTTGTATCAAATTCAGCAGAGCTTGCATCTTTCAATCCTACAACATTTCTTGCAAATTCAACAACAGCCATTTGCATTCCTAAACAAATTCCTAAGAAAGGTACATCATGCTCTCTTGCAAATTTTATAGCATTAATTTTACCTTCAATTCCTCTATTGCCAAATCCACCCGGAACTAATATACCGTCAAAATTGCTTAACATTTCTTCTGCTTTTTTATCGTCTGTAATTAACTCAGAATCTACAAATTCAATATTTAATTTTGTATTATTAGCAAAACCAGCATGTATTAAGCTCTCAACAACTGACAAATATGAATCCTCCAAACTTACGTATTTACCAACAATAGCAATATTTAGTTTTTCATCTGGAATTTTTTTAATATCATTTATCATTTTCTCCCAAACTTCATTTTTTGGTTCACTTTTTTCAAGTTTTAAATGATTACATACAACTTTAGCCAAGCCTTCTCTTTCAAGCATTAATGGTACTTCATATAATACACTAACCGTAGAGTTTTGTATAACATTCTCTTTTCTAACATTACAGAAAAGAGCAATTTTTTCTCTCATACTATCTGGAATCTCTAATTCAGATCTGCAAACCAAAACATCTGGCTTAATTCCATATGACTGAAGCTCTTTAACAGAATGTTGAGTTGGTTTTGATTTTAATTCATTAGATCCATTTATAAATGGTAATAATGTTACATGAATATACATAACATCTTCAGCATTTTGCTCTAAACCGATTTGTCTAATTGCTTCAATAAATGGTAAACTTTCGATATCTCCAACTGTTCCTCCAATTTCTGTAATAACAATATCTATATCAGAATCTTTAAATTTATAAACTTTATCTTTAATGGCGTTAGTAATATGTGGCACTACTTGTACTGTTTTTCCTAAATAATCACCTTTACGCTCTTTTTCAATAACTTCAGAATAAATTCTACCAGTTGTAATGCTGGAATTTCTTGTTAAACTTTCATCAATAAATCTCTCATAATGACCTAAATCTAAATCCGTTTCTGCACCATCATCAGTTACAAAAACTTCTCCATGCTCACAAGGATTCATTGTTCCTGGATCAACATTTATATAGGGATCAAACTTTTGTATTGTAACCTTATATCCTCTATTTTTTAACAATCTTCCAAGTGATGCTGCAGTTATTCCTTTTCCTAAACCAGATACTACTCCGCCTGTTACAAAAATATACTTTGTGTTCATTTAAATACCCTCCATTAAAATTATTATAAAAACAAAAAAATAGATTAAAAAAAATTGTCCCCTGTTTTAGGGGTTTTTTTTTAATCTACTTTTAATATATAATTATTTTATCATTAAAGTTGTAATTTTACAAGCAAAATTCGACAAAAAAAGAAAAATCCTAGTATGAAACACATACTAGGTGGATTTATTTAATCCTCATACAAAAAAATCAAATCTAATCAATGCATGAAACACAAACGGGTTTACCAACATCAGCTGGCAACATTTTTTATAATACACTTTTTTTTACTCTTTGTCAACTATTTCTCCTTGTTTTTTATAAATACTATTTGCTTTTACAAAACCTCTTACTGAAGATAGCGGATAAATATTGCTATTTTTTCCTATAACACTTCCTGGATTTAATATTGAACCACAACCAACTTCAACATTATCACCAATCATTGCTCCAAATTTCTTTAATCCGGTTTCTATTTTTTTATCACCATTTTTTACAACCACCAATTTCTTATCAGACTTAACATTTGAAGTAATTGATCCTGCTCCCATATGTGATTTATATCCTAAAATTGAATCACCAACATAATTATAATGAGGAACTTGAACATTATTAAATAGAATAACATTTTTAAGTTCCGTAGAATTTCCTACAACAGCATTTTCACCAACTATAGCATTACCTCTGATAAAAGCACAATGCCTAATTTCAGCATTTTTTCCAATAATAGCTGGACCATTGATATATGCAGTAGGTGCAATTTTAGCATTTTTAGCCACCCAGATATTCTCACCAATTTTATCATAATCTTCTTTATTCAAAGATTCACCTAAATTAATAATAAAATCTTTAATTTTAGGCAAAACTTCCCATGGATATTCACAGCCAGTGAAAACTTCTTTCGCAATAGTTTGATTTAAGTCATACAAATTAATAATCTTACATTCATCCATAAAAATCTCTCCTTTTGGGAAAAGGGGACGGTTCTCTTTTCCCATTTTTGGGAAAAAGGGACACTTTCACCTTTTCAATTATAATTTTCTAAAATATAATATCTATTTTTGAAATCCAATTTAATCATATTTATAATCCATTTATAAATATATCAAAATTATATATTTATATTTTCATATTTTCAAGTATAACAATAATTATATTTGCTAATTAATATTAATAATGATATAATCAAACAAATTTTACAAAGGAGGTAAATTTATGACACCACATATAAATGCAAAAGAAGAAGATATTGCAAAAATTGTTTTAGCTCCAGGAGATCCACTTAGAGCTAAATATATTGCTGAAAATTTTTTAGAAAATTACAGATTGGTTAATACTGTTAGAAATATTCTAGCATATACTGGAACATATAAAGGAAAGGAAATTACTGTATTCTCAACAGGTATGGGTATGCCTAGTATGGGAATATATTGCTATGAATTATACAAATTTTATAATGTTGAAACTATTATAAGAATCGGCTCTTGTGGAGCTTATTCTGCAGATTTAAATATTTTTGATACTATACTGGTTGACAAATCCTATACAGAAGGGAACTTCGCAAAAGCTTTGAATAACAATGATTGTCACATAATAAAAGCAAGCGAAGATATTAATTCTATTATAAAAGAAACTGCTCATGAAAAAAATATAAAACTTATTGAAGGAAATGTTTTATGCAGTGAATGTTTTGATTATTATATAGAAGATATAAACGTATTATTAAACAGATTACCTACAGAATTTAATATTACAGCAGCAGAAATGGAATCTTTTGCTTTATTCTACACAGCAAAATATTTAAATAAAAAAGCTTCATGCTTGTTAACTGTTGTTGATTCACATTATAAAAAGCAAGAAATTTCTTCTGAAGAAAGAGAAAAATCTTTAAATGATATGATTATACTAGCATTGGAAAGTAGTTTAAAAATTTAATTTGTGGGAAAGCGGGACGGTTCTCTTTTCCCAGTTTTGGGAAAAAGGGACACTTTTATGAGGCAGCTGAAAAAAAGTAACAATTTTTAGCTGCCTCACTTTTATTTTACTTTTTTGCAATTCTACCTATAACACTTTTAGAAATACCAGTTACTTCAGCCATTTTTTCAATTTTCACAGTTGTCCTTTCCCTTGATTCTTTTACAAATTTTTCCAACATTCCTCTATTCATTTTTAAATCACTTATTCTTATGTTATACTGCTTTTGAAAATTCTCAATAAACTCCTCAAAGCATTCCTCTTTTATATCTTTAATTTTTATTTCTTCATCATCTTCCATATTATGAATACTAATGAAAAACTTTTTGTAATCATTACAATTTTCAAATAAAATATTAACAGCTTCTTTATCAATAATCTTGGGACCATATAAAAATTCATTAAAACTTGAATATCTATACTGTCCTGGAGTATTTGTAATTTTTGCTTTTACCGGATTATTATGTATATATTTTAAACACGTGAATAATTGGCGCTGACTACATATTTCTTGCGTAAAAAACCTATCCCTGAACACAAAACCTACTCTGTTATTATGTTTATTATAAAAATTAGAATATGCACCATTTGCTTTTTGCATAAATTTAGATAAATCATTAATATTCTCAGCATATATCAAAAAATGAGCATGATTATTCATAATACAATAAGCTAAAATTTTAACCTTTTCATATTCTTCAATCTTTGATCTAATCTCTTTTAAATATTTTCGTATATGTATACTATTATAAAAAATTTTTTCTCTGTCAATCCCTTGGACTATAACATGAATATAATTACTTTCTATATATTTTCTTGCTTTACGAGGCATTTTTCTCCTTTCAAAAAAAGAAAATGATGGAGTAAATTTATCATTTTCCCCCTCATTTTCTATTTATAAACCCCTTATTTTATTATGTTTTTTAATGCATTCTAAAAAAACTATATAACTTCCTTTAAACTTGCATTAGGCAGGTAAACTGTCCCTTTTTCCCAAATCTGGGAAAAGAGAACCGTCCCCTTTTCCCCTTTCCCTATTTTAAAGCTTCACTACATCTGTGGCATATTGTTGGATTTTCTTTGTCTTGTCCTACTGTTATATCATATTTCCAACATCTTTCGCATTTTTCACCTTCGGCTACTTGTACTTTTATGTCTGATGTACCTTCTACTAAATCTAATCCTGATACTATAAATACATCTTTTAGTAAGTCTTTGTTGTCATTTAAGAATTTGTATTCTTCTCCTTCTGCTGATATTATTACTTTTGCGTTTAGTGAATGTCCTATTACTTTTTCTGCTCTTGCTTCTTCTAATTTTTTTGCTACCGCTTCTTTTATTTTTAATATTTCATCCCATTTTGCTTCTAGCTCTTTGTCTTCGTATTTTTCATTTACTTCTGGATAATATGAAAGCATTACACTTTCTGTATTTTCGCCATCTTTATGAGGCATATATTTCCATATTTCTTCTGCTGTGAAGCTTGCCATTGGAGCTATGATTTTTACAAGTGCTTCTAGTATTTCGTACATTGTTGTTTGAGCTGATCTTCTTTCTGTTGATTCTGGTTTTGCTGTGTATAATCTATCTTTTATTATGTCTAAATAGAAATTACTCATGTCTAATACACAGAATGTATTTATTGCTTGATATGCTTTGTTGAAGTCGTATGCATCATATGATTTTGTACATTCGCTTATTAATTTATTTAGTCTTGTTAGAGCCCATTTGTCAATTTCTTGTAAATCTTCATATGCTACTGGTTTGTTTACATCAAAGTCGTGGATATTTCCTAATATGTATCTTGCAGTGTTACGTATTTTTCTGTATACTTCTGAAACTTGTTTTAATATATTTTTTGATAATGCAAGCTCTGATTTATAGTCTGATGATAATACCCATAATCTTAAAATATCAGCTCCATAATCTTTTATTATATCTTGTGGAGAAATTACATTTCCAAGGCTTTTTGACATCTTTCTACCTTGTTCATCAACAAGCATTCCATGTGTTACAACTTCTTTATATGGTGCTTTATTTTTTGTCGCTATTGATGTTAATAATGATGATTGGAACCATCCTCTGTATTGATCATTTCCTTCTAAATATAAATTAGCTTCTGGTAATCCTCTTTCTGCTAAAACTGATTCATGTGTTGATCCAGAATCAAACCACACATCCATTATATCTGTTTCTTTTACAAATTCTGTACATCCACATTCAGAACATTTTGCTCCTTCTGGCATAAGCTCTTTTTCTGTTAATTCAAACCACGCATTTGTACCACATTCTTTAACTATATTTTGAACTTTATCTAAACTTTCTGGTGTTACATATTCTTTTTCACAGTTTTTACAATAGAATATTGGAAGTGGAACTCCCCAAGTTCTTTGGCGAGATATACACCAATCATTTCTATCTTCAATCATTTTTGTTATACGCTCTTCTCCCCAAGCAGGATACCATTTTACACCTTTTATAGCTTCAAGAGCTTCTTTTCTGAATCCATCTATTGAAGCAAACCATTGACTTGTAGCTCTGTATATAACAGGCTTTTTACATCTCCAACAATGTGGATATGAGTGAACTATATCTTGTCTTTTTAATAAGTATCCATTTTCATCTAACCATTTTATAATTTCTTTATCAGATTTAGCATAATACATACCAGCGAAAGGTCCAGCTTCTTCTGTCTGGTGACCTTTACTATCTACTGTAACAACCATATCTAATTTATTTTTTAATCCGCAAAGATAATCTTCTTTACCATATCCAGGAGCTGTATGTACAGCACCAGTACCTGTTTCAAGGTCAACTAATATAGTATCATTACTTCCTAATACGACTCTAGATTCTCTTTCCATAAATGGATGTTTACATATAATTCCTTCTAAATCTTTTCCATCATATTCTTTTATTACACTATAATCTTCTATTTCAGCTATTTTCATAACTTTTTCTACAAGTTCAGATGCCATTATTAATTTTTCGCCTTGTGCTTCTACTAAACTATATTTAAATTCTGGACTTATTGTTATACCTGTGTTTCCAGGTAATGTCCAAGGTGTTGTTGTCCAAATTACAACATAAGTATCTCTTTCATCAAATAATCCTTTTCCTTCTATTACTGGGAATTTTACATATGCTGTATTTGACTTTACATCTTTATATTCAATTTCAGCTTCTGCTAGAGCTGTTTCACAATCTGTACACCAATATACTGGTTTTAATCCTTTATAAATATAACCTTTTTTATACATTGTTCCAAATACACCAATTTGTTTAGCTTCCATTTGTGGCTGATATGTTATGTATGGATGTTTCCAATCTGCAAGAACACCTAATCTTTTAAATCCTTCAGTTTGTTTTTCTATGTATTCTTGATTAAATTCTTTACACGTATCTCTGAATTTAATAACTGGTATTTCATCTCTGTTTAGTCCTAATTTTTCAATTGCTTTTTTTTCAGTTGGCATTCCATGTGTATCAAATCCTGGAATAAATGGAGTATAATATCCTTTTAAATTTTTATATCTTACAATTGTATCTTTTAATACTTTGTTAATTGCATGGCCTGCATGAATTTCACCATTTGCATATGGAGGTCCATCATGTAATACAAAAGGCTCTTTTCCTTCATTTTTCTTTACCATTTTTTCGTATAAGTCGTTGTCAAATATTTCATCAAATATTTTTGGCTCGTTTTCTGGTAAATTTCCTCTCATAGGGAAGTCTGTTTCTGGTAAGTTTAATGTTTTACCATAATCTTTCTTTTCATCACTCATTTTCATCTCTCCTTTTTGTAAATATTAAAACTAGGACGATATTCACTATTTATACTTTCTTACACATACAAAAAAGCTATTCGTCACTAGAAAAATACTAGGACGAATAGCTTTTATAAACTAATCCGCGGTACCACCTATTTTAGCATAATTTACCTTTTATAAATATTAGTAAAAATGCCCACTCAAAATCTTTTAACGCAAGAATTACGACTTAATTTACTATATATTTCAATTAAGTAACAATAAAAGTGATAACATACAAATTATTACCTTACTGAAATTTCACCAATCATCAGCTCTCTAAAAGTTTTACTTTGAATGTGTTGTCTTTTATATCGTTTTTCTATATGTAAATAATAATAACACCTTTACATAAATTTTACAATACTTAATACAAATTTTTTTGTTTCTGTATTACACTCACATTTATATAATCATGCATATATACATATACTTTATCTAAAAATTATAAATCCATATATGTAATAACCCAATCATATTTTTCAAGGTTGAAAATAGTTCCACAATATTCACAAACTCCAGTTTTATTTAAATCTAAACTAGCACCACAGCCTGGACATTTTCTTGCGACACCTAAAGCTCTATTATTTTTAATCTTTTTAAAAACAATAGTGTGATCTTTTTCAGTTCTATAACTATTATTTCCTGATAAAAATTTTCTAGTTTCTCTGTTTAAATAATAATCAAGTGCTTTTGAATGCAATTTAACCTCTATTTCAAAACAATCATCTAGTTCCTTAATATTTGTAAACGTAACATTTGAAACATTAAGTTCATCATACATTTGAATTCTATTATTAGCCTTATCATCTTCTACTTTTGCAACAATTTTTTCATATGTTTCATCATTCACAAAATGCTTAATTCTCTCAGTTTTTCCGGTAACTATAGACATTCTTATTTGAATAAACTCATTTTCAACTTTAGATTTAAATTTTGATTCTGAGAATTCAGAATCTTCTCTTATTAAATTATCTAATACTTCACTCATAATCAATATATCCTTTCTTAATTAAAATATATACTAGGAATTATAATTTCCTAGTATATATCATCATTTTATTTAAGCTCTAGTTTGATTTGTTATTTTTTTATCAGTAAGAACCCATTTAGAATTTTCAGAAACAATCTTAGATCCACAATATTCGCAAGTTCCAGATCCGTTTAATTGTTTAATTTCAGCTCCACAACATGGACATTTATCTACTGTAAGTTTCTCATCTAAGGTCTTTCTAAATTTCATTTCATACGTTACTCTCATCTTAGTTGTTGAAGATCCTCTTAAAACTTTACCTGTTGATTGTTCAACAATATAGTCATAGAAATCAATTACATAACATGTTGTAATTGTAATATTATCATTTTGTTTAACAACATCCTTCAAATAATTTGATTTTAAAGTAAAGTCTTTCATTATATTTTGTTCGCCTTTAATTTCAAGTGCATCTAATTCAGATTGATACATATTAAACATTTCATCTGTAATCTTATCTTTAACATCATCTAGTTTAAAGTTCATCCATGCATTTTGAACATCTTTGTAAATATTAAATCCATCTGATAAGAATTGTGCTCTATCGAAGTTTGGAATATATTCTTTAATTCTATTTACAACAGCTTGATCATTTACAGTTGAAACAGTATTTGATGTTGTAGGTGTTGATTTTTTACATGCATTTACTATAACTAAAATCACAAATAATATTATGAAAAAAATTATAGTTCCTACTATACTTCCCCCATCTAAATCTCCATCATAATCATAGGAGCTTCCGTCATAACTTGAGCTTCCCCAATCTGATGAACTACTACTACTTCCACTATCATAACTAAAATCATATCCAGAATCTGCAAATACAGCTTTTTTATTTAATACAGTTGAACAAAACAGTATTGAAATACTTAATATGATTATTGAAAATAACTTAAAAATTTTAGAATGCGATTTTCTGCTTTTTTCTTTCTCCATAAATTTCCTCCTTTGAATATTTCATAATATTAATAACATTTTTATTTATTATATTAAATCAATTAATTCTATGTTCTCAAATTTGAATAATAACTATTTAGTTTATACATTAAATCTAAATAATACAATATCTCCATCTTGCATAACATATTCTTTACCTTCTGAACGTAATAAACCTTTTTCTTTTACAGCATTCATAGAGCCTTCTTTCATTAAGTCATCATATGAAACAACCTCAGCTCTGATAAATCCTCTTTCAATATCAGAATGTATTTTTCCTGCAGCTTGTGGTGCCTTTGTACCTTTTTTTATAGTCCAAGCTCTAACTTCAGGCTCACCAGCTGTTAAAAATGACATTAAACCTAAAAGATCATAGCTTGATTTTATAACTTTATCTAAACCAGATTCAGATAAACCTAGCATTTCTAACATATCTGCTTTTTCATCATCATCTATACTTGCAAGCTCTTCTTCAATTTTAATACATAATGGAATTACTTCCGCATGCTCTTTTTTGGCAATTTCTATAACTTTTTTTACATTTTCATCATTTTCGGCATCTGCTAATTGCTCTTCTGACACATTAGCAATATATAAAGTTGGTTTTATTGTTAATAAAAATGCATCTTTTATAAGCTCTTGCTCATCTTCATTTAGCTCTACCATTCTTGCTGTTTTTCCAGCTTCTAGGGCTACTTTTATTTTTTCTAAAACATCTATTTCAGCTTGATACTTTTTATCAGCTTTTAAATTTTTCTTTGCTCTTTCTAATCTTTTTTCAACAGTTTCTAAATCCGCAAAAATAAGCTCTAAGTTAATTGTATCGATATCTCTAACTGGATCGATGCTTCCATCAACGTGGACAACATTTGGATCTTCAAAACATCTTACAACTTGAGCTATACTATCAACTTCTCTTATATGAGATAAAAATTTATTTCCCAATCCTTCGCCTTTACTAGCACCTTTTACTAAACCTGCTATATCAACAAATTCAATTATTGCATGTGTAACTTTTTCTGGATTATACATTTTTGCTAAATTATCTAGTCTTTCATCAGGTACTGGAACAACTCCAACATTTGGCTCTATTGTACAAAAAGGATAATTTGCACATTCAGCTCCTGCATTTGTTATTGCATTAAATAATGTACTTTTTCCAACATTTGGAAGTCCTACTATTCCTATTTTCATTTTGTAATCATACCTTTCTTGTAAAAAAACTATGGAGCTTACAACCAGATTTGAAGGTTTGTAAGTCCGCATTGTGATTGTAATTTATTCACTTTTTTTATTTTTTGAATGCAATTTGAATGCAATTTAATATTTTCTATTATACTTCTAATCACATTATCTTTATTCTATAAGTAATCTCTAAATTTGTCAATATTTCTGTTAATATGTTTTATAAAATTCTTTTAATATCTTTCTTGTATCATCTAAATCATATCCCTCTATATGGCATGTTGTTAGCATTACTTCAACTAATTCTGGCTTTTTATTAAATTCCTTGCTGATTTCATTTACAATTTTTTCTTCCATTTTTTCTTTCATCTGCACCACTCCAATTTTCATTTTCTTTTATTCTATTATACTGCTATAAAAAGTCAAGGAAAACCGTTCGACAGAAGCGTTTCCCTGGAGTTTCATATTGCGGATATACTAATAATTTTATAAAATAAAGAGATACTATTTTAGAGGTGCAATGATGATTGTTTTTAACATAAAAAATATTAGAAAGAAAAAGGGAATAACTTTATATAAATTAGAAAAAATTACGGGAATTTCTAGAGCTTATTTATACAAATTGGAAAATAATATAAAATTAAATCCTACCTTGGCTGTTTTATATAGTATTGCTAATGGATTAGATGTTAATATTAAGGATTTATTTTTCAGCAAATTTGATATAGAGGAATTAAAGGAAGAAATGTATAAGAGAGTAGAGAAATACGGCTTAAATTCCTCCGAAGTTATGGAAATAAGTCAGATTTTGGATTTATTAATTAATATTGAAATGCAAGAAAAAGAAGACTAAATATTATTGAACTCTTTTATGTTCAATAATATTTAGTCTCCTTCTATCATCTATAATCAAAATTTTTAACCAACTATATATAGAGATATGATACTTTAATTTATATATGTAAAAATTATTATATCTTCTATTCTAAGTTCGACATTGTTAATCAACCTTTCTAATTTTATCTTTCTATTATCTTTATCAAAATATTCTTTGCTTTGATCTATATTGTCAGATATAAAATCATTCAAGTTATCAAACGCCTCTTTCATTTTTCTATAATTTTCAGACAGCTTATCTATATTATCAATATATCTTTCTATATTAGATACTTGATTAGAAATATATCTTATTTTAAGCAATCGTTCTTCTTTTAGCATTGATGGAATATCCTTTAAGTTAATTTTAATATATTCTTTTAAATCCTCACATTTTTTTTCAACTTTATCATATAACTTTGACTCTTTATTATCTTTTTTTGTCAAACAGTAAATAACAATACTTCCTACAATTATGGTTAGAATTTCTTGTAAAGACATCCTAAAATATTCTTTCCAATTATATTCTAAACATTTGATATTGATAAATGAAATTATTACAAAAAATATTAATATTATTGCAATATAACAGTGTTTCTTTTTTATTTCAAATTGTACTACCATAATATCTCCTTATCTTTAGATTTCATTTTTCATATAGTCTTTTACTCTTTGTATTAAATTTGGCTCATCATCCGATTTAATTTCTATTATATCCAACGCTTTCTTATAAATTGAATTTTTTTCTTCTTTTAACTCTCTTATTATGCCTCCAAAAGCTTCTTCTAAAAAAGATGAACCGTAACCATAGCCACCATCAAAGTCAATAAATAACTTTTCCTCTTTGTTTGCAGCTTCAATAAATCTAGGTTTCAATATTTTTTTTCTGAAATTCTCCCCTGAAAAAGGACCTTGGCTCTCGTATCTCCCACCTGGTGCATCAGTATATTCCTCACAAATATTTATGTTCATTCTATATATCTCCTTTCTGATTTTTATCTATTTCCCAATAAACTATCGTTCCAAATAAATGGTTTATCAAATCTTTTGATTTATTTTTTTGATAATATGCATGATTTGATATTATGGTCAAATTGGACATTTTATTATCATTATAATATGAGTTTATTTCTGGCAATCCTTTTCCTCTATGAGTAAGGTTAGTTTCGGTTCTCAAAAAATTGCCACTTAAGCATGATTCAATATATTTATATTCTTTATCAATATTTATATATTTCTTAAATTTTTCCCCTAATCGTTTATTTACAGTTGTTGGAATACCTAGTCCATTATCCATGAATGTATATCTGATATAATCTTGTGAATTTTCAACAAATACATACCAACAAAAATCAAATTTATTATTACTATTATATGCATGATCTTTAGTATTCGTCATTAGTTCAGTTAACATATTAGCTAAAAATCTACTATATTTTCTATCAGTATTCAATTTATCATTTGTAAAATCACAAATCGATTTCATTACATTTGGTTCTATTAAAGTACCTGATTTAATCTGAATATTCTCATCAGTATGCATCAAATTGCATTTAGGTGTATCTAAATACCCTAAAAATCCAGAGCATTTTAAAAAATTAGATATGTCTTCATTTTTTGGAAAATTGCCTCTCCAATATATTCCTTTACAACCTCTTACTCTATAGTTTCTCATTACTGTCAAAAAATACATTAAAGCATCACCTGTAATCTTTTGAACGTCCTCCATATCTATCAAAAAAATATATAATATGTTATTACAGTATATTTTTTCGATTTCTTTTATTACATTATTAAAAAAGCTTATAGTTTCTTCTGGATTTTCTAGAATACTAAATATTTTGGGCACTGAGAAAATTCGATAAGGTTTCTTATCTTTTCTTGTATATTTTTTTGTTGTATATTTTCTTTTTTTTCTTTTAGTACGTTGTCTTAAATTTTTTTCATTCTTTCTTCTTATGAAATCTCTATATTCTGGATTATTCTTTCGTATATTTATCACCCCATTACATATGTAACTCTATTGAGTCATTTTAACACATATAATTGATGTAGTAAATAATTATTTTTTTATTTTTTACAATAATCTAAACAGATCCAGCCAGATGTAGTTTTGCCCCAGTTACTTTTTACCAGCGTAACTGTACAAATTACACCTTTTAAATATCCGTTGTAATATTGATTTCCTAATCGTTTATTTTGAGCTCTAGCATTATTTGTTAATTGGTTATATATTTTTATTTTATAATTTGTTCCTGGACCGCTTCTAACATGTAAATTACTTGTTACCTTATATGTACCAATTTTATAATTCTTTGAACTTTCGTTCACTATTGAGTACACTTGCGTAGATGAAAGATATGTTGTATTTACCCAACCTGTAACCGGACTGCTTATTTTTGACCAATTTCCGCTAGTTTCTGTGACATTCACTTTAGTTCCTTTCGTAAGCGAATAAATCCTACTTGAATTAATGCTTGCTGATTTTCTTACATTTAAACTTGAGCTTTTTGTTGCAACATATTTTGTATAATTGGTTACATTATTTATAGTAGTATTATTAGAGTTTCCGCTTCCTTTATCATTAGAAAAAATCCAAAAGTTTTTATAGTTTGCATATTTTCTGAAATCTTCTTTGTTAACAAACACAGAATTTCCAGATATAGTTACATTTGCCTTTTTTCTTGTTGCTGTTGCGAATTTGTTATTGTATAAATATGGATCATATACCTGCATTGTATTTTCATCTAAACTTGTTAATACTATGTAATGTCCGTTATATGTAAATAAACCACTACCACAACTGCATATTATATAATATTTGCTAGTTCCATCATTGTTTTTTTGAGATAGATAATTTAATGCAGTTTCTAATTTATCTGTTGTGTAATACTCGCTAAATCCAAAGTAATCTGCTATAAATGGATAGAAGCTCCATGCTGTTCCTGAATTTTTAGTTCTGTACCCATTACTTACTGCTAAACTTGCTAATGTTGTTGGTAATATACTTCCTTTAGAGCTAGAAATAACCATTGCGGCAGATGTAGGTCCACAGGCACTTGCTTTCATTGTCTGTGTTGGATCATTTTTGCTAGAATACATTACACTTGCCCATCGTGAATCAGCCTGTGAGTAGTATGTTAGTCCTTGATATGCACCTAAAAGAGCTAGTCCATTCCCTGTACTAGCTCCATTATAACTTATATTTTCTTGCTCTATTTGAGCATCTATTTCCGTTGTTATTTCTTCTTCAACATTTTTTTCCTCTGTTTCTGTTGTTTCTGGTAATTGCTTTGTAGAAATATCTTCTTTATTATTTACTGTTGCATCTTTTACATCATTTGACTCTCCATAGACATATTCTGATACTGTTACATTGTCATTTTTTATTTCTTCTTGTATTATATTTTGTGTTTCTTGTATTGTGTTATTGATTTTATGATTTGGTATATAAATATTGCATAATGTTGCTATTATTGCTAATATACTTGCTAATATTATTAATATTCTATTTCTCATCTTTATTCCACCTTTCTATTTTTTTGTTAATTTTTCATTTATTTTTATTAACTTTTCATTTAAAACATTAAACTGCTGTATTGCCCTTTCATCATGCTGTTTGAACTCAGTTGTGTTATTATCTATACTTGTCTTTAATAAATTTAAGCTTTCAGCTATATTTCTGTTTGATGCAGATAATTCTGATAATACTGCATTATTATTTTTCTTTTCTTCTTTTAATTCAATATCTTTTTGCTCTTGTTTCTTTCTATCTGTAAAAAAAACGTAAACAAAAAGGAAGGCTAATATTACTAGCCCTCCGAATTTCTCTATTGCAGAAAAAATTTCAATGTAATTTTCTGACATGATTTCTCATTCCTTGTATAATATATTTAGGTTTTTAATAAAGGATTTACCTATAAACCTATTGCCACCATCATTATATCTTAGTATAATTATGGTAACTTAGATAGAGTGTCGCTCTTCATTCCTTGAAGTTTATCTTCGTGCCCGAAAGACTAGCGCCTCTTTCTTATCGGCTGTATATGAATGAGTTGGATGTTGACTTCCTTTTTAGGATTTTCTCCGTATATATAACAAGGTTGTATCGCTTATAAGAGTAAAGGATTTACACTATCTAAAATTTTATATTTGAGGTGTTTTATTATGTTTTATTTAGGTATTGATATTGCTAAAAATACTCATGTTGCTTCCTTAATGGATGAAAAAGGAAAAACTATTTTTAAAGGTTTCTCTTTTTCTAACACTACCGAAGGTGGTAAATCTCTTCTTGAAATAATCAAGAAATATTCTGATTTCTCTGATATTACAGTAGGTATGGAAGCAACTGGTCATTATTGGCTTTCAATTTACTCATTTCTTTATGATTATGATTTTCATTGCATTCATGTAATTAACCCTATTCAAACTGACGGATGGCGTAAGGGCGCTGAAATTCGTAAACGTAAAAATGATACAATTGATTCTGTTTTAATTGCAGATTTAATTCGTTATGGTGATTTTGTTAAAACAACTCTTTCTAATGAAGATTTATATTCTCTTAGAAATATTTGTCGTATGCGTAACTACCTTATTCAATCTGCTGGTGACCTAAAACGTAAAGTTATTTGCGTTCTTGATCAAGTATTTCCTGAATATCAAACTATCTTTTCTAACACTTTTGGAACTACCTCTAAACAGCTACTTTTAGACTATTCTTCTCCTTCTGATTTTGAAGAACTTTCTGTTGAAGATTTAACAGAAACTCTTGAAGCTCTAAGCAGAAAGAAAGTTGGTCAAAGTACTGCTGAAAAACTAATCAATTCTGCAAAAAATTCATTTGGCATTACTTTCTCTAAAGAAAGTTTTAAATTTCAATTAAAATTATTAATTGAACAAATTCAATTTATTGATAATCAAGTCAAAGAATGTGAAACCAAAATCAAAGAATTAATGGAAAAAATCAATTCTCCTATTACTTCTATTCCTGGTATTGGTCCAGTTCTTGGTGCTGTAATTATCAGTGAATTAGGCGACATTAAACGTTTTGACAACCCTTCAAAATTAGTTGCCTTTGCTGGTATTGATGCAACTGTTTCACAATCTGGTGAATTTGAAGGTACTCATAATGTAATGTCTAAACGTGGTTCACCATATTTGAGAAAAGCACTATTTCAAGCGGCTTTGGTTGCCTCTAACACTGACCCTGTTTTAAAAGCATATTATCAAAAGAAACGTGCTGAAGGTAAACATCATAAAACTTGTATTGGTGCTGTTTCAAGAAAAATGTGCAATATCATTTATGCTGTATTAAAGAATAACACTCCTTATGAAGTACCTAAACAATAGCTCCTTGAAATAAAATTATTTCCATTTATTTTCAGTGATTTTTATATCTAAAAAATCGCTTATTTGTTGTATCTTTTTTTATTTCTAAAAAAATTTTTAATTTTTTCAAAAATCTATTGACTTCTTATAGTTGGTCTTTCCTCTTTATTGTCTATACATTATATATTTTTAATTTTATCCAATGTTATAAATTCAATATCTCTACCTTTAGCATAGTCAATAAACTCTTCTAATTCAGCCTGATAATTTGTATTTTCTTGTATGCTTTTATCATGCCAAAATACAATAAGTAGTTGTTTATTTTCTATTGCAGAATTTATAGCATTCTGCAAATTTGCAGTTCCAAAAGAAACTAAACTTATACGTGTTAATTCAAAAATATTAGAATGAGCACCATTTAAGCATGAATTATATACTGGTGATTTTATATTATTTCCAAATCCCCCAGCACAAACATCATATATAGAACCACATATTGATTGAATTAACTTATTATGTTCGTGATTTGGGTAGCAAATTCCATTAACAGTTATTTCTTTGCTTTCCCAAAACTTCTTCTCCTCTCTAAAATACTGTAATAATTCTTCTTCTGTATAATTAAAAAATGAACTAGATCCGTGTTGACATACAGAACAACCATAATCATTTATCATTTCTTTTAAACCTTTAATATCTCCTGTTATTTCGTTCATTATTGGCGAATTACTCATCAGAGCAAAAGTGCAAGGTACATTTTTAGATTTCAATATATTAAATGTATTTGTAGCTAATGACATGTTTCCATCATCTGCAACTAAACATAGGTAACCTTTATCTAATGTTCCCAATGGACGATAGGATAATAAATTTATAATTTCATTTGAAAGATTATTAAAAATGATTTTTAAACTTGGCATAAAGAGAGAATTCTCTCTTTCTTCAATGCAGTCTATATTTTCAGCATCAACTGACACATTTTTCATTTTATATGAACTCTTTACAAATTGATTTCCTACATAGAACTTAATCGAAGATATTATACTATTTATGTCTATAGTATCAATATCACTATTATAAATTACAACATAAATATAATTATCATTTTCTTCTGTTGTAATTGTTTTCTTCGTTGTACCATTACAGTTATAAAATTTATTGTAATTAACATCTTTAGCGGGATACTTATTCGATGTAGAAATTGTAAATCTTTCAGATAGAATTTTTTCAATTGTATATTGCGTATTAGGTTTTACACTTAATACAATTCCCTTTGTTTTACTTGAATTTGCAAATGTTCCATATGTATCTAATGCTATATCAGTAACTGCAACTAATGATAAAATAGGTGTATTTACATCATATAAATTTTCCGTTCCTGATTTTTCAATAAAAGTAGTATTTTCAGGCTCTACGCTATTGTTTTGCAATTTCAGTAAAGGTATTTCTATTCTTGTAGCTTTTTTATCATTATCAATCCATTCTACACCAAAAAAAACTTTTATACTGTTTTTCAATTCATCTATATCTATATCGCTATCATACGATATATTATAAAAGCTTATTAAAATATAATTGTCATTTTCTCCACTCTCAAAAACACATTGATTATTTCCATCATTTACAAAGTATTGATTAAATGTTTCACCTACTTTCGGACTTTCTGTAGATGTAAAGATTCTAAATCTTGAAGAGTTATCTTTTTCAATAGTTATAGTTTTATTTGGTTTAATTGGTATAATGACACTTTTTAGTAAATTAGAATTTACAAATTGTTTATAACTTGCCTGTGCTACATCAGTTACTCCTGTTATTGACAAGACTTCCGTTGTTTTGTCAAATAAATTTATTGTTTTTTCTACCGAATCATCTAAAGCGAAATCGGTTTTTTTCGCAGTTATGGATTTATCTTCAATTTCTGATGCCTGATAAACTCCACCAACAGTCCAGTTGTTTCCATTATAATAATACCAATTACCATCACTGGTATTTACATATGTTCTATTCGTATCTGTCATTTCACTTACATTACTTGCTACCAAATGTCCTTCTCTTGCTAATCCGCTTACTTGTTTTTGTATATCTTCTAATGCTTCTTTTCTATCTGCTTCCTCATTTTCTATTTTTTCTTTCATTTTGTTTTTATCCGCTTCTAGCCTACTATTTAAATCATTATATGTATCTCTTGCCTTTGCAACTTCCATATCCGTATGACCGTTTGCTATTGCATCGTCATATGTTTGCTCTATTGCATCTATTATGCTTTGTCTTACATCTTTGCCATATCTTGCACTTTTTATTTTTTCTATAAAATTTTTAATAGTACCCATTAATTCGTACCTCCTTCATTTTTTTCTAAAGCATCAACTCTTTCAATTAATTTATTAAAATTTTCAATTGTTGCAAATGTTTTATTTGCTGTCGCATTAGTAATATAAATACTAAAATCATAATTCTCAGAAAATTTATCCCAACCTTCTTCCGTGAATACATAATTTGCTCCTGTATCCTTACAATTGTATACATCTCCAATTTCAACATTTGTTAACTTGATTAATACGTTATAGCTTGCTACACTTCCTTTAATTCTATATACTCTTCCAACTTTGTTATTTATTTCTGTTTTAAAATCATTGAAAATTTCTGTTTTTACATATTCTGTTGGTATCTCTGTTATAACTGTATTTATTGTCTTTAATTCATTGTTTACGGATTCAACTGTATTGTTTATTCCTTTTATATCTGTTGTTATTGTATTTACCTTTTTTAGCTTTTCTACTTGATTTTCTGTATATGTTTTTAATGTTGCTCCCAGTGTTATCTTGCTGGATTTTATATCATCTAGATTTAGCTCTAGTTTAGACAATAGCATATATTTATCCCATTTATGTGGTTTAGATATAACCCTTGTCATTCTGCCTACTCTTAGTGCTTCTATGTTAACATTTAATTCGTGCAGGTCTGCTGCGGTTACTTCTATTGTTGTTTCTGTATTTATGCTATTTGCTAAATCTGCTATTCCTCTTTTTAGTAATGTAGAAGGAACAGTAACATTTTCGTGTGTTACTGTTCCTTCTATTCTTCCAAAAATGGATATTGCAGATTGATCTTCTACATAATCCTTGTTATTATTTACACTTTTTATGGTTGTATAATCGCCATTTTCTAGCTTTTTTCCCAATGGTATTATTACTGTTTTTACATCTTGTGCTGTTATACATTTTGTAAAATCTATCAAGTTTTTTTGAAAAACAATTGATTGTTTATTGTATTTATCATAGTTTGCTAAATAATCTATGTATATTTTTTCAACCCTTTTTCCATCTATAACTTCATCGATTTCTTCAGTTTCAAAGTGTCCTCCTAGTAAGTCAATTAATTTATTGTTCATTTCTTCTTTTGTGGTTGGATAGTTCTCGTTTGCTCTAGTAATATTATTGTTTGAATCTTTAACCGTGCATTTTCTTGCAATAAATTTTCGTGTATCATCTACCCTTGTATTATGCTCATTTATAAGTTTTTGGAAATATGGCTCTACATCACCAGTCCAGTTATATGGTCTAACAATACTATCATTAAAAAATGCAAGTTCTCCCTCAACATCAACAGTTCCTCGTAAATACAAATCTTCTTCCGTGGAATATGCACTTCCTCTGAACAATTGATTATATATTTTTTTATTGTTTACAACATCAATTTGAAAAACTTTAAAAATGCTTTTCTTTAGATTTATTTTATCTCTCATTGGATTTGTTCGTGGTATTCTAAAGCTTAAACTGCCATTTTTTCCAGTTTCTAGTATTAATTTAGGAGATGTTACAATTCTGTCCCTAGAGCGTATATCATATAGAATTTGATTATCACACGTTATCTGATACATTATAAGCTACCTCCTCTATAATCAACTGTAACAGTTCCAGTTCCTTCAAATTTTAATTTATTTTCACCTGGCAATATTTCAATGTCTAGTACTTCATTTGTTCCTTCTGTTAGTTCATATTTTGCATCGTTGAATGTTACTGTTACATTTCCTGCTATATCAAACGTTGGAATTACATGTTTTCTTCTTCCATATATTGTTATATCTAAAGTTCCATTAATTTCTAAATCTTTACATTCATTTATAATTCCATTTTCAAAATTGAATGGATCCCATAACCAGTCATCTGCAGAACTATTTATTTCATATTTATATGGGTAGCAAACTACATTTAGTGTTAATGATCTCGTTATGTTGTATGCATTAATATCTCCAACAGAAACTCTACCTATCCAATAAAAGTTTGGCTCTTCACTTAAAATCATTTTAACTTTTTTACCGTGTAATCTATTTAAAAATTCACTATAAACTGTTAAAAACTCATTTCTATGTTTAAATCCAGATAGCTCTATTGGTATTGTTCTTCTATTATAATTAACATCATTGTTTATAGCTTCTGTATAATCTAAAAAGTCACTTGAACCTGGTATTTCTTCTATTTCTTCTTTTATTTCCGCTTCTGGGATAGTTATACTTTGTATTAACAAACCAAAGTCTTTAAATGTATTTAATATTAGGTTATTATTAATATCAAAAAATTCAATATATTCTTCCATTTAACTACCCCTTTCATCTTTTCTTCTTATTCGCTCTAGCTCTATATTATATTTATCTGCTGTTGCTCCTACTAGCTCTCCAGTATCAAGTACAATGCTTTTATTATTGGTTTCTAATATTCTCTGCAATAACGTAACCATTTTTGAATTTGTTTCTAATATTCTTTCAACTATTTCATTGTTCGCAACTACATTTGTTGTATGTACTACACTTGTACTATTTCTCTTTCTACTTTCTTCTTCTGCTTCTGTATATTCTTTATTTTCTTCCGCAGTTAAGACCCTTTCTCCTTTATGTAGTCGTGCTACATAGTTATCTTTTGGGACATAGTCCAGACCTAGTTTATGTCCTGGTAAAAATCCTGTAATTGTCTTAAATACATTATTTAATCCACTTACATTAAATTTTACAGACAATCGATTTGCAATACCACTTGCTATATCTCTAGCTGTATTAAACAATGTTCCTTTAAAAGCACCACTATTTAATCCATTATTTAAACTCGTTAAAATTTTCTTTCCTTCATCCTCTGCTAGATTTCCAGCTCTTATTCCTTCCATTACTTTATCAACATTTTGTATACCTGCTGCAGTTAATAAACTCCTTAAATCACTATTACTTAAACCGTTCAAGTAGCTATACATACTTTTTAATGCTTCATCTTTAAATGCTTTATCATTATCTAACCTTGATAATATTTCTTTGGACATTATTTCAGTGGCAGCAGAAACATCTGGAGTTTTTTGGTATATTACTCCTGTTACATCAGAAATCTTTTTTTGCATTTCTGGAGTCATTTTTGATAATTGTTCCTGATATATATTGTAACTTTGTGTAGCTAAATTTTTCCAGGCTTCAATTTCAGTTTGCCCCAGCTCTCCAAGTCTTTCAGTTCTTATTTGTAAGTTATTAGCAAGATCCTCAAGATTTTTCTTTGCTTGTTCTGCGTTTGCATTTGCAATTTTACTTCCTGTTCTATCATAAATTTCTTTATATTGCTTTAATGCATTCTCCTGTTCATTAATTCCATTTTTTATTTCTTCTACTGATGCATTTTTCCACTCTTTGGCAGCTGTAATTATTGTATTACCTATTTCTTCATATTTTCCTTCTGTATACTTAGCATAATCATCCTCATATCTTTTTATATCATTTGTACACATTTGTACTGTTCCTTTATAATTTTCATATGCTTCAATATTTTTCTTAAGTTGATCAATTTCACCTGCCTTTTGTAACATTTCTGCTTGTTTTCTATCAAATTCCATTTTTGATAAATTAGCAAACTCTCCTCTCATATATAACATGTCTTCACTTTTTTTGTTGTAATCTTCTAATTTCTTCTTGGCATCTTCATATGACATACCTAAATCTTGTTGTGCCTTTTTCATTCCCTCTACTGCTTCAGTTTGCTTTTCTATTGCATTTTTATATTTACTTTCTTCTGCATCTAGTTTTATTTTTGCTCTCTTCTTTTCTATTGTTCCATCTATTTCTTTCTGTAAGTCTTTATAATTTTGTATAATATCACCATTTAAACTGTATTCTGTACCTAATGCACTATTTAATTCATTTAGAATAAATTGAACTCTACTTTTTTCACCTTCTTTTACTTTACCATTTTCATCAACTAATGTAGATAATTCATTTTTTAATCTCTCCACAGCCTCTATATGTGCTAATTCAGCCCCCGCTGCTTCATCAACGCTGTTGTTGTATTCATCTAATTGCTTTTTGAAATCTGATGCTTTATTAGCAAATTCTTCTGCCGCTTTCGTTGCTTCTGATTTTTTTGTAGCAAAATATACCAAAGCACCTGCAGTTGCTAATATTGCAGCTGTTGCTATACCTGCTGGACTCGTTAATTTTGTTAGGAAACCAGCTAATCCATTTACTGACTCAGAAGTGGCTGTAACTTTTCCTTTCATTACTCCAACCGCTTGTATAAATGTTCCAAATCCTTTTACAACCTTTCCTGTTGTTGATGTCACAGTTCCTAGTATTTTTACAAGTGGTCCTATTGCAACAACAACTGCTGCCGTTTTTAATATCCACTCAACCTGGCTATCATTTAGATTTTCAACTTTTTTTGTAATTGCTTCTATTTTTCCAATTCCTTTATCTATACTAGGTGTTAATTTATTACCAAATGTTATTGCTAAATCTTTCAATTTGTTCGTTGCTATTTGTATTTTACTTTGTAACGTAGCATATCTTTTATTTGCTTCATTTGTTAGTGCTGTGTTATCTTCCCAAGCAGTAGTTCCTGTTTTTAATGCATCGGTAAATAACTCTCCAGCATTCGCAGCTCTTAACAAAGAATCTCTTAATCTTACTTCTGTTAATCCCATTTCGGAAAGCATTGTTATAGCACTTTCACCTTTATCTTCTGCGTGCCCTAAACCTTGTATAAAAGCACTTAATGCCCCAGCTGCATCTTCTTTCCAAGCCTTTTTAAACTGTTCTACTGTCATTCCCGAAACTTTGGCAAAATCTTCTAAGTTAGTACCTGCTGTTATCATATTTTTTAACTCTGTACTTGTCATGTCTAAGCTGCCTGCCAATTCCTTAAATCCCATTGAGTCATTTGCAGCCATTAATTCCATTTCGTGTAAAGACATTCCTGCTTTTTTTAGTACAGTTTCCATTTTTCCGCCACCTAAATCGACAGCATTTTGCATTTTAACCATGGCTTTGCTTATTGCAGAGCCACCCATTTCAGCTTCAATACCAACAGAGCTCAAAGCTGTTGCTAAACCTAGCACTTGACCTTCACTCAGACCAACTTGTTTTCCTGCACCAGCAAGACGCATCGCCATTTCTACTATATCTGCTTCTGTAGTCGCAAAATGGTTTCCTAAATCAACAATACTAGAGCCCAATTTATCAAAATCAGATTGTGACATATTCATTATATTAGCAAATTTTGCCAATTGTGATGCTGCTTCATCCGCAGTTAAATTGGTTGAATTACCTAAATCAATCATGGCTTTAGAGAAACTTAAAATGTTCTCTGTTTTTATTCCTAATTGTCCTGCGGCTTCCGCTACTCCTGCAATTTCCGTTGTACTTGCTGGAATTTCTTTCGCCATATCTCGGATACCCTGTTTTATATTTTCAAGTTGTTCTGGTGTTGCATCAACAGTCTTTTCCACTCCTGTAAATGCTGTTTCAAAGTCAATTGCACTTTTAGATGCACCAACTAGAGCTGCTACTGTAGCTGCAGAAAAAGCAGATAGTTTACTACCTGCTTTTTCTATTTTATCTCCAGACTTTTGAACTTTATCTCCCCACTCTTCTAACTTTTTTCCATTACTAGTAAGTTGATTTTCAACATCCTTTAATTTGTTTTTATAATCTTCTAACTTTATTTGAGCACTTGTTAACTCATTTCTTTTCTTTTTTATTGCTGTGGTGTTTTTATTTTCAGAATTTTCAAGCTCAGATAATTGCATTTTCAAGGTTTTTACTTTATCCTCTTGTATAGCATATGCATTTGTTAAATACTCTTGCTGTGCCTTCAATTTTTCTGCACTTGTTGTTGATTTGTCCCATTGTGCCTGCGTTAATTTGAACTGATTGTAATTTTTGTTCATCTCTAAATTTATTTCTTGTAAGCTCTTTTTAAAATCAACTGCACCTTCCTGCGTAAACACTAAGCCAACTCTTTTTAATTCATTGTTTGCCACTTATCTTCAACTCCTTTAGTTTTGCAAGAACTAGATAAGTGCTAAAAAATACTTACAATTACTGTAAGTATTTTTATTTTAATATATTCTTTTATTTCCCACTTGGAGTGAAACCACATCATATTCCTTATATTTATCATCTGAAAATCTTATTACTATATAAAATTTTTCTTCTTTGCTATTTGTTGTAACATATCCCTCAATTTTATATTGCAATCCTGTTTCTATAAATTTATAATTACTTGGATTGCTCGAAAATTTAGAATCACTAAAATAATCCTTTACAACTGTTTGAGCATATGTCATTAATTCTACATCATCTGGCTTCCCACCATCGTTAGTACTAACACTTGATGTACCAAATACTCCGCTAATCATTTTCCAAATGACAAATATTATTATTGCCAATATTATAAAGCCTATTATATAACTTGTCGTATCAACTTTATTTGCTCCATTGTTCAAGAAAATCCCCCCTTTTCGTTATTTTATATTTTATTTATAAATAATTCAAGGCATTTTCTTCGACAAATTTCGACATCATATTCTGTGAGTTTTTCTGTCTGTTTCCACACTTTCTCTATTTGTTGCATTTGGTATATTTTTTATAACAAAATCTGCAATCATTTCTATATCTTCCAATTTCACAAGTCGCACCGCTTGTCTATATGTTAATGGTGTATCATAATTTGATGCAATTATTGCATACAACAATTGATTAGTTGCGTACATAGTTCTAGTATATCCATTTTTATCTTTTTCTCCATGTGCATCCTTTTTTATTTGTTCAACACCACCTGGATACTCTTCAAAGAATTCTAAGATAAGTGGTGTCACTTCTAAATTTAGTATTTCGCCATTTTTTAATTCTATTTGCATATTTCCCTCCTAATTTAACAATTAAGCTCTATTTCTAGAGCTTAATTTATTTTATTATTACGCACCTTCAACTTCTTGTGACTCTGTTGCTATTGCTTTATCTAAATCTTCCTTTGAAGATATTACATTAGCAAAAAATTTTTCTTCTGTTAATCCTTTAGGAAATTGCTCTGTTTCACTATCAACAAAAGCTTTTTTATTTCCTTTTCCATCGAAATCATAAGCTCTTATCGTTACTGTATCATTTTGTTCACTGAAAGAATCTTCTGATGTCGCAATGTCATCTGTATTTTCTACCAATTGGCACTTTGGAAACCATTCGTATCTAAAACCTCCACCTAGTTTTTTTACAACTTTTCCATAAGCAAAAAATGGTCGTCTATTAGCAGCTCCAGATAAAATTAATCCATTATCTGCTGAGGCATCATCCCCTCTCATTCTTGCTAAATCTCCTGGATCAAACGCAATTACTTCTACAGCAATATCTGTTGAATCAGACTGATTTACTGTTTCATAATCTTTTCCACTTGCTTTAATTGTGGTAGATTCTGCATTTTCTGTTGTTGATACATTTTTTACAGTTGGACATTGCACAGTTCCTTCATATTTTCCTGCTTGAAAATCTCCATTTTCTGTTTGTGTATTAAATGCATAATACATGTCTCCTACTGTCTGTTTTACCATTGGTCTTTTCTTTGTTATTCCCATAATATTTACCTCTTTTCTTATAATTTTATAAAATTCCAAATTAAGTTTCAAAACCCAATTTTGCAATCATTTTTTTGTAATATTTTTCTTTGTTTCTGTTAAAACAAGGGTTAAGGTGTTCCCTGGCATACATTTTACTAGTTCCATTTTCAACCATTCTGCCATAATATTTGCCCCAACCCACTTCAACTTCCTTATCTCGTTTTGCATATGCAAAACTTTTTACTAAATGTGTATATCCAGACTTCCTTATGCTTGAAATTGGTTTTGGTAGTTTTAATAAATCTTTTACAAAATCCTGTGCTCCTATTTCTAAAATATCCGTAACATTATCCATTTCCTTTGTTATTTCTGTAAGATACTCGGATAGCTCTGTAAATCCTTCAAAATTACTCAATGTTTTCTAGTACCTCTAATGCAAAATATGAATGCCATCTTCTACTTTCAATATCTTTTTCATGTTGTATTACTGGATGCAATCCATTTTTCTCAAGCTCTTTTTTTAGCATTAATATTGCATTATTTCTTGGTTTGTTAGATATTATAGAAATTTGATATGTAACTTTTGTATTATATTCAAGGTTACTTGCTACAAGTGGCTCCCATTCATACTCCCAAAAACAAATTCTTGTTTCATCATTCATATGGATATCTTCTGGAATACATTCATTTACTTTAACACCAGTCTTTTTTAATAGTTCAATTAATTCTTCCTTATTCATCATTTTCTGTCACATCCTTTTCAAATTTTTGTCTTGGATATAGCTCTAGTGTAAGATCTGTTTGCTTAAATCCATCTTTATTTGTAAAATGGTAAGCATTATATATTCTATGATATTGATTATCTATTTTTAAAACATGCAAAGATGTTAATTCTTTAATTTGTGGAATTCGCAATTTATATGTTATTTTCTTATTTCGCTCATCAGCTTCAAATTTTAATCTATCGGTAATTGATAGCTCTTCATACCATACAAATTTACCTGTTGATTTTATATATTCTACTGGTAATGTTGTTTCGGTTTGTTTTATTTCAAATACTTCAAATTTACCATCATTGTATAATGGTAGCTGTGTACTTTGCTTGTAAATCAACGTAATCTCCTTCGTACAGTTGTTTAAATTCTGATAATCTAGCAAATCTTGCATATAACACATAATTTTTTAATAATCTCTTTGCATCTAAGTCAGTTGTATAATCAATTTTCTTTCCTGATTGATAATTAATATCATATTCGGCGTCCTTTATATATCCTTTTAAGATTTCATCATCTTCTATTGGATGTTGCTCTCCTTTTATTTCCTCTAACATTTCAGATATTAATTTTTCATTCATATGACACCTCTATTCTGATTTTTCTTTTTCTATTTCAATACTCTCTCCATTATCTTCTTTGTCTGTTTCAGTATTCTCTCCATTATCTTCTTTTTCTGTTTCAGTATTCTCTTCATCATTTTCTTTTGTTTTAATAACTTCCTTTTTTATTAAAACTTTTTTTGTCAAATTATTTGAACTTGCTAATTCTTCTATTCTTTCTGGTGTTACTTGTAATCCCACACGTGGAAATTCTTCACCAATTTCATAAATATATTGATGATCTTGTAAATCTTTAAATTTCTCAATTACTATATATTTTACTATTTCATTTTCTTTAACACTTTCTGTTTTTTGTTTATTTTTAGCCATTACGCTTTCCCTCCTTAAATTTATTTAGGAGCTTATTTACTAAGCCCCTGCTACTCCCTCTGATTTTGTATTAACTGTGCCTTCAATTGCTGTTACTTTTACTTTATCTATGTATTCCTCTAATTTAGTTACATCAAACACAAAGGCAATCTTATCATCTACTGCTCTACCATTGGCATATCCCTTTCCAATTAGCACATCTGCATCATCCAGAGCTTTTGTTTCTTTATATTCGTTTATTCCGAAATTTGTAAGTCCCATTACATATTTTTTAGGTATTGCTAATGCTGCTTTTCCTTGTGGATTTTGAGCAGAATCTTTTACTTTTAAGCTCTTTAATGATGATATTAATTCTCCTCTGTCATTGTATATAGCTGGATCAACATAATTTGCCTTATCACTTGGATTGCAGTAAATTACTAATTCTGTTAGCGTTCTCTTACCATCATTTGTAAGATATTCTTTAGCATTAGCTAGCCCCTTTGGTGTAAAGTTAACTAGGTTTTTGTTAACTGTTTTATCTTTATGAGTTCCATCTTCATTTACAGAATCTATTTGTTTATAAATTCCAATTGGTTGTTTTTTTCCATTTCCTTGAAAGTATCCATATTCTAAACCGTCATTTAGTGCTTCTTGTAAAATTGCCATAAAATATTTATCTATAAATTCGTATGAAAGCTCTCTAATTCCTTTTGGAATTACTAATACTACATATAATTTGTTTACATCTGTTATCAAACCATCTATTTCAGCAGTCAATTCTTCTGTTAAAGCTTCTGATAGCTCTCCCCATCCAAAATTACCTGTTTTTTCACCTACAAGCCAATTTTTAACATCTGCTGGTGCAAAATTTATATCTTCTAGTATAGTACTTTCTTGTCTTATATTTTCTAGTGTTAAATCTATTATTGATGTTGGTATCATGTTTATTTGTTTTCCTGTAACTGCATTTTTAATATCTTTTAATTGGTCATAAAAATTTTTCTCTTCTTTAGATAATGCTCTTAACCCTAATTTTTTTGCATAACTTTTATCACTTTCTGCTCTTGTTGCTTGTTCTTGTATTTCTTCTATTAAATCTGCATATTTTGCATTGTTCAATAAGTCCATTGCTTCTATTATAGCCTCTGCCTTATCTTCTGTGTTATTTAAAATTTCTTTTGCCGAATCTTTAGCTTCTTTCATATTATTTTTATCAATTTTCATATATTTTCCTACCTTTCTATTTTTTTGTATGAAAAAAAGACTCCCAAGGATTTTTATTTTTTTCTTGTAAGTCTTTATTAACTAAAATATTATTTTTTTGTTTCTCATCATTTTGAGTTTTTGTTATTTCAACAATTCTATTAGCAATTTTATTTATAGTTTCATCACTAATTTCTTGTTTTGATGTCTGTTTATGCATTTTTTTATACATATTTAATAATGTTTTGTTTGTATATTTATTTTGTATTTCCTTATCATCTTGAATAATTTCATCGATAAATCCTTTATTTAAACATTCCTCAGCAGTCATTAACGACTCATCATCTAATAATCGCTCAAGCTCTTCTTTTGTAATATTCACTTTGTTTAAATAAGATGATTTAATTGCTTCTCCTACTTTATCCATATCTTCAGCAGTTTTACGTAATTCTTTAGAATTTCCTGATGTCCAGGTCCAGCAATTGTGAATCATCATTAAGGCTGTTTTTGGCATATATATCTTATCTCCTGCCATAGCTATCACGCTGGCAATACTTGCTGCAATACCATCTATATACACATTTATTGTTGCTTTATGTTGTTTTAGTAAGTTATGTATTGCAAAACCTGCATATACTTCTCCTCCAAATGAGTTAATATGTACATCAATTTCATTTACATCACCTAATTCAGCTAACTCATCTTTGAAAGTTGTTGGGTCAACATCTGGACTGTCACTCCACCACTTTTCAGAAACAATATCTCCATAAATGTATATTGCTGCTTTCTCGTCATTTATCTTTTCAAAATTATAAAATTTATTTTTCATCATTCACACCTCCTTTCACATTTCCATAATTTTTAGTTAAATTGTGCTCATCCGCCCAATCTTCATCTATATGTGGTAAATTTATAAATTCATTTATCTCGTTTCTACTAAATGTACTTGACACTAGTTTATCTATTCCATTTGCAGAATCTATTATATCTTTATGGAATATTGCATATTTGTTAAATTGTATTCTTTCACCGTCGCAATAATCTTTACATCCAACAAAAGCATCATTTATAGCATCTTCTATGCTATTATAATAAAAATCACAACCAAACGATATAAAATCATCATTAGCGGTAGATTTTTCGGTTTTTGTTCCATAAAATAAATCTAGTGGAATTCCAAACCTAGATGCTACGGCATCGCCTATATTTTTTGTTAAATCCTTATAGTCTGTTAAATTTACATTTTCTTTATCATTTAAATTCACCAAATCAAATGCTTCTGCAAGCATTATAACCGCTTCTTCATCACTAAAAATTCCTTTTGTTATTTTATTTATATAGTCTTCGTACGATATGTCTTTTCCAGTTTCAAAATCTCTTAAGGTTAATTGTCCTCCTGGTTTTTTTAGTTTCCATTTTGATGTATTAGCTCTTTTGTATTTTGTTTGTACTGTTTGTAGTAATTTTCCTAATTGATTTTTAAAATTTGTTTCTGCTGTCGCTAGCTTAGTATTTTGCAAGGATATGTATATTACATCTTCTTGTTTATATGTTTTATTTAATATAATTGAATTTCCTGATTTGTCTGAAATTGTTATATTTCTAAATGTTTTAGGATATAAAATATCAGTTGTTTTATCAAAACTATCCGCTATATATAGAAGTTTTTTTGTTTGTCTTTTATTTATTACTACTAACACTTCCTTATCTATTAATAATTTAAGTGCTAATTTATATAAAAATTCTGTTCCATTTTCATTATAATTTGGCTTAATGTTTAGTATGTAATATGTATCATTTTTAGTATTTTCAATCTTCTTTGTTTTGGGATTCTTTGAAAATACTAAAAGCTCTGTTTTAGCTATTGTTTTAGCTATTAAGTTTATCGCTTTTGCTTCTGCCATTGCATATATGTAATCTTTAGCATCAGATTTGTTTACTAACATTCCACATAAATCAATATCCCCATCATCTGTTTTAAATAACTTCTTCAGAATGTTCATTTTCATCTCACCTCCTTACACATAAATGACACCTTTATCAAATAATTCATGTCCGCTATAAGCACAAAAAAAAGCCATAAAAGGATCATTTTTCCTTAACTTTGGCTCTATCTTTTCATATGACCTATTTCCATCCTTTTTTTGCTTTACACAAGTATTATTAATTGCCCATCTCATTATTGCACTATTTCCAATATTTAAATTACACTTTAAAAACAACATTTCTATAAATGGAATATATATTGCTTCAACTGATGGTATATATTTAATCATTCTTATTAAGCCATTTGGATTTTGCTTTGTTTCTATATAAGTATCATCAAAACCTTTATCTGCAAAAGCCTTTTTTAATAATTTGAATCTATACATATCCATAATTATTTTTATAACATTATACATTTCCATTTGAGAAATACACCAATTCACAATCTCATCAAAATCAAGAGAAATATCATTGACAATTTCAAAATCATTAAAACCTTCTTGTCCTTTCCTATCAAATGGAAAATTAATATGCTCATAATTTTCATTCGCTGTACAAATCCAGGTTTTACATCTCCAAATATACTCATTTCCATTCTTAAGTAATATACCAGCTGTGGCAAAATCATTTACAGTTGCTAAATCAATACCAATTATTGCTTGATTATCTTTCAAATTTGGTATTTGCCTTACTATTTTTTTCTTTACATCTGAATATGATGCTTTTAATATATTTTCCCAATCTGTTACTTGTTCATCTTGACTACGTTTTGGCCAATTCATTCTTTTTGTCATAAATTCTGCTGAACTAGACGGTTTCTTTTTCATTTCTTTATATTGCATTTTCATCTCATGTCTTAATGCTGGCATATATGGATAGCTTGGATTTGCCTTTATCCACATTTCCTCATTATCAACTTCTTCTTCAGCATCAATTTTACAAATAAAAGGAAAATATCTTATATCATTATCTCCTGCAAGTACCATCTCGCATAGATCTAAATCTTCATCTAGTGGTCCTTCTCTGATTTTTCCGTTTGTTGTTATTATAAAAATTCTAAAATGCCTTACTTTACCAGCACCACTTGTAAATACATTAATTAAATCATTACTTTTATATGCATGCTTTTCATTAAATACAATACAACCATCTTTTTTTCCATCTTTAGTATCTCCGTTGGATGTATTATATTTTAATTTTGCCTTTGTTTTTCTTCCAATTATTTCTTCTTTATTCCATTTAAAACTTTTTTTGTATTTGCTCTTATTAGAATCAAGAACATTATATATCTCATCAAAAGTATCCTTTGCCTGTTGCTCACTTGTAGCAACAATATCTATATTATAATTTGGAATTCCATAATATTCAGTCTGAAAAAAACTCAATAATGGAGCTATAAAACCATCTTTTCCATTACCTCTCCCCATCATTATAAAAAATGTCCTAAATAACGGGAAATCCTCCTTATCATACATAAACACAAATGCATAAATAAATTTTTGATAAGGAAATAGTGGATAAAAATTTTTTTCCACATATTTTATACAAGTATAAAAAGTATCTTCATCAAAAAAAACATCATCTTGTTTTAATGTAGGTTTTACTATGTTCTCCATTAACAATATTCTTTCTCGATTAAAATATTTTTTATTGTTTTCGTAATAATCTATGTATTCATTTATTTCTTTACAACAAATCATCTCCTTCACCTTCTTCAGGAGATTTTAATTCCAAATCTTGTAGTATTTTAAGCATTTGAGCATTAACTTTTATTATATTTTTTACACTTTCGTTATTTTTTTCAGTTTTATACCCATTTCCAGTTATTACTTCATATGTCAGACCTCGTACATTAATATCATTTTGCAAATTTTCTTTTAATTTAACAAAAAATATATAATCTTCAACCATATCTTCAAATTGTTTTCCGTTTTTTTCTTGTTTTTTTAATTGATTTTTTAAATCATCTTTTATTTTTTCTGCTTTCTCTTCTACTTTCTTTAATCTCCTTTTTTCCATTCTTTTTGCTTTTTCCAGCTCTTTTTTTCTTTCTTCTTCCTCTTGTGTTATTTTATCTATAACTTCTAAGCTCTTTTCTGCGTTATTTAGCTCTATTTCTAGCTTTTCAGCTTTTGTTTGTTTCTTTTTAGCCACATTTACCACCCCTTTCATGTGAAAATGAAAAAAGTTGTACAGTCGAGGCCCACACCCGCTCCCGTTAAGCCCCGACCGGGCTTGAGATTTTAGTGGGGGTATCCGCTTCTGTTCAGCTTTCTTTATTATAATAATTTTTTGCATATTTTTTATTTAATGTGTATGTACAATACTCTGGAATACAATTCTTTTTATTACATTCTATACAATCTTTGTTACACTCATACAGAATATCTATAGCACCGTCATTGGTTTCATATATCTCTGCATGATATATTGCTTTTAATTCTTTTGCATTTTTATTCTTGTTATTCATCATGTTATTCGAAGTATCTTTATATTTATATTCCATTTTAGATTGTATTAGCTTTCCATCTGCATATTGTGTAGTTGATATTATTTCTAATATATCTTTATCTACTAAATCTTCTTCTGTAGTATCTAATGTTATAGTTTCACTCTTTATTTCTCTATTATATAATTCTTTTACCTGTTCTTGTAATTGCTCTATTCTTTCTCTATATTGTTTAATTTCATTATCTAATACTTCAATTATTTCTTTATCACTCATATTTTTAATATCAAAGCATCTACTTAATCTTCTCTTTGTTTCTATATAACTATCTTTCCTCATCTTCTCTACCTCTTTTCAACTACTTCATTTACAGTAAAACATAATAGTCCATCTATAGTTTCTATTCTATATTCATGTTCTAAATGTTTTATTTGCTTTCCGCTTCCAAATGTATTATCAAATAATCCTAAATGCTCTAGTATCATATTAGCTTCTTTTTGTGGAATATTTGATAATAGCATCATTGTTTTTTGTATTATTGTTATTATTTTTTTTGTATGTTCAATTTGATTTATTACTGTTAATTTCCCTTTATTGTCTGGTACTAAACAATTAAAGAATATCTTCATAGCTATTACTATATCTTCATTATCCAATAGATAGCTTGCTGATATTCCATTTGTAAATGTTATTACTCCTGCTCTTTCAATTTCATTATTCATATCTTTTATTTCTGCATTTATATTATTTAGTTTATATGCTTTTAATAAATGTTCTAGTTTCAAATCTTACCACCTCTCTTCTGTTAATGGTTTCTTTTTCTTTCTCCATGTCCATCTATGTCTGTCTTCAATTATTTCGTGTGCTTCAAAACTCAGGCTTACCATATTGTCTATGTTAAGAGCCAAATCTGGTCGTTGTTTTATTGGAACAATGTGATGTACTGTATTAGCATTTACTATTTTTATTTTATCTGGGAAATGTTTGCCATCATTCCATTTTCCTAAATAAAACTGACATTTATGCTTATCTCTTTCTAAAACCTTTTCTCTTGCAATTTGAAAATCCGTCGAATGATAAAACTTGTCTGTATTTCCTTTAGCAATTTCCGCTTCCCAATTATAATACTTTCTTCTTGCTCTTCTCTTTTTCATATCTTTATCTTCCTTTTTATATTATTTAAGACTTAACTAGAATCGTCTTAAATAAAATATTTTAGGAGTCTTATAATGGATTTTTATATCAACCTATCTAGTATCGTTGATGGCTATAAATAAAAGCTAGTCATATCTTTTAAACTAGCTCTTTTTTATTTACCTAGACAGTTTTTATTATTATGTAATAAACTTATCTAGTTCTTGCAATTATAATTATAATACAATGTTTTTTGCAAAAACAATGTCATTTTGGTGCATTTTTGGGACACTTTATAATTTTAGCATTTTATTTGTTGCATTTTTCACTATAGTCTTTATTGCTCTTATCTCTCTTGTTTGATTAAATAAACTAAAATATAAATTATTTCCAATATCTTCATATGTTCGGTTTTCAATGTAATACGCATATAATATCTCTTTTTCTTTATATTGTAATGCTGAAAGTCTTATTGAAGTTTGTTTTACTTTTTCTTCTAATACTTCAATTTCTGTAATTAACTCTTTAATTCTCTGTTCCGCTTCTCTTTTTTCTTTTTCATTTAATTCAATTGTATCAATTACAGTTTTTTCTGTTTTATTACTAATTTTGTTTTTGCTATGTATATCACAGTTAATTCCTAATATAGCAGTTGTATTACTTTCTAATCGTTTGTATTGCTTTAATCTTTTTTCGCACTTTTTCTTTTCTAACTTTCTCAATTTTAATTTTGCTATATTTTCTTTATAGCCTTTTAATAAATCAACAAGTTCTTCTTTTCTCATATGTACCTCCTAAAATTTTTATAATCCTAATAATTCTTGTAGCTTTGTATGTGTAAATCTAATACTTTTATTTTTTCCTTTATTATCTTTATACTATTTTTTTACTTAAAACCTCCTCTTTAATTAATATATACAATTGCTTGTTTTATATTTTCTACTTTATCATTTTTCATTATTTTTCCCCTTTTTCTTTTTATTGGCTTCATCAATCATTTCATTAACTACTTTTAATACTGTTTCTTTGTCTTTTCCGGTTTCTTCCATAATAATTTTTATTGTTGCTGCTACTCCCATTAAAATATCTGCAACTTTTATACCATCTTTTACAAAATATACATTTATCGCTTCTTCATCTTTTGTGAATGTTACAAATTCTTTTTCATCATAATAACATCCTTTGCATCCCATTTTTTCAACTCTGCAAGTATCCCATTCTTTTCCTGTACACTTCATCTTTTAGTACCTCCATATAAATTTAATTTTTCATTTTGCTTTGTCTTTCTTTTATGAAATCATCATATAATCTTGAGTTCATCGTGTCTGTTTCCGGCTCATATATTAATTGTAAACTTGTATTGCAATGCAAACACCTTCCTCGTCCTAAATCAAACATTCCCATTTCATGAAATATTGATTTTGTTGCATATATTTCTTTATTACAATTGCAACATATAACTTTATATCTTTTTGTTTCAGCCATTGATTAGTCCTCCTTTATAAAACAATATTCTTTTAATTTATCATCACAAAATTTTATATTGTTTGGAGTTACTTCCTCTACTTGTCCATTTTCATATTCTACTATTCCTACTTCGAATTCTTGTCCCAATAAGTTTTTTGTATGTACCCATTTATGAAATAATGCTCTTTTTTTCTTTACTATACATAATCTATATTCACTATTTATTATTTTTATATCTTCTACATTATTTTTGTTCACTAAAACACCTCCTAAACATATGGTATTGAGTTTATCTTCCCACATTTTTTACATTTATATGTTTGTGTATCTAATATCTCAAATTTTTCATTGTCACATTTTGGGCACGACCACCAAATTAATCCTAATTCATTTATTTGGTAAATATCTAATATTCCACTATAATTTGTTTCTTTTATGTTCCAACATCTTGTTACTCTTAACTCTATGTACGGATTGTCCAAATGTTCAGTTACCCAACTACTCATTGCAATGTTTTTAGCTTCCTTACTTGTTTTAGCTGCAATAAATATGCACCCATAATCTGGGTCGCCTTCTGCACAATAAACCTTATTTTCTTTCACTAAAAGCCCCCCTCAAAATATTTTTCATTTCCTGTTAAAATCATTTTTATCTTTTTCTCTTGAACTAACCACAACTAAACACGTTAGTATTAAACCTGTTGCTGTTCCCAATATAAAACCCACTATAAACTCTATTGGCATATTGCTTCCCTCTTTTCTTTGTTATTGTTTATTTTTAATTTTCTTTTTACCTTTTTAACCTTTATATAATCTAAATTTAATTCATATGCTACTATGTAAATATCCCAACCTCTTATTAAATAGTTATGTTGATTTATTAAAACATCTGGTAAAAATTTAAAATATCTATAAAATCCCCTCCAATAATTTAGTTGTTGTTCTCGTGGTCTTGTTAGTGTTTTGGGAATTTTTATATTATCAAGTCTTTTGTATCCCCTTATCTTATATGCAAATCCTTTTATTGCATATATTGCTATTAGTAATATAGCAATTATATTTATAACCATTTTCTTTAGATTCTTCATTTCTTTTCCTCCGCTTCTGAATTTTTCTTAAAATTCCTCGATTTTAATTATTAAACGCTCTCTATCTGCATATGCTTTTGCAATGTTTAAATCTACAACTTGTGTATCATCTTTGTATGCTAATTTATTAAGTGCATCTAATACTATTTTTGCTATATTATCTATATCTGGCTTTTTGGTTGGACTTATTTGTTTGTTAAGCATCTTTTCAGAATTCTTTTTGCTTGTACTTTTTGGAACTTGAAATAAAGCTAAAATACTAACACTTGCTCTTCCTTCAAGTACCTCTGCATTTGGATATTTTAGTAAAAAGCTTTGTTTTACTAAATATTCATAATTTTTTGTCTTTGTCGGTGTATATGCTTTTCCAGTGTATGTATTCATTCGTGGTCTGGCTTTACCAACAATCTCTCCTGTTACTTCAAATGTGTAACTTTTCATTTGTATTCCTCCTCAAATTCTTTTACTACAAAACCTATACACTTATTGCATAATGCTAATTTAAGTGGTGTTCTTTTTGTCAATGTACGTGGTAAAATTACAATGCCATCTCTTCTTCCGTTTATTACTATTCTTGCATTACAATAATCGCAATTGTAGTATTTATACAAAACCTTTTTTGTCACATTCGATAATCTACTAGAAATTTGATTATCTGATTGATCTGCATATTGTATTTTTACCTCAATTCTGTTCCTGCTATATAATTCATAAAATCTGTTTATAATTCGTTTGTCTGTTGCCATATTTCCTCACTTTCATGCCGCTTCTAATTCATTTTGCAAACACTTTATAAAATATGCCGTAAACTCTTCCAAATTTGTTAGCTCTTTATATTTTCTAGCCTTTAAAAATCTAAAATCAAATTTCTCTTTTGTCAATTTGTTTAATAATCGTGTATGTGGACTTAAATACAGCTCTTTTATTACCCAGTATTTTATTTTTAGATTTAGGATTTGCTCCTGGTTCATATATTGCAAAATTTTTGTGTCTTGAACATAAACATCCAAACGCTTTAAATAATTAATTATTCCGTTTCTTTTCTTTTTGTGTTACACCTATTTCCTGTAAATCCTCTTTTGAAAATTTTTGTGCATCCCCTTTATTAATATAATTAAATAATAAGTTTAGTGTAGTGATAATATTATTAATATATATAGGAGTTATGTTCGCTTGTGCGTTCGGTTGTTCGTTTGGTTGTGCGTTCGCTTGTTCAACTTCAACAATATTAAGATTTTCTGTTGTTTGTTCGGTGTTTTGATTTTCTATATTTTCTTGTGTTTGTTCGCTATTATCAGTTAAATCTATTATTCCGTATTTAGAAGCATCAATTTGATTTGTTCCTTTTTTGTATGTAATAAAATTATTTGTTATTAATTCATTTCTTGCTCTTTGCAATGCTGAAGTATTTAGTCTTGTTTTGCTTTTCAAAATTGTATTTGTAACTTTAAATTCATTAAAATTATTTGCTAACTTTGCAAGTTGCACTAAAATTGTATATAGAGCAATTGCATTTGTAGAAATTGTATTAATGTCTAAAGTTAAATAAAATTTTTCAAGTTGTTTACTAATATTCATACGTTTCTCCTCTTGCATATTCTCAGTAACTATGCTAATATAGTTACTGAGAATGCTTATTTATCTTTATTTGTATTCTTTAGAACTAGGCAGATTTTTCCGGTCAACTAGTTCTATTATTTTGTCTTTTTAACATTTTTAAATTCTGTTGCATTTTCAATGATGTATTTTTCATTTTTGAAAATCTATGATTTATCGCTATAGTTTTTATAAATGTTTTAATTCTCATTTTTTCCCTTCTTTACTTTTGTATTTTTTAATTTCTTTAGTGCCAACATATATTGGAACATTTAAGAATTAATCTATTTTGAAATTAAATACTTTCCGACTTAATATTATTAAATTTCTCGTTAAATTTTTTTAGCTCTAATAATATTAAGTATTCTACACATTGCTTTGTATTGCTTTTAGGATTTAAACCTAATTCATACATGTATATAGCTGTTTTATCTGCAATTAGTTTAGATCCTCCACTCGTTAAAATTGGAAATTCCTTTGTATTAAATTCATCTCTTGCACTCTGTACACTTATACCTCTTATTTGTGCATAAATTTCTGGTGTGATCGTATCTGGTGCATCTTCCCATTTAAGTGTTGCTGTTTTTTTTATATTCATAGTATCCCTCCTCTATTTGTGTTGAGCCGCGATTTTCGATTTTATTTTAAGGATATTTTTTGCTTAAAAACAAATTTGCATCTACTTTTAAGGCTATCACAATATCCTCAAACTCATCTGCACTTAATTTTCTTTTACTATTTAATGATGCATTCAATTTTGGTAATGCAATTTTTGCTTGTTCCGATAGCCAATATTGATGTATATTATTTTGAACTAAATATAACTTTATTTTTTCCCCAACACTCATATTGCCCTCCTTTCTCTTCAGATTTTCTGAAGTCTTTTTAAATATATTCCATTATTTCTGAAATGTCAATACCTTTTTTACTATTTTTTTCAGTTTTTCTGAATTTTTTTATTTACATTTCTTTTTCAATGTGATATTCTGTTAACGGAGGTGGAAAACTATGTTTTTGAATAGTAGAATAAAAGATGCAAGACTTGAAAAGAAAATGACTCAAAAAATACTCGCAGAAAAACTGACAGAGAAACGGATTTAAAACTAGTAATACTGCTATTGCAAATTGGGAAAAAGGTTTAAACAAACCTGATGCAGATACTATATCCGCCTTATGTGATATTCTTGGAAAAGATGGTAACTATTTCTTTGATTTTAATAGTATATCTAATAATAACTTAGATACTAACGGTCTTGATGAAAAAGATATTGAAGAGCTTAATAGATTTATTGAGTTCTTAAAAAATAAAAAGAAAAATATGTCACATTCTAATAAAACAGTGTAATGATTGGAGGAAAAAATGGAATTAAACAAAAATAACAAATTACTTGCTATTAAAAATTTAAATATATTTGAAGTTATAAAAAAATACCGTTTTGTACAAGTAATTCTAGGAATAATTACTATATCAATTATTTTAAATATAATAATTATATCTTTATATATATCAAAACATTCTTCTTACAATAAATTATCTGAAGATTATGACAATTCTCAAGCAAATTATAAAGAATTGAATACTAAATACGCAAATTTAGCATCCGCCAAAAAAACATTATCAGATAAATATAATTCTTTAAACAGTAAATACGATGAATTGAATAATAAATATCAAGAAACAACTCAAGAAAAATATCAAACTGAACTAAAATCTAAAATAAATGAGTTAGAAACCAATAAATCTAATTTAGAAACCCAAGTTGAAAAATTAAACAAAGATATAATAACCTTAAAAGGTACAGAAAAAACATATCCGGCTGGTTTCTTAACTGCTGGTAAAGACTTTGAACCAGGTAGATATAAAATATATGGTGGATCAAGTAATTTCTTTGTTTATTCTTCTAGTGGCTCTTTAAGAGTTAATATAATATTGGGAAATGGAAGTTATAGAGTTTCAGAATATTTATATACATTCCAATCAGGAGAACATATAGAAGCAAATTCATCTTTTAAGATGGTGCCAATTGAATAAAAAACTTAATAAAAACAAAAAAGGACATTGTGAATAAGTTTCGCGGCTCAACACAATATCCGAATCACAACACTTTTGAAAGTATTGATATATATATTATAAACTATATATACCTTTATTTTCAAGTGTTTATTAAACATATTTTTTTGAAAATGGAGGTATTTTTTATGAAACGACGTGCAAATGGCGAAGGAACAATTTATGAAACAATAAAAAGAAATAAAAGGGATTCTTTTTTAGCAGAAGAGTGCTCTACTTGTAAAGCTTGTTTAGATAGAAGCAAATGTGATAATAGAACTGGATATATAAAATGCGACAAATGTAAGCAATGTACAGATTGTCTAAAATATTGTGATAGGTTTTATTGCTACAAAACTTCTGCAACACAAATAACATTAAATGGAGAGCGAAAATCTACTGGTAGTGCTAAAAATAAAAAAGAAGCTAAATTGAAAAAAGAAGAAAAAACGGAAGAATTGCAAAAAAAGGATAAAATAAAACACGGTGATTATACTCTTTCTAAAACAATGCGATACATTGAGGAAAATAAACTTAATTCTAATATTACAGAAGAAAACTCTTATATAAGAAATATTGCAACTATTACAGCAATCGAAAAACATCCTATTGCATTTAAAAAGATGCGTGTACTTACAGAAGATGATATAAAATCTGTTTTTACCTATTTTGTTGATATTGAAGCAAGCCAAAGTCAAATTGAAAAGGTCTATGATATACTAAAAAGTGCCTGTAAAAGCTGTGAGATTGAAGAATTATTTGATGAAATTAAGAGGAATACTTTTATAAGCCTAAAGGATAAAAAAGATGTTATAGCTTTTTCTAGTGACGAGGAGCAACAATTATTAGACTACATTAATATGCATCAGTCGACTTTGGTATGCAATAGCAAATCTGCAATTGATTCGCTGACCGTAAAAAATATAATAAAGTTTGCTTTGGCTACATCTATGAGAATTGGAGAAATCTGTGCTTTAAATAGAGATACAGATATTGACACTATTGGAAAGAAAGTAATTGTATCTAAAACATTAACTAAAAACAAGGAAAATAAGATTATTGTTGGTAAACATACAAAAACTGGTAAAAAGGCAAGAAAATATGGAAAAAAGGATATTAGATTCATACCTTTTGATATTCTTTTTGATGAGAATGATTTTGAAAACTTCTTAAACGAACAACTTGAAGTATCTAAAAACAATATTAATAATACAGAGCATTTATTGTTTTGTAGAAAAGACGGCGGTTATATTTCGCATTCATCTTTTAATTGTATTTTTAAAAGAATTTGTCGCCAAGCTGGAATTAAATTGGATTTAAAAGATGGTTGTAATACTCATATGACTAAACATACTTGTGTTACGCGTCTAATCGAAAATGGTATGAATATTTATGCAATCTCTGCTCTTGTTGGAACCAGTGTCGAAGTACTTCAGGAAACATATGCACATATTTTAGATTCTTTCGTTGAGAAAGAAATTCAAAAAGCTAAGGTTAAAAGAGCTGATGATAATATGTTATTAAACCCTAACTCTTCCGCTTCTAATAATGATAATTATTCTGGAAAGATAATTGCATTCAAAAAATAATTTTTGAATGCATTTTTTTTATTTTTGAATGCAATTTGAATGCAGTTTTTTATATTGCTAATCAAATTTAATATACTTTAATATTGTTTTTGTTATTTCAAGAAATCTTGTTATATATTGATTTTACTAGTTTTTAGATGTTAATAAAATATAATATAAAAGCAATGAAACTCAATAAATTTCATTGCTTTTGCTATTTCTTGGAGCTTACAACCAGAATCGAACTGGTGACCTCTACCTTACCAAGGTAGTGCTCTGCCTACTGAGCTATGCAAGCATTCATATGATTAAAGTTTATAGTAGATTTTAATAAAAGTCAATAGAAAAATCTAGAAACAGCTCATCAATTTTAAAATAAATATTTACAAATTGATATTATTAATATAAAATATCCCTAGAATTAAAATTGAAAAAAAGGTGAAAATATGTATAAATTTATATCAAAATCAGAATCTGATACAATAAATTTCGCAAAAAAATTAGCTTCAAAATTAAAACCTTCTGATATCGTTGTTTTAACTGGAGAGCTTGGATCAGGGAAAACCAAATTTACTCAAGGTTTTTTAGAGCATTATGGTCTAGAAAAAGAAATCTCAAGTCCAACGTTCACAATTGTAAATGAATATAATACTAAAGATGGATTAAACATTTACCATTTTGATGTATACAGACTATCTGATTCAGAGGAATTTTACGCTATAGGTGGAGAAGAATATTTTGAAAATGGTATTTGCATAATTGAATGGGGCGAAATTATTAAAGATGCTTTACCAAAAGATTATATTCATATAACATTTGAAAAAAGCGAAAATGATGAAAATTACAGATTATTGAAAATTGAAACAGTAGGAGAAAAATTTAAAAACTTATTTCCGGAAACAAATTAAAAAATGGAGGTTACAATGAAAATTTTAGCAATTGACACATCTTCAAAAATATGCTCTGTTGCACTAATGGAAGATCAAAAAATAATATTAGAAAAACATACAAATGATGAGAAAACTCATTCACAAAATTTGATGCCACTAATTGATAATTTATTTCAAGAAACAGACTTAACATTAGATAATATTGACCTACTTGCCTGTTGTCTTGGACCAGGATCTTTTACAGGAATCAGAATTGGAATTTCAACAGTAAAAGCATTTTCAGATGCAAAAAATATCCCAGTTACAGGTGTTACATCACTTGAAAGTTTAGCTTATAATATTCAATCTACAGGCCTTATTGTTAGCTTAATAGATGCCAAAAATGATAATGTTTATTATTCTCTATTTAGTAATGATGGAACAACATATAAACAAATTGGAGATTATAAATCTGATACAATTCAAAATATTTTAGATGAACTTTCAATATATGATGATTCATTAATCTTTGTTGGCGATGGCTCTATTGCACATCATGACAAAATAAAAACATATATTAAAAATCCTTTTTTTGCAACTGCAGAGCAAAATAATCAAACAAGTATTAGTATTGGAAAATCTGCATATAATAAATTCAAAAATGGAATTTACGGAAGCTCAGATTTTGTCTTACCTATTTATTTAAAAAAATCACAAGCAGAAAGAAATCTAAATGGTGAAAAATAACATGGATGAAAAAAATACTATTTTAAATACAGGCTTTACACATACTGAGAAAAATATTGATAATGCAAAAATTGAAATTTGTACAATGAATTCTGAAGATTTACAAGATCTAAAAAATACCTTAATAACAGATTTTGATGATTTTTGGTCTTATTCAATATTAGAAAAAGAGCTTTCAAATACAAATACTACATATATTGTTGCAAAACAAGACAATAAAATTCTAGGATTTGCAGGAATTTTAACTATACTTGATGAAGCAAACATAATGAACATAGTTACAAGGAAAGATAAACGTAATCTAGGTATTGGTTCTCTACTTCTATCTGAATTAATTAATATATCAAAAAAACTAAATATGAATTCAATAACATTAGAAGTAAATGAAAATAATATACCAGCAATAAAACTTTATCAAAAATATAATTTTCAGACAGTAGGAATCAGGAAAAAATATTATAACAATATTGATTCTGCTATACTTATGACACTATATCTATAATTTAAGGAGGAACAAATGAAAAATAAAAATGAATTAAATTACAAAAGTTTAAAGGCCTTTTGCGACCCAAATATTTTCAAATTTGATACAACTGAGGAATTGACAAACATAGAAACTGGAATTGGTCAAGACAGAGGAATAAAAGCATTAGAGTTTGGTCTAAATGTTGATATAAAAGGCTATAACCTTTATCTAGAAGGACCTAGTGGAGTTGGTAAAACAATGTACACTAAACACTATCTTGATAAAATATCAAAAAAGAAAAAAACACCTTGTGATTGGTGTTATATATACAATTTTGATAACCCTAACGAACCAATTGCAGTGCCTCTTCATGCAGGACAAGGAAGAGAATTCAAAGATTATATGGATTCATTTATAAAAGACATCAGATCTGATTTAAAAAATACATTTAATAATGATGATTTTGAGAAAGAAAAAGCATTAATAACCCAGTCATATGAAGAAAAAAGAGTTGCTCTTATGGATAAGTTAAATAAGAAATCAGAAAAATATGGATTCCAAGTGAAATCTGCTCAAAATGGAATTTATATGATGCCTATTTTAAATGGGAAGGCTATTGAACAAGAAGAATTTGACAAGCTAGATGCTGAAACAAAACAAAACTTTGAAGATAATTCAAATATAGTACAAGAGCAAATTTTACAAGTAATAAGTGAAATTAAGAATATTGAAAGAGAAACTCAAAAAAAATTGTCAGAATGGCAATCAAATGTCGCATTATTAACAATTAATGCACATATAAACTATATAAGATCTAAATTTAAAAGAAACAAAAAAATAGGAATATTTTTAGAAAGTGTAAAAAAAGACATTTTAAAAAACATTGATTTATTTTTAGTTGAACCATCAGCAGAAAATCAACAACAAGTTCCAGGTCCAAGACCTGAACCACCAAAACCATGGAATAATTATAGAGTTAATTTATTTGTAGATAATCATGATCAAGAAGGTGCACCAGTTATTATGGATTCTGATTATTCATATCATAATATATTTGGAAAACTTGAATATGAAAACTATTATGGATCTTTAAAAACTGACTACACAATGCTAAAACCAGGACTTTTGCATCAAGCAAACGGTGGATATATAATTTTCCAAGCACATGACTTAATCGAAAACGGAATATGCTATGAAGCCTTAAAAAAATCTCTAAGACAAAAACAATTACTTATTGAAAATACAGCAGATCCTAGATCTCCAATGGTAATGATTTCTTTAAAACCAGAGCCAATTCCTCTAGATATAAAAGTAATTATTATAGGAAATGAGGAAATTTACAGAGCCTTATCTGCTATGGATTCTGACTTTGGAAAATTATTTAAAATAAAAGTTGAATTTGAAGATTCATCTGAGAATACTGAAGAAAATATGAATAAACTTGCCAAATTTATTCATGGTTTCTGTGAACAAGAAGAGCTTCCACATCTTGATAAAAGTGCAGTTGCCAAAATAATGGAATATTCATCAAGACTTGCTGACAATCAGGATAAACTTTCTACTAAATTTAATGATTTATCACAAATAATTGCAGAAGCAGCAACATGGGCTCAAATGCATAAATCTAAAGTAGTAACATCTGAATATGTTGATATGGCTCTATATGAAAGAGTTAATAGAGTAAAAAAATATGATTCAATGTACACAGAAATGATAAAAGAAAATACTCTTTTAATTGATACTTCTGGAGCTAAGGTTGGTCAAATAAATGGTCTTACAATAATGAATATTGGTGATTATATGTTTGGAAAACCTGTAAAAATAACTGCTAACACCTATACAGGAAAAACAGGCGTTATAAATATTGAAAGAGAAGTTGATTTATCAGGATCTACTCACTCAAAAGGTGTATATATTTTAAGTGGATATTTAGGAGAAAAATTTGCCCAAGATATTCCCCTATCTCTTACTGCTAGTATATGTTTTGAACAGTTATATAATGGTGTAGACGGAGATAGCGCATCTAGTACAGAGCTATACGCTATATTGTCTAGTCTATCTGGCATACCAATAAATCAAAATTTTGCAGTAACAGGCTCAGTAAACCAAAAAGGTGAAATCCAACCAATCGGTGGGGTAAATGAAAAAATTGAAGGATTTTTCCAAATTTGCAAAATGCGTGGATTAAATGGCTCTCATTCAGTAATGATACCAATTCAAAACGCCAAAAATTTAAATCTATCTGATGAAGTAATAAATGCAGTTAAAGATGGAAAATTTCATATTTATGCTATCAGCACAATTGATGAAGGAATTGAACTACTAACTGGTGTTCCAGCAGGAAAAAAAGATTCAAACGGAAACTTCCCAGCTGGTACAATAAATTATTTGGCTTATGAAAAATTAAAGAAGTATGCTTCAATTAAAGTAAAAGACTAAAAAAATTCAAGCAAAAGCTTGAATTTTTTTATGTATTGTTTTTACACATTTTTCTATTATTTTCTCACTATCCACTCACCGTTTTTTTTACCATTTTTTCTCTCTATTAACCCTTTTTCTTGCATTTCTGCCATATATTTTTTTACTGTCCTTAAAGATTTATTAATTTGTTTTGATATTTCTTCTTGAGTTATCATAGAATTTATTTTTAATATATTTATAATTGCTTGCTCTTCTAAAGTATAATTATTGTCTTTTAAATTGTTATTCTCTGTGCTTTTAAAATTATCTATATGTGTATATCTATTTTTCAAATCATTGTTTGTATTTGCAAGGAGATTATAAAAAAACTTTTCTAAAAATGAAAAATCTTCAAATATTTTTTTTTCAAAGTTTTTATAATTAGCTCTTACTAATGAGTTTCTAAAATACCAAGAATTTTCAGCAAATACCTCATCATTAATGCAAAATCCAAAAGTTCTTAAATATTTTATCATAAATACTGCTGTTGTTCTTGTATTTCCTTCACAAAATGGATGTACCTGCCAAATATTTGATGTGAATTTACATAGGTGTTTTATAGATTCATCTAAACTTAATCCCTTATATGAAAAATTTTTTTCTTGCTCAAAGTCATATTCTAATGTTTCTTTTATAGTATCAAATGGTGCATATATTACAGTATCTCCATTTAGTACCCATTCCTTTTTAGTAAAATTATAGTTTCTATATATTCCTGCACCATCAAATAAATTTTCAAACAATCTTTTATGAATATTTAACAGCTCTGCTGGAGAAAAACTAAATGCCTTCTCACTTAATATTTCTGTAATTCTTACCGCAACTTTATCAGCCTCTTCAGTTTTGTTTTCAAAGTTTTTTCTATTACCTTGAACTTCATAATATTCATCTATTCTTTTTTTAACTTCTTCAATATTTATTGTTCCTTCAATATGTTCCTTAGCAGTTTTTATTAAATATTTTGAAGGTTTTAATCCATCTACATCTTGCAGACCTATTGCTGCTCCCCATGTTTTAGCCTTTTCTCCCTTATTTAATTCATCTTGTTTAATATATTCAGATAATTCCAAATTCCAATCTTCTTTTTTATCCATTCGAAATACCTCCTATATATATTATATCAGTTATTCAATACAACATCAATGTTTAAAGTGCAAAAATTGCACTTTAAACATTGATGTTGCACTTTAAATTATTAGTTTGTAATTCCTATATTAATTGTAGGTTGCAGCTTTTCTACAAACATATGAGGAGATGTTAATTACTTATTTATCTTCTCAGCCAGATTTCTTGCCATTTGCACTCCTGAGCATGATGCCATCATTAATCCTCTTGTCATTTTTCATCATCTTCTAGTATATCATCTATTCTTAATTTATGTCCATATCTAACACGATTTAATTCTTCTTTCATTCTAAAGCAATCCTCTAAATCTATATCATATGTATTTGCAATCATTAAAACATAATATAAAACATCCGATAATTCTTCTTCTATAGTTCCTTTAATATTATTACCTTCCATTCTCTGCTCTTTTCTAATAGCTTCTGCTAATTCACCGACTTCCTCTATTAATTTTAAAAAATACCTTTGCGTATTTTTAATGTCTTCAGGTTTTGTTATCTTGTACTTTTCTTTTAAGTATTTTTGCATTTTTCTTATTGTTAAACTCATAAAATATGCCTCCTCTAAAAATATTTAGTATAATTAATCTAGATAAAATCATTGTGAAAATACTTATACAATTTTTCGGCAATATTATATATTATTGTATGATCTACGTCTATTTTTTCATTTTGTTCAAGGTATCTGTTAAGTAATATTCTTCATACTCCATTTACTATAATTTCCAATTTAAATAAAAAGTTATTATCTTTCTAGATTATCTTGTTCTTGACTATTAGAATATAACCCATTTAAGTCAATTACCCTATCATCACTTGTTCTCACACTAAAATTAATCTTTTTCATAATTGACTTATCTATATAATTCACTTCAATTTTTTCATAATTTAACTCATCTGTAAATCTTGCAATCATCTCACCATCATATCTAAATCCAATTTTTCCATATCTATCTATAGCAAAATCAAAAACTGGTTCATATACACTAGCATCAGTTAGCAATACACTAACTCCTTTTTTTAGTTTGACTGCATTTGCATCATCTTGTTTGTCAGAATCTGCAAATGGATTTTCCGGATATTCACAACATTTTTTTCCATCTCTAATGCTTCCATGAAAACCATTACCATTTACAGCCCTACAAATATAGCCAATCATCCCCTCATAGTCAGCTATGGCAAAATGTGCATCTACTATTTCATTCAAATATTGATTTTCTCGATTTTGAGTTTTTTTCAATACTTTACTTTCTGGTTCGTTTTGCAAAACCGTATATACATATTGATTGTCTTCACAATACTTCTCAGTAATATCAGCTTTAAATCTTTCAACTAATTTATGCATTTCTCCTTTTTCCCATATAGCTTTCTCCTGCTGATATATTTGGTCTGTAATTTTTTTCACTTCATCATAAGAGCTCTCATTTATGTCAAAACTCGTTTTTAAAATTTTTTCATAATTTTTTAAAGTTCTTTTACGAATTTCAAATGCCTTTGAATTTCTTTCTCTAGACCATCTAATATTATCTGACTTAGGTTGCATTTTTTCTAAAGTATATGCTTTTTTCATTGAGTAAATCAATAATGTTCTATACACATCCATTGATTGATTTTCATCTTTTAACATATCATTAACAATTGCATTATAATTTTCAATAAGCCCAGAAATTTTACTGTTAGCAATTTCAAGGTTATGTTTTGCAATCTGAAAAATAAATTTTTCATCCATAGAAAAACACCTCCTAATAATACTATTATAACATTTTTCCAATATAAAATCTATATTTTTCCAGCCAAATTTCTTGCCATTTGCACTCCTGAGCATGATGCCATCATTAATCCTCTTGTCATTCCTCCGCCATCTCCTATTGAGTATAAGCCTCTTACACTTGATTCAAAATTGTTGTCTATTTCTAATTTATTACTGTAAAACTTAATTTCTGGAGCATATAGTAAATTATCCGGATTTGCAAATCCTTCAACTATTTTATCCATCTCTTTTATAAATTGCAAAATATCTGTCATAGTTCTGTAACCTATTGCAAATGTTATATCTCCTGGTACTGCTGATTTTAATGTTGGTACTACTGAATTTTTGTCTAATTCTTCTTGCCAAGTTCTTTTTCCTCTATTTATATCACCCAATCTTTGAACTATAACATTTCCATTTGCAAGCTCATTTAAATTTTTTGCTACATTTCTTCCATAATCAATTGGCTTATCAAACGGATATGTAAAATTATGTGATACTAAAATTGCCAAATTTGTATTTGTGCTTTTTTTCTCTTTATATGAGTGTCCATTTACTAAACTTAAATTATTGTCATATACTTCTGATGAAACAAAACCACTTGGATTTTGACAAAATGTTCTTACTTTATCTTTGTATGGGTATGGATATCCAATAAATTTTCCTTCATACATATATTTATTTACATCTTTCATAACTGCATCTGGTAATTCATATCTTACACCTATATCAACACAACCAGATTTTGTTATAATATTGTGTCTATCACACATTTCAACAAGCCAGTTTGCACCTTTTCTACCTACTGCAATTATTACATTGTCAGAAAATAATTCTTGCTTTTTATTGCTTTTCTTATTTAAAATTTTTACTCCTTTTACCGAATTGTTTTCAATTATTAAATCTTGAACTTCAGTTTCAAACATCATATTTATATTATTTTCTTCTAAATAATTTTCTAACTTTTTATATAATTCATGAGCTTTTTCTGTTCCTAAATGTCTTATTGGAATATTAATAAGATTAATTCCTTGCTTTTTAGATTTTTCCTTTATTACTTTTACTTCATCTTTAAAATTTACACCTTCTAATTTTTTATCAGCTCCAAATTTTAAGTAGATATCATCAGTATAATCAATTAATCTTTTAGTATTTTCAACACCTATATATTCTTGTAAAATTCCTCCAACATAAATATCATCATCTTCATCATTATATAATGATAATTTACCATCAGAAAATGCTCCTGCACCTGAAAATCCACTTGTTATATTACAATATGGTTGGCATTTAACACATTTTCCAACTTTTTCAATTGGACAATTTCTATTTTCAACTCTTTTTCCTTGGTCTATTAATAAAATATTTTTTGCTTTTTTTAATTGAATTAATTCATATGCCAAAAAAATTCCACTTGGACCCATTCCAATAACAATAGCATCATACTTTTCACTCATAAAATCATTCCTCTCATATTTGATTTTCTTAGCTCATTATATATGTTTACGTTTTTAAATTCAATATATACTTTATTTATATTTTTAATTTAGAGCCAAAAAAGTTGAACTTATTAAATTTAATAAGTTCAACTCTTTTTGGCTATTATATTATAAGTATTACGATAAATTGACTATCTAATTTTTGTCAAGACTTTTTTTATAAATTTATTATATTATTTTTTTGTATGGCAAACAAGCGA
>CAKPRA010000007.1 GCA_934180065.1 uncultured Clostridia bacterium | reverse complement strand
TGGTTTATGGCACCAGTCTTGAAAATTGGCGTAGGTTAATAGCCTACCGTGGGTTCGAATCCCACCCTCTCCGCCAAAAAAGATAGAAATATAAATTTCTATCTTTTTTTATTTTTATAAATTGTATAATTAAATATGTTAATAAGTAATTATAATTACTTCGTTATACATTTTTCTTATGTTTTGGTATAGCATTTTATATAATAAGAAATATTTATTTTTAATATAGTATATCGTTTCAACATTACTCGCAAGTAACATTATACTCACATATTGAACTTCCCTAATATATAAAAAACCCAAATTACTAAACTTTTTGTCTAATAATTTGGGTTCATTTCAAAAACTAATCTTTAAATTTATTTTTTGCTTTTTTTATTTGTTTTTCTCTTACTTTTGCTTTCTTTTTTCTTAGTTTCTTTTTCTTCCTTTTTTTCTACCTTTTCTACTTTTTCTCCAGGCTTAGGTTTATTCCAAGAAATATATTCACATGTTCCAGGATTATTTTCACAAACATAAAACTTTCTTCCTCTTTTAGTCTTCTTTATCTGTACAGTTCCACCACAGACAGGACATGGCACATTAATAGTTTCAATAATAGGTTTAGCATTTCTACACTCTGGAAAACCTGGACAAGCCAAAAATTTCCCATATCTTCCATACTTATATACCATCATTCTACCACATTTTTCACATTGTACATCAGAAACCTCATCAACAAGCTCCACATGTTCAAGCTCTTTTTCAACCTTTTCCACATTTTTTTCAAAAGGACCATAGAAATCAGCAATAACCTTTTTCCAGTCTACTTTACCTTCTGCAATCTCATCAAATTCCTCCTCAATATTAGCAGTAAACTTTTCATTTACAATATCACTAAAATTCTCAATAAGTAGCTTATTAACAATCTTTCCAAGTTCAGTTGGAACCAATTGTTTCTGCTCTTTTTGAACATAATGTCTATCAAGAATTGTAGAAATAGTAGGTGCATATGTACTAGGTCTACCAATTCCCTTTTCCTCTAATACTTTAACAATACTAGCTTCAGTATAACGAGCAGGAGGTTCAGTAAAGCTTTGTTTAGTATCTAATTTATCGTTTTTAAGTTTTTGATTAACCTCAAGTGAAGGAAGAATAAGCTCATCATCTTCACCATTATCAATATCTTTATCTTCAACATATAACTTCATAAAGCCTTTAAACTTAATACTTTGTCCATTAGCTTTAAAATTATAATCATTTGCCTTAATACTAACTGCAATAGTATCATATACAGCAGAAGACATTTGGCTTGCAATAAATCTATTATAAATCAAATTATATAATTTATATTGATCCCTCGTTAATGAATCCTTAATTTTTTCAGGTGTTAAATCAATATATGTTGGACGAATAGCCTCATGGGCATCTTGAGCACCAGCTTTTGTTTTATAAAATCTATTTTCATAATAAGCTGTACCATAAGTTGACTCAATATAAGATTTAGCAGCAGATCTAGCAACATCAGAAATTCTAGTAGAATCAGTTCTCATGTATGTAATTAAACCTACCACGCCTTTTTCAGGAACTTTTACACCCTCATATAATCCCTGTGCAACAGACATAGTCTTTTTAATGGCAAAACCAAGTTTTCTTGAAGCTTCCTGTTGCATCGTACTAGTAGTAAAAGGAGGTGCCGGTGTTCTCTTTTTTACACCATTTTTAATATCAGTGATTATAAAATCAGCATCCTTAATTTCACTAATTATATTATCAACTTGCTCTTTATTTGAAAGCTCAACCTTTTTGTCATTTTTGCCATAAAACTTAGCTTCAAAAGTACGCTTTGCACCTTCAGCTAATAAATTAGCATATATATTCCAGTATTCTTCAGGAATAAAATTTCCAATCTCCTCTTCTCTATCACAAATAAGCTTTACAACAACAGACTGAACTCTACCGGCTGAAAGCCCTCTCTTAACTTTTTTCCATAGAACAGGACTCATTTTATAACCAACAATTCTATCCATAACTCTTCTAGCTTGTTGAGCATCAAAAAGATTTTTATCAATAGCTCTAGGATGTTTTATAGAATCTTTAACAGCATCTTTTGTTATCTCATTAAATGTTACTCTACATAAGCTTTCAGGAGAGATATTTAAAATATAAGCTAAATGCCACGCAATAGCCTCACCTTCACGGTCAGGGTCAGTTGCAAGATACACAGTTTTAGCTAAATTAGCTTCTTTTTTCAAGCTTTTAATTAGAGCAGCTTTACCTCTTATATTTATATATTCTGGCTCAAAATTATTTTCAACATCAACTGCTAATTTTGATTTAGGTAAATCCCTTATATGACCCATAGAGGCCATTACTTTAACACTCCCACCTATGAATTTAGTTATAGTGCTTGCCTTCGCAGGAGACTCCACGATTATTAATTTATTTGCCATATTACACTCCTTTACAAATTTTACTTATTAATTCTAGACTAGTTTAAAAAAAAATTCAATATAAAAATAAAAAAAAGAGCAATTACTTGCTCTCAACTGTTAAAAAACTGTGCACAATTTTTTAACTAACTATGCATTAGCTGCATTAAACTTTTTTGATAAATTTGATTTTTTTCTAGCTGCAGTATTTTTTGTTAAAACACCTTTTGTACAAGCTTGATCTATTTTCTTTGTAGCTGCAGATAATAAAGCTTTTTTCTCTTCTGCAGATCCATTTTCTAAAGATTGTTCGAATTTTTTTACAGCTGATTTATATCCTGATTTAATCATGTTATTTCTAGCAGTTTTCTTTTCGATAACTGTAACACGTTTAATTGCTGATTTAATGTTTGGCATTTATTGCACCTCCTCTTGCTCTCTTATTAATAACATTTGCTATTTTATCATAGTTTACATCAATTTGCAAGTCTAAAATGCAAATTTTCTATATATTGTTGGTAACTATTCGCTATTATATATTTTTAAATAATTCTTATATTAATAATGCATTGAAATCTGATGCTAAATTTTATAGTGAATTAGAAGATAATAAAATAACTAAGAAATATTATAAATTATTAAAATAATAAGCCTATATATGTTCGAAAGAAAAATCTATAAAAAATGGCGAATCACAAAGTGATTCGTCATTTTTACACTATTCTTTAAAATTATTTAAACTTAAACATTATTTTCGTATCTAAATTCTAATTGACCACATGTATCAAAGTTGTTGCATTTCGAATAAAAACTGAAAATAAATATAGTTATCAAACATTAACTTAGCTATTTTAATTATTGAAAATTGCTTCAAATTCATCTCCATCAATTTTCTCTTTTTCTAATAATACTCCAGCAACTGCATGAAGTTTATCAATATTCATCTTTAATATTTCCTCAGCATTTCTATATGCAGTTTCAATTATCTTTTTAACCTCTTCATCTATCACAGCAGCAGTTTCTTCAGAGTATTCTTTTGATTGAGCTAAATCTCTTCCTAAGAATACCTCTTCTTGACCAACTCCCAATGTCATAGGACCAATTCTATCACTCATACCATATTGAGTAACCATAGCCCTTGCAATTTTTGTTGCTCTTTCAATATCATTACTTGCACCTGTCGAAATATCATCAAGTATTAAAGCTTCTGCAACTCTTCCTCCTAATAGAGAAATAATATTTTCTTGCATTTCAGACTTTGACATAAATGATTTATCTTCATTTGGTCTATACATTGTGTATCCACCAGCCATTCCCCTAGGAACAATTGAAATTTGATGAACTGCATCTTGTGTTGGTAAAAATCTACTTACAACAGCATGACCAGCCTCATGATATGCAACTAATTTATTTTCTTTTTCACTTCTAACTCTGCTCTTTTTCTCAGGTCCCATTGTAACTTTAACCATTGCATCTTCAACATTTTTCATATTAATTTCAAGTTGATTATTTCTTGCAGCCAATAAAGCAGCTTCATTTAATACGTTTTCAAGGTCAGCACCAGAAAATCCTGATGTATTTTTAGCAATAATTCTTAAATCAACATCTGCTGATAATCTCTTCTTTCTTGCATGAACTTCCAAAATTTGCTCTCTAGCTTTAACATCTGGTTGAGAAACTACTATTTGTCTATCAAATCTACCAGGTCTTAATAGAGCTTTATCTAAAACATCTGGTCTATTTGTAGCAGCCATAACTATAACACCTTCATTTAAAGCAAAACCATCCATTTCAACTAATAATTGATTTAAAGTTTGCTCTCTTTCATCATGGCCTCCACCAAGTCCAGCTCCTCTTTGTCTACCAACAGCATCAATTTCATCAATAAATATAATACAAGGTGCATTCTTTTTAGCTTGTTCAAATAAATCTCTAACTCTTGAAGCACCAACACCAACAAACATTTCAACAAAGTCAGAACCACTTATAATAAAGAAAGGAACTCCAGCTTCACCAGCAACAGCCTTTGCTAATAATGTTTTACCAGTTCCAGGATGACCTACTAATAAAACACCTTTTGGGATTCTAGCACCCATGTCTGTGAATTTTTTAGGATTTTTTAGGAATTCTACAATTTCTTGTAATTCTTGCTTTTCTTCATCAACACCAGCAACATCATTAAAAGTTATTTTATTTTTATCATTTTGAGAAACTACTCTTGCCTTACTTTTTCCAAAAGACATTGTACCATTTCCGGATTGTCTTCCACCCATTGTTAAAAATAAGAAAATTATAAAAATAATGAATAATCCAAGTGGTGCAATTAATGATATAATAGTAACCCAAATAGATTCAGAATCTTGCTCTACATTTATTTTTCCTTCTTTGATAGGTGCTTCAATATCTCTCATTAAGCTTTGAACATCTGGAATATTTACTTTCTTTTCTGTAGTTCCATCATTGAAAGCTACTATTGCAGAATCTCTATTTGCATTTAATTCAATACTTTCAACTTTTTGTTCATTAACCTTTTTTATAAATTCTGAATATGAAAACTTCCTATCAGCATTGTCATAAATTGCTGTTATTCCAACAATCATAATTACTCCTATAATTAGCCATACAGCCAACGTTTTAATGCTATTTTTCAAATTATTTCCTCCTTTTATGTTACAGCATACTTATAATTAATATATACATTTTTACATAAATTATTTTAATATACCATACATAATTATATTTTTATCCAAGTATATTATATAACATAGATTCACCTACAATTCAAGCATTTACACAAAAGTTTCACATTTCTAAATTATATACTATTACTATTCACATGTCCGGCCTATAAAAGAACTTTGTCAAAAATGTTATAGCTCTTTAGAAACAGTAATAACACCTCTGTTAATAAAAACCTTCACATTTTTATTAGGCATTAAATACTTATTTCCAATATTATTTCTGCACAATTTAATAACATCCTCAATATGAACTTTCTCAATCCCCTTTGTAGTTCCAAAAAGTTCATTTATACATTTAAAAATAACTTTAGATTTTATAAAATCATGTAACTCATTAAACTTCTGTAAGTCTAAATTTAGCTCTTGACTATTCTCAGAAATCAAAATATCATTAAACTCTTTTTCAACCACTGATTCAATATAAGAATCCTCTTGAGTTGCAAGTTCAGCTAATCTATTAATTCCATCAATAAAATTAGGGTTAAACTCATTTTTAATATAAGGAATTAATAAATTTCTAACTTTGTTTCTCGTATAACTATTATCTAAATTTGTTTCATCAAACTTAGGAAATAAACTTTTATCACTACAATATTTATCAATACTATCTCTATCCATCTCAATTAAAGGTCTAATAATCTTATTATTTCTTACAGGCTCTATACCTTTTATTCCTGAAAGACCTGTACCCCTCATGATATTCATAAGTACTGTTTCTGCATTATCATTTTTATTATGTGCAATTGCAATTTTATTAGCATGAATCTTTTCAAAAACTTCTTCGAAAAAATCATATCTTACATTTCTACCAGCTTCTTCAGTACCTATCTTCTGCTCTTCAGCTAATTTCTTAACATCAACTCTCTTAACAAAACAATCAACATAATTGCATTCACAAAAATGTTCAACATATCTAGTTTCAGAATCAGCAACATCTCTAAGCATATGATTAACATGTGCAACTGTCAATTTTATATTTAATTTTTCTCTTAGTCTAATTAAAGTATATAATAAACTTATAGAGTCTGGACCACCAGAAACTGCTACAATAACAGAATCTCCATTTTCAATCATTTTATATTTATTTATTGTTTCTAAAACTTTCTTTTCAAACATATCCTTCTCAAACATATCTTTTTTGCATAACCAATTATAAATTATAAGTGAACATTAATAACATTCTTACTTTTTTAACATCTTATATATTAATCTATAATTGATTAATTCCTTTCTTTTAATAATCTTTTGCTAAATTAGCAAATTTTGTATAATTTCCAAGCCAAGCAAGCTCAACAGTTCCTGTAGATCCAGCTCTATGCTTAGCAATAATAACCTCTGCAATATTCTTTTTTTCTGTATCTGGATTATAATAATCATCTCTATACAAAAACATAACAATATCAGCATCCTGCTCTATAGATCCTGATTCACGAAGATCAGAAAGCATTGGCCTATGATCTGGTCTTTGCTCTGGTGCACGGGATAGCTGTGACAAAGCTATGACTGGTACATTAATTTCTTTTGCTAGTATTTTTAATGATCTACTAATCTCAGCAATTTCTTGCTCACGGCTACCTGATTTAGAGCTTCCCTGAACAAGCTGCAAATAATCTATAATAACCATTCCAATATTTTTTTCCATTTTCAATTTTCTACACTTAGCTCTAATTTCCATAATAGAAATACCAGGTGTATCATCAATAAAAATACCAGTTTGAGAAAGTTCTCCAGATGCGGTAGCAAGTTTAATCCAGTCATCATCAGCAATTCTACCAGTTCTAATACTATTACCATCAACCATAGCAACACTACCTAAAATTCTGTTAGCCATTTGCTCTTTTGACATTTCTAGACTAAAAATTGCCACTCCTGTATTTGCACTTAAAGCTGCATTAGTAGCAATATTTAATGCAAAAGCAGATTTTCCCATAGCAGGTCTTGCAGCAACCAAAATCAAATCGGAATTGTGAAGACCAGCAGTTTTATTATCTAAATCAATAAATCCCGTTGGAACACCGGTTACATGCTGTTTTCTATTATAAAGCTCCTCTAATTCAGTGAAAGAATCTACCAATATATCTTTTATTGAAGAATAACCAGACTGATTCTTTTTTTGCATAATATTAAAAATCTTCTTTTCAGCATTATCCATTATACTTTCTGGCTCTTGAGTTGGATCATATCCTGCATTTATAATATCATTAGCAGTTTTTATCAAAGTTCTCAATGTAGACTTTTCTTCAACAATTTTAATGTATTTTTCAACATTTGAAGTTGTAGGAACTTTTTCTGATAATCCAGCCAAATATTCAAAACCACCAACAGCTTCAAATTTTCCCATTGATGATAATTCAGATTTTAATGTTATAATATCAATTGGATCAGCTCTATTGTAAAGATTTGTAATAGCTTTATATATTAATTTATTATCTTCTCTATAAAAATCTTCTTCTGTAATAGATTCAACACCTGCAATAACTGCATCTTTATCTGTAATCATACAACCCAATACAGCTTGTTCAGCTTCTATATCATGCGGTGGTACTTTATTAAAATCCATTTTAAACAGTCCTTTCAAAATCTAAAAAAAAAACATCAATAACATTTGAACTTTCCTATTATATAAAAAAGTGGTATGATAAAATTTTCAACAAATATGTATTTTCATACCACTAAAATTTTAATTATATCAAAACAAAAGCGGACACTAATAATATTTGCACTGTCTAAAAAACTAAAAACTGCATATTTGTTCGTGTATCAAAATTATGCAGCAACTTTGTGTGCAATGTTTTGGCGTATCCTTTTTATTCAGACATTACTTTAACTTTTAACTTACCTGTAATACCTTCATATAACTTGATAGTTATATCAAAGCTTCCCAAATTCTTGATATTTTCAGATAATACAATTTTTTTCTTATCAATATTTATTTTATATTGTTTATTAAGCTCTTCAGAAATTTCTTTTGAAGTAACACCACCAAAGATTTTTCCATTTTCTCCTGCTTTAACTTTAATCATTAAAATTATATCATCAAGTTTTTTAGCAATATTTTTTGCATTTTCCTTATCAACATCTTTTTTATATTGCTCTGATTGCTTTTTTGCTTTTAATTTATTCATATTTTCATTATTAGCCTCAACAGCCAATTTTTTTGGAAATAAAAAATTTCTTGCATATCCATCACTAGCATTAATAACTTCATCTTTTTTTCCAACACCTTTTATGTTATCTAACAAAATAACTTTCATCTTCAACACCTCAACTTTTCCGACAAATTATATCATTAATGCCATTCTTTTTCAATAGAAATTTAACAATATATTTCCCTCTATTTAGTAGAGTAGGATATGTAAAAAAAGAATTCTATTTCACATGCCATAAAATAGAATTCCCGTTTTATTATAAAAATCTGATTTCATATTACATTATTATTTATAACTTTTCAATATCTTCCCTTGTCAATCCTGTTAATTTAATTATAGTTTCAATTTCAATATTTTCTTCTAGCATCTTTTTCGCAATTTCTGCTTTTCCTTCTTCTCTTCCTCTTCTTATAGCCCCCGCCATAGCTGCTGCTTCATCACGAATTGCTTTTGCTCTTAATCTAGCAAGCTCTTTTTCTTCCTCATCACTATTTAAATATTCCAATTCTTCTTCAGCTTTTTTTACATACTCATTATTAATCATACTGATTTCCTCCAAACTATCATTTACAATAAATGTTAGCCATTCTTCTAGCTTGCTTGATATTCTTCTACATTTTTCTTTGAATTTTGGTAATTGAATATAGTGAAGTTCTACCTTGTTCGTTAAAAGAATATCTTCATAATCTCTTTTTAATCTTGCTCTTTCATGGAATGGTCCTACATCAAAAATATTATAATTTAATATCCAAATTCCAATTATTCTTGGTATCTCAGAATAATCTTCCTTTTCTTTTAAACTTTCGTGAAAAAGCCCTGCATCATAAAATAAAGATCTATCCACAGTATTATTATAATCTTTAACTTGCATTTCAATATTAACTATGGTTTTATCATTCAAAGTAGCAACTATATCAAGTATTCCAAGCTTATCAGACATTATCTGTTTTTCAAGTGATACCTGTTGTTTTACTTCTAAGTTTTCTATTTTTATGTCAGGTAATATTCCTTCTAATAAATCTTTTAGTAAATCACTATTTTTTCTATGACCAAAAATACGCTTAAACATGTAGTCATTTGTTGGCTTATATATTGTATTCATTTATCACCTCAATTCTAACATATTTGTTGTTTTGTTTCAAATATTTTGAAAAGTTTTATTTTTTGAAAATTCATATTATTCTCATAATATAATAGTATTTTGAAAGTTTTGTGTATAGAATTTTTACACTTTGATTCTAAATTTTTTGAATTTAAAATTTTTATTGAATTTATTATTTATAAAATTGTTAAAATCAGATTTTTATAATTGGTATTAAATCATGGTATTAGATAAAAGTCAATATTTGTTTGCTTTTTATTGCATAATTTTGGATATTTTCACTTACAACTCATAATTTTTTCAAGTTTTTTCGCAATAAGAATAGAGAACACCCTATTTCAGAGCATTCTCTAAAAAATTATATCTTGCATTATTTTCACATGAATTTATATGTAAAAAAAGAAATCTACCTTTCACGGCAAATCCTATCAAAAGCAGATGCACATATAGAAACTCCCACAAAGAACAATATAGAAAGCCTAAGAATAGTAAAACCTAAATCAAATTGAAAAATTATACTTGTAGAATGATAAAAAGTTAATATCATACATGCCAAAAGAGCAATAATCAAGCAACTCACATTGCCAAAAAATCTTGCCTTAGCTAATTTAATATTTTTAATTTCAAACAAAGTTTTCAACATAAAGCACCTCCAAAATTATATCTCTATAATAATAGTAACATTTTTAGAGCAAAAAAACAAAGTAAATAAATACCAAAACATACTATTTTTAAGTATATTCTTAGAATAGCGTATCCTTTTTAGTATAACAAAAACAGGCATTAATAACATTTGCCTTTTTAGGGCATTTTAAAGAACGGAGCCAAAGTCCAAGCGAACTTAAACTTTTACCCCGTTCCCAAAATTTATTTCATTTTTTTGATACCGCGAATTCCTAATCCTAAGACAGTTATTACAGCTAATGCTAACATCGTATAAGCTAGATTTTCTTGTCCAGTTTTTACAGTTAACATTACTGGAGCATCATCTATATCATCTTCACCATCAACAAAGTTATCTGGTGTTGAATCAATATCATCAGTACCATATTCATTGTAATCTTCACTAATTTCAGCAATATTTACTTTTACACCTAAGTTAGTTCCAGAATTAATCCATGTCAATACAACAGTTACTTCTGCACTTTCTCCAGGTTTTAGTAAAGTATCTTTAAGTTCATCAGTTACAATGATATTGTCACTTATTTGTGTCCATGTAGGATTATCAGATGCTTCAAATCTCAATCCTTCAGGAATGTGATCTTTTATTTCTTTAGCATATCCCTCAATCTCGCCTTCATTAGTGATACGAATCTTATATTCAAATTTAACTACAACAGAATTTATCTTGCTCTTCTTTAGATCAACTTTTACTATAGCTTCAGGATCATCTTCAGCATGGTGTCCTGTTTCTGTTACATTTTCTTTTCCATTTTGAACAACGATAGCTTTTGTTACCCATTTTCTTAGGGCTAAGTCAAAATATTGAACTCTAATTTTTTCGATATCCTCATCATCTTCTCCAAGCCATTTATTTGGAGTAGAATCTCTATCCTCTCTATGAACACCCTTCTTATCAGTTTGTTCACTTATTTGAGCATAGTTTATTATAATTCTATCTGATGTTGTTGGTTCGATTACTTTAAATGCTATTTTAACATCTCTATAATCAGGTGTTTCCATTGTTGTACCATCAAATGCTTTTAATAAATTATTTCTTTCTTCTGTTTCATTATCTTTTGATAGATAATTTGTAACTATATATTTAGCATTTTCAATATTTGTTACAACCTTGTCATTTTCATCAACAAGAGCCCAACCATATTGTTTATTTATTTCATTATTAGGTAAGAATTCTAAACCTTGTGGTATATCATCTTTAATTTGTGTAGCATAACCATCTTTGCTTCCTTCATTATAAACTCTCAAAGTATAGATTACAGTATCATTTGTATGAACTAAAACTGGCTCTTTTGTATGTTTATAATCTGCTGTTGTTCCAGTTTCGTCCTTTAATGCTGTAGCATCAACGACAGGAACTCTATTAGTTACCTCTTCACTATTTACACCTGTAATGAACTTTCTTAATGCCAAGTCCATATATGTTACTTTAATGTGCTCAACATCTTCATCATCTTCATCAAGCCACTCATTTGGAGTAGAATCTCTGTCTATTACAGATTTTCCTGATTCATCTGAATCATCAGAAATTTGAGCTTCATTTGTTATAATTTTTGGATAATCTTGTTTACATACAACTCTAAATGCAATTTTTACATACTTAGAATCTAGTGTACTCATTGTGTCATGATCAAATGCTTTAATCAAATTGCCAAATTCTGTTTTCTCATTATCTTTTGATAGATAATCTGATACTACATATTTAGCTTCACTAGGATCTGTTACCTCTTCATCATTTTCATTGACCATTTTCCATCTATAGATATCATTTGTACTTCCATCACCTTTATCATATGTTACAAATTCTAATCCTTCAGGTATATCATCTTTAATTAATGATGCATATCCAGATACTGTACCCTCATTATAGACTCTTAATGTATATGTTACTATATCTCCAACAGAAACCTCAACAGGATCTTTTGGATGATCATATTTAGCAGTCGTGCTTGTGCCATCCTTCAATGAATCAACATTTACTATAGGCGCTCTTGCATATCTAGCAGGACTGTCTTCGTCTATTGAATCCCCATTATCTTCAATAACTTTTTCATCATTAATCTCAGTAATATATTTTCTTAAAGCTAAGTCGAATTCATCAACAATAATCTTTTCAAAGTCATCATCATCTTCTTGTCCAGGAACATATTTGTTTCTATCATCTGTCAATTTATCTTCATTATATTGTTCCATTCCTTCTGAAGTTTCTGGAACCTTGACATTATTTGTTGTAGAATCAATATCAACAGTTTCAGCTGTTCTATTATTTGCCTTGCTCTTACTAATTTCTGCAATGTTTGTAAGTATTGTACCTACTTTAACATCTTCAGAAATTTTACATTTAACTTGGATTTCTTTAAAGTCAATCTTTCCAGTTGTTTTATCCATAGCCTTAATTAAGTTATTTTTAGAATTATATTTATCATTATTTGGATTACTATCCTTAGATAAATATGTTGTTTTAATAGTTCTTAATGAAGTATCTGATGAATCTAATTTCCAGCCATATTCTGCATTAAAGCTATCATTTACAAACTCTAAACCTTCTGGTAAGTGATCTGTAATTTCTTCAGCATATCCATCAATTTCGCCTTCATTATAAACTCTTAATGTAAATATTACTTCTTGAGAATTATAACCTCTAACATGGTTCTTAACATGGTTGTAATCTGCTGTTGTAACCTTATCATTTTCAATTAAATTCTTAGATTCAACAATTGGAACTCTGTCTTTAGTTTCCTCTTCAGTAATCTTTGCTTCTTCTCTATCACTGTAAGCAACAGATGTGATAGATTTTCTTAATGCTAAATCGAAATATTCGTTTTTAGCTGTTATATGAATTGACTCATCACCGTTATCTGCTGTAACTAATCCATGATTATTATCATCAATTAATTCAATAGATTCAACAATGAATTTTTCGTCATCATAAGAACCGCTTCTACCTGTTGTAACTTTAATCTTTATTGGAGCATCTAATAGCATATAACCAGTAGGTGCTTTAGTTTCCTTAAGTATTATAGTATAAGTTTCAGGTCTATCAATTCTTATATTTGGTATTGTTAATTCACCATTGACTTTAACTGATTTTGGTAAAATTACTTCATTTATTGTTAAATCATCATTTGCTTTATATAGCTCATAAGGTTTACCATCTTTTTCTACAGATATATCAAATTCAGCACCTTTTAGGTTTTTCTCAGTATAGCTATCTAATTTATCGATAACTAATTCATAAGATCCAGTCATTGGTGTATTAATAACTTCAACAGTTGCAGTTTGTGATTTTGTTGATGTTACATCTAGTGAATCCACATATTTTGAACCTTGTGTGATTACAGGTTTCTTAATAATGTACTCACCATTTTGAACTGCAATTTCCACAGTGACCTTAATATCAGATCCGTGTGTTTTATATATTTTCTCGAACAATCCATCAGTTGACTCTTCATGTAATACAAATGTATATTTACCAGATTTTTCGATTAATATATCTTTAATACTTATATAACCATCTTTTCCGTTTACATTTTTAGTTACTAATTCATTAGTATTTATTTCTTTAAATGTATTTGCATTCTTTAATTTAATAACATTTTCGCCTTCATAAACTGTTAAACTAAATTTAACATTATTTAATTTTTCTTTTGTACTACTGTCAATTTTAACTAAATTAAAGTTATATTTTTCAGGATTCTTAACAAATATATCTAGTTCAGGGACATTGTTATTATTTGTAGTTATACCAACTCTTACCACAGACTTATTAATAACAGTATCCTTAGAATCAATTTTTTCTAAGACTGATGTATTAGCTTTTTGTCTATACACATCATAAGCATCTTCACTAACATTACCATTTTCGTCTAGAATTTTTATTGTTCCATCCTCATTTACTTTTAATCTAACCACAACATATGTACTATTTGCGAAAATATTTACAAATTGATTTCCAGAAGTTCTTGTTTCTGTTATCAAATATTTGTATATTCCAGCAGGAATTCTTTCTTGCAATATTGAAATATTTCCGTTTTTATCAGTAACTTTATTTGTATAAGTTTTCTTCTCAGAATTACTTTCATTTATTCTTATAACTGTAAACTTAGTATTTGCTAAATTAATTTCTTCATTTCCAAAAATCTTTTTATTAATTAACAAATTATATGTTAAATCTGGGTTTGTAACTTTAACATTTAATGTATAAACATTATCATTTACAACACTTTCAACACCAATTAAATTGTACAATTCTAAGTTTTTATTTTTATCAAGTAATACTGATTTACTAATATCCTCAACTGTACCTTTATAAATTTCGTATTTATTAACTGTAACCACACCTTGTGCACTTACATTAATATATGCTTTTATAAACATACCTTTAAGTTTATTAATATATCCCGGAACAGTACTATTTTCTGTAATATAGTATACATGGTCACCTTGTTCAATATAATTTTCTTCAATCTCAACATCTGTTGTAATTTCAGCATTATCAAGGACCTTAATACCATCATCTCTAACTACTGAGAATTTAGTACCACTCAATGGTTTTGCTCTTTCGTCATTTTTAATAATATCGACTTTATATCTTATAGGATTTATAACATCACATTTTATTCCACCTATAGAATTATTTTGTTGCTCTGTTGTAACAGTAAAGTATTTATGAACTAAATCTTGAACTTCTTTACTTGCAACAGAATTATCAGAATTCAAAACATAATATTTATATACAGTGTCAGATTTAAATTCTGTACCACTATTGTTTGCCACAATTGAAACATTACCATTTAAAGCTAGTTTTACATAGATAACAACTTTAATATTTTCAAGTGTATTTACATATTGATTTCCTGGAGCATTTAACTCAGTAATTTCATATTTATAAATACCTGGATCAAGAATTTTATCATTATTCAATAAAGCTTTACCTAACTTATCAGTTGTAGTTTCAAGTTCATTAATATCTTTTGTAGTTTTATTATTGGCATATACTTTTACAAGTGTTCTTGAAATTTTAAACTTAGCATTTGCCAAAGGTTTATTATCAATATCGCTCTTATACAAGTCAAAAGTCATTGTTGTAGGGTTATAAATTGTAATCACTAATTTTTGAGTTTCAGAGCTTTTATTAACACTAATTGCAATATATTTAGAAATCTCATTTTTAATCTCAGAAGAAAGTTTGGTTCCTTCTTTACTAAATAATTCATATCCCTTAACAGTTATTTCACCTTTAGCATTAACATTAATATATACTTCCATATATCTATCTTTCAAGATGTTTACATACTTACCACTTGCAGGAGATAGCTCTTTTACAGTATAAGTATAATCCCCTGGTGCTATTCGCTCTTCTGTGAAATCATATATACCACTATTATTTGTAAATACGTTTTCATGTTTATTATTTTCATCTCTACTAATTGTAAATTCTGTCTTAGCAATTCCCTTACCGCCTGTTCCATATTGTTTTTTCAATACTTCAACATTGATATTTACAGGGTTTATTACAGAAACATCTATAGTATAGATTCCGTCTTTGTCTTTATCTTGTGCATTAACACTGATTAAATTATATAAATATTTATAATTTGCATCATTTTTATCTAATAATTTAGCTTTTGATGTATTAGTAATATCTCCTTCATATATCTCAAAATAATTATTTGAAACTGTACCAGAAGAATTTCTAATATCCAATACACCTTTATCACTTAAATATGTATATACTCTAATGAATTTTCCATCTAATATATTTATATATGCACCTTCTGGAGCACTATTTTCAGTAATATCAAATGTATAATTTCCTTGTGATAAATCTCTCTCAGTAATTTCTTTATCAGAAGTTACATCTTCATTATCTAATAATTTAACAGTTTTGTTTCTTATTACTGTAAACTTAGATCCTGAAACTTTATTTCCGGCAGAATCTTTCTTAATAATATCCATATTGTATCCTGTTGTATTAGCTACAGAAACAGTTACTTTATCTTTTGCATCTTTAACTTCTGTAGGAGTAACCGTAATATATTTATGAATAATATCAGAAGCTTCACTGCTTACATCAGAACCATCTATCTTTTCAATAGAATATTTATATTTATCATTTTTAGTAAATGCTGTTCCATTAGCATCTTTAACAAGAGAAATTAATCCAGTGTTACTAATTTTTAAATATACTACAACCTTATATCCATCTAAAATATTATCATATTGTTTTCCTATAGTTTCAAGCTCTGTAATTTCATATTTATAAACACCTGGTTCAACCCATTTATCACTATCAACAGTTATATATCCATTTGAATCAGTTGTTGCAGTTTGCTCTCCAGATAAAGGACTTGTAATTTTAAATTTAACATTTTCAAGTTTTTCATTTCCAGTTGTATGTTTAAATACCTTAAATTCAAATGTAACAGGGTCCTTAACAACAAATTTTAATTTTTTAACACTTGCAGAATCATCAACTGTTGCAGTTGCATATTTTCTTAATTTTGTTAATAGACTTTCATTTGTTATCTCTACATTATTTTCTTTATAATAATATTTTGTGCTATTGATTGTAATTAATCCAGCAGCACTAACTGAAACATTAACCTCCATATACATGCCATCTAATACGTTGACATAGTTTGGATTTGCAACTTTATTTTCATACACTTTATAAGTATAATCACCTGGCTTAATAGAACTTTCTGTAAAGTTTATTAATCCATTAGAATCTGTATTTTCAGTATGGTCACCACTCAAACTACTATTAATAGTAAAGTTTGTATTTAAAATTGCAGATTCATCTTTTCCAGCTTGTGTTTTTAATAATTCAACATTAATCTTAGTTGGATTTTCCAATTTAAAGTAAATAGTTTGATTTCCACTAGTACCTGATATACCATAGTCTAAGAATCTCACTTCACTTAAATTTTTATTTCCATCAGAAGTTGTAATATATGCTTCTTTTTGTTCCAATGTACCATCAGCTTTTACTTCAACTTTATAAGTAATAGTATTATAAAATCTATTTACATATGCACTATTTGCTACTGTATGAACTTCTCTGATAGTATATGTAATTATATCACCTGGTTTTAAATTTTGCTCTTTAAAGCTCATTTCTGATTTACCATTTGTATAATATTTACCTGATTTACTACTATTAACTTCAATTTGAGTACCAGATAATGGCTTCTTTGAAGTATCAAGTTTTTCCAATTTAAAGTCATACTCAACCGGATTTTCAACATAAACATGAAGCACTTTATATCCATCAGCATTAGTACCTTCAAAGAATTTAATATATTCTAATATATTTGTTTCTTCAGTACCTGTTATTGTCTTACCAGTATTATCTTTTAATATTACTGAATAGTTCAAAGTTCCATCTTCAGTAAGTGAAGTTGTAACATAAACAACAACATTTTCTAATATATTTTTATGGTTAACTATAGTTGAAAGCTCTCTAATTTCAAAAGTTCTCTTTGATAAATCACCTAATGATGTTTCAACAGATAATGCTCTTGTTTTAGCTTCTCCATTTTTTGTAATCTCAGCAGATTCACCATTATTTGAATTTGTTAATGAAAGCTCTGCTCCCTTCATTTGTTTATAATCACTTTCATTTTTACCATTTGGATTATATTCAACTTTAGTTAAATCCACTTCATACATTACAGGGTCTTTAACTGTTACAGATAATGTCCAAATTCCATTTACTTGTACAGTTTCAACATTTAAATATTCATAAAGCTCTGCTGTTACATTATTACCATCTTTATCAGATACATAATAATTTACAGATTTATTTTCATTGTTTATCGTTTCCTGATGTGAAACTAATTTTAATCCATTGTTTTTACTATATACTGTTTGAACTATTAAATATTTATCTTTCAAAATATTTACATATGGAAGCTCTACGCTATTTTCTGTAATTCTCCAAGTTTGAGTAACGTTTTCCTTAATTTCTATATTTCCTGAAATTATAGAAGTCTTTTTATCTAGTTTTATTGTTTGAGCAATATATTTTTCTGAATCGCCTGTGCTATCATTTTTCTCACTTGCATCAACAATTTGTTTTAATAATGTTTTATTTGCATTAGTTAAATCTTCACTAACATTTGCAATTCTATCACCAGTTATAACAGCTTTATCTACATCTGTAGTACCAGCTAAATTCTTTTTGTTAATTTCAAATTTATATGCATATGGGTTCTTAATATATAAATTAACCACATTGTCTGCAACACTTAAATCTATATATGATCTTATTTCATCTTCAGAATATAATTGATTTTCTCCATCTTTCTTAGATAAAATATAATATGTTTCTGGTACATCTTTAATATTTTTACCTTGACTATCTGCTTTAACATAAACAAACAAATCATATCCTTGTAAAACATTTATATATCCAGTCTTTGAAGATATTTCTGAAATTCTATATTTATAAACCTTATCAGCATCAATTATATTAGATTCAGATAAACTTCCATTTTTCAAAACATTATTTAATAATGTAAAATATGATTCACTTCCATTATCATCAACAGAAATTAATCTATCAACTTTAAATTTAGCTCCAACTTTTCCAGTTTCAGATTTAATTATATTATTATTTTCATCAACTTTGTACATATTAAATAAATATGTTTCTGTTTCATTTGGAACTGTTAGAACAACAGTATTTCCTTCTATACCAACCTTTAATCCAGGTAATTCACTAACATCACTTAATCCACCTTCACCAGTCTTGCTAAGTGATACTGTTAATCTATCTGATGTCAATTGACTTGCAGATGTTAGATTTGTTGCATCAACACTTACAATAATTCGTGTATTCTTCAACATTGTAATTCCACTTGGAACCTCAGTTTCTTCAATATAATAACTAAATATACTATCTTGAGGAATAGAGATTTGTTTTGTATCTTCAGCATATCCATCTACATTTGTAATAATATCTCTTACATCTTGAGCAAATGTATCTCTTATAGAGAACTTAATATTATTTAATGGTATAGATTTTCCTGAAGAATCCTTTTTATCAGATATCTTTTTAACAGCTAAGTTAATAGTATCTTTTTTATTTAATATATTTAAATTAATAGTATTATTTTGTAAGTTAATTCCTATTTTATCTTTCAAATATTCAGTTTTAGAAGCTTTATCTTCCTCACTAATACCACTATCAAATTCAAGTTCATAATATGTAGCAGTATCTGAATCATCTACTGTACCATCAGATTTTATAGTAATATATACATGAATTGTTACTCCATCAAATATATTAATATAACCATCAGGACTACTATTTTCTCTTATTGTATAATGATATCTCTTAGACGTTGTAGCATCTGTTCTGCTCCAAGCAAAAGAACCTGTGCAAACCTTATTATTTATTGGCTCATTAGAAGAATTATTTACAATTTTTTCAGTTCCATCATTTTCTACTTCTTTAATTGTAAATATTGCTCCTGATAAACCTTGCATTCCAGTCCACAAAATATTACCATTAGAATCTTTTGGTACTACAGAAACAAATTGTTTCTTATTTACAATAACAGCATATCCTGCAGTATTTGCTAGACTTAAGATTGTATTAGTATTATTTTGAGATATTGAAGCATAATCGCTATTGATTTCAGTAAACCAACTATTCGTATTATCTCCATCTTTAATTCCATATACAGCTATAATGTTTGAAACTATTGTTTTATCTTTATTTACATGTATTCTAACTATAACTTTTTTATATTTAGCAAGGAATTTTCCAGAATTTTCTGTTAATTCATAATAATATGTATCACCAACATTAATATCTTTTATATTATCAATATTTATATTTGATATTTGAGAGCTTGTTGTAATAGATTTTAAACCTACTATTCCATTTTGGTCATTATCAAACATATTTGTAATATCAGTATAGTTATAAGATTGTTCATTTTCAATATATAATCTTCTTATATCAAATCCTACACCATCAATACTATCAGTTGTACCTAAAGTATGTTTATTTAATTCAAATTTAATTGATGCAGTTGCTACAGGGTTTGGTATATGTAATGTAAAACTATTATCTAGATTATCATGTAGTATTTCATTATTATCACTTGCTTCTTTATACTCTTTAATTATAGCATTTGTATGTAGCATATCACTTATAGTTCCACCAACTTCTCTATTTGGAGCAACCTTATAATCTGCAGTTACTTTACCTTTATCATCAATTTTTATTGTGATTCTTAAATATGTCTTTTCGAAAATATTATCATATCCTAAAGGTGCTTCTGTTTCATAAAAATCATATGTATGTACAGTATTTATCTTCTGTTTTGCTCTAGAAATCAATCCATTAATTTCACTTAATTTTTGATTTTCTAGTATAGTAACTCCATCTTCTTTTATAGTAAATTTAGCTTCTGTAAGTTCCTCATTTTTATTATTTACTTTATATATTCTAAAGTTATAATCAATAAGTGGCTCATTATAGATTGTTATAGTAATAACATTATCATTTACATCATATGTAGCTTTGTCCATAATTTCTTTTTGTCTGTTAGATAATTCCTCATCACCGCAATCTTGCATTTTAATTGAACTCATTTCCACACTATCTACCAAATAACCAGAATTATCATCATTCTTTTTAGTTTTTATATTTAGGTATAATCCATAATCCGTAATTTGTAATAATTTATCTTTTAAATTATCTGGTAATTCTTTTTCAAGAATTGTGTAATATTCTTCTTCATTATTAGTTATCTTTTTATTTATTAGTTCGGCAATACCATCACTTCCAGTTGTTGCTTCATATGAATCTTCATACTTATCTTGTAAAGTAAAGAATGTAATACCCTCTATAGATTCACCTGTTGCAGAGTTAACTTTTCTAATCTTAACAACATAATTTCCAGTCATAGTTCTATTTTTTATACCAATTTGGAATCCAGTCTTTCCTTTTGCTGTTAAACGTATATTTACAGATCTACCATCTTTTAATAAAACATTTTCAAGATATAATGTACCTCTTTTTTCTGTATCATTCAAACAATCATCAATATTAATTACACCAGTTGTTCTTATAACATTTTGTGGATTATTAGCATCAACTTCAGCTAATTCCATAGTTTTTACTTCATATCCATTATTAGAGCTATTTACACCTTTAGTAACAATCAATTTCAAGTTATTCTTTAATTGAACAATATTTGTTTGAGTTGTACTTAACTCACTAATAACAAATTCATCATTGTTATCAACATTGTCACTTGTTATATCTTTTGTTATATTTTCTGTATATCCATTTGCGTTTGTTGATAAAGGATATTCATATCCATTTAAATTAACATTAAATGATACTCCCTCTAGACCTTGCTCTTCATCGTTATCATTTAATACAACTTTATTTATGTCAAAGTTGTAAGAACCAGCCTTGCTTGGGTTATCAAGCTCTATTGTAATTCCTGAACTTCCAGCCCTTACAGTACATTTAACATCTGTACCATCTGTACATTTAGCTAAAAATGTACCTGAACCTGTATTGGTAGATTCATTAATTGTTATTGTTGTTGTCTTTTCTCCACTAGTACTTGTTGCTGTAATTTCCAAAGATTTAACAATATATTGATTCTTATTCTTGTTTTCCCCTTTATTTACTTTAACAGTAATAGGTGATTCTATTATAGAAACATATTTTGTTTTTTCATTTGTTTCTTCTTTAATTACATACTGATCAGGAGTTCCAACATTTGATCTAGTAATTTTTACACTACCATCAACTTCTCTATCTTGTGTTATGCTTAATGTTCCATTTTCATCTGTTGCTCTTGCAGTACCATTTATATTAAATGGTATTCCTTTTAATATTTCACCTGTATTACTATTTTTCTTTAATAATGAAATCTTATATTCACCTTCCAAGTCATCATTTGGAACATTTACTAAAATGTTATCACTACCATCAATACTTAATTTAACATCAACCGTTTTCTTATTATCAGCTAATAACACTCCTTTTAAAGTAGCAGTTTTACTTGTATCTGAAACAATCAATGTTGTAGAATTCTTTCTTCCAGTTTCACTAAGCTCTACACTACTTACTCTGTACTTATCACCAGCCTCATTAAGCTCTTTATTAACAATAATCTTTATTGAGTTTTTCAATATTAAATATGAACTTGCAGAAAGCTCTTTAATTTCATATGAATCAGCTTTTCCAACAGTAGAAGAATTCTCGTCTTCACTTTTATCATTTGCAATAATATTAACTTTTCCATTAGAAACATCAATAATACCATTTGCATCTGTTTTTACTGAACTTCTGGTTGCTTTACTAATACTTGATAAGATTTTAAATTCAGCATTTTGAATATTATTATTCTGATTATTAACTTTTCTTAATTTAACAGAATATTCACCTTTAATAGAAATATTTGCTTTTTTAGGCATATATGCTATTTCTGTATTATAGCTATCTTTTGTTATAGTCACTCTAATAGGAGTTTCATCAATAATATATCCTTCTGGTGCTGATGTTTCAACAATCCAGAAATCTGAAGATACTTTTGTTTCATCATAATTATAAACTAAAGCATGAGTAGTTTTATCAGTAGTCCTGTTTTGAACATTAGAGCTTGCATCTCCACCAAATTCCAAGCCTTTAAATTCAACTATACCTTCACTATTAGATTCTCCAACAATATCATTTGCTGTATTGTTTCCATTTTTATCTTTAATTTTAATAAAGTTTTTATTAAGCGCATCTTGCTCAGTCAAAGCAATTTTAAATCTAGCACCTGCTAAGCTAAGCTCTCCATTATCAAATTGTCCATTTCCATTTTCATCTTCAAATTTATATAATTTAATTCCACCTGTATGTACTTCAGGAGTTTCTGAATATTTTTTATGCTCTTCAGAATCATTAGAATATGTTAATTCAGCTTGATTTGGTACAGCTTGACCCAATGCTTTTATATTTCCATTTTCATCTTTAGCAAATGTTGTTTTAAATCTAATTTCAATTGTAGAATTTTCTGGTAAGCTCTTTCCAGCTACAAAATCATCATTTATAAATGAAACTGTCAATACTCTAGTATTTGAATCATAATTTGCTTTATAATCTTTTCCAGCTGTTAATTTATTTCCACCTATAACTTTGACAGTAACTGAATTTCTAGAAAATACTAATCTTTCGTCAATTTTATCAGTCACATAATATTTAGTAAATTGATTTATTCCAGTTGGAACAGTTGTGTTAATTACCCAATCATGTTCAACATTATCATAATATCCAGAATCTTGGTTTTCCACAGTTTTTACACCTTTGTGAATTGAAGGCTCTGGAATGTTTTCAGCTTCGATATATATTTCTCCACTTTTTACTTCAACTTTTTTAGCATTTGCTACTGTTGGATTTGCTGCTACTAACTCATATCCATCTTTATTTGTATTAAATCTTGATTTAACAGTAAATTTAATTGGACCACTTAATCCTAAATATCCATCAGGAGTATAAGTTTCTTCTACTGTTACAGTATATGAAACATTTTCCTTTCTAATATCCAATCCAGTAATTTCAGGTATTTTACCTTCACCATCTGTTGTTAAATCAGATTTACTATAAATATTTTTACCTGTACCATTATCTTTAATTGTAACTTTAAATTTAGCACCAGGTAATGTAGCAGTTGAACCTTTAATATATTTAACTAAATTTAACTTAAATCCACCATTCTTCTGATTATTTTTAACAGTTACACTAATTATTCCGTCAGTTGTTTTTGGTATAGAAACTCTATCATCTAGATTAATCATATCTCCAGAAACTGTAGTATCTCCTGATGAATTTTTTAATCCAAAAGCTTCTCCAACTTTAGCTGTATAAACTGTTTTTCCATCTACTGTTTTTTCAATGAAGCTTATTGGAACTACTATTTTATAATCAATTCCATTATAACCAGTTGGTGCTACTTTTTCATTAATTATAAAGTAATACTCTTTTCCTGCATCAGCTTTTTGTATTTTTATTCCAGATATATTTATTGTGTTTTCATTTTCTGTTACTAAATCTGTTGTTTTAATATTATTATCTGCTGTATCTTTTAAAGGTTTATACTCATTACTAAATTCAACTTTATTACCATTTATGTTTTTTGTTTTATACACATTAACATCAAATGTAGCATTTAATTTACTATTTGTATTTCCATTTAAATTTGTTTTAACAATATTTAAAGAATATGATCCTTCTTTAGGAGTATTTGGAACTTTTACAAAAACAATACTTGGTTTATTAGCATTTGAATAGTCCTCAGCTCTCTCAATTTCATCAATATCTTTTATAGCTTTTTTAGTACCATCAGCTGTTACTGCAAATAGTTCTCCATGTTCAATAAAATAACCATCTTCATTTTGTTTATAAGTTATAGGAACTACTACTTTATATTCAATTTTATTAAATCCTTCTGGTGCTTCATTTTCTTCCAAAACAAAGTAATAAGTCTTTCCTATACTTTCTTCCTCGATTTTAATATTAGAAACAGTTCCACAAACCCCCATTGTACATTTTAAATCTGTAGTAATTATTTCTTTATTATTAACATCATAAAGTTTTCTTAAGTCAGAAAATGATACTTTATTGCTATTTTCAGTCATTTTTGCATAAACATTAAGATTAAATCTTGTCTTTGTACTTCCAATAATTTTTCTATCTGGATTTACCTTTGAAAATTTAAATGTATATGTTCCTTTCTTTATTTTATTAGGAACCTTTACATTAATAGTATTTCCAAGCTCTTCATCAGGTTCAACTTTTACTACTTCATTTACATTTGAACTCATTTTTTCTAATGATTGTTTAGTATTGTCAGCTGTTACTGCAAAAGATTCATCTTTTGAAATATAATATTTTCCATCTTGCTCTACATATTTTACAGGAACAACAACTTTATAATCAATCATTGAATATGCATCTGGTGCCTGAGTTTCAGTAATTACAAAGTAATATGTTTTACCTATATCATTAGTATCTATTTTAATATTATTTAAATTTGTTGTAACACCAGTAGTTGCCTTAATATTTTTTAATTCAACATTAGTTCCATCTGTATGTTTTAATGAAACTGGATTACTAAATGAAACTTTTCCATTTGATTCATTTTTTTGACTATAAACATCAACATCAAATGTAGTTATCTCACTGTCTATAATTTCTCCAGTAACATCTGTTTTTGTTATTTTAAAATCATATTCTCCATTAGCAACCGGATCACCAATAATAAAGTCTATAGTATTTGTATCTTTATTCCATACTATTTTACAATTATAATCATCAACAGTAATAATATCATCAGTTATACCATCTTTAATTACATAACTATTTCCATTTTGTATTCTAGTTAATGAAAGATTTTTTATTTTATAAACTCCATCTTGCATAGTTTTAGTAACTGTCAAATAAATTCCATCTTTTGTTCCCGTATCTTTAAATGACTTATTTAATGAAAATCCCTTTGGTGCTTCCATTTCTGTAATTTTATATCTATCTACTAATGCAGTATTATCAATATCAATATTTGCATTTTTGTTAAAAGTAACTGGTACAGATTTTCCACTTTGTGAAACTATGCTGTCACTTTTATTTGGATTAATATTATTTATATCACTAATATTTTGACTAACATTTAAATACTGCTCAACATTAAACTTTGCTCCAGCTATATAATCACTATCATTATTATTCTTATATTCATTATTTTCAGTTGATTTTTTTCCAATATTTAAGTTATAGTGACCATTTAATTTATTTGGTACTGTAATTAATACTCCTGAAGAGCTAACAGTCATTTTTACAGATACCTCAGTTCCATCTTCAAGAGTTGCCACTGTTTCAGAAGTTTCTCCTTCAGTTACTTCATCTCCATATTCAAATGAAGCTTTATCAATTACATACTCTTCTAAATCATTATTTCCCTGTGATTTCTGACATTTTTTAGTTACAAATATCTTTATAGGATTCTTTAATTGAATTAAGTTTTCATTACTATCTTCAATTTCACTTATCTCATATACATCTGTTTTATTAACATCATCTTTTGTTATATTTGATGTATATATATTTGTATAACCATTATTTCCTGTTGGACCTAAATTAAAATTAGTTCCAGTACCATTTTCTCCGTTAATTTTCTTATTAACTTTGAAACTTATACCTTTAACTCCTATCTCTGATCCATCATCTGTTTTATATATTTTCTTTAGTCTTAATTTATAATTTCCTGTAATTTGTTGATTTATACCAACATAAGAAATAGTTGAACTATTATCTAACCCAATTATTGCCGTAGCCGTAAATAATTTGTCTTCTCTTTGTTTTTTATCTAATTTTAATATATCTTCTAATTTAACAAATTTTCCGGTATTTAATACAACATATTTTTCACCTTGATTAATTTCACAATCAGGATCTCCAGTATTACTTTTATTTTTATAACATTTTATTTTATTAACAACATATTTAGCATTTTCTGTATTGTTATTTTCTATTGTTACGCAAACACCTATATTAAATGATACATCTTTTTTTACATAGCCTGCATCTTTACTATTTGTTTCATATATTAAATAATTATCATAATCAGAACTTCCATTATGTATTATATTATTTATAACATCTTTTCCTATAATAGTTCCATCTTTTTGAATAGATACTGGGCTTTCTTGAGTTGTTATTTTTCTATTATCGCCAATTACAGGAGATACTACAGATGCTCTTAATTGTGAAACTCCATATTCAACTCCAGAAACATATTTTAGTTTTTCATATTCATCTAATGAAGTTATTTTAGAAATGTCTGCACTATCAAGTTTTGCTAATTTAAAGTCATAGTTTCCTTTTATTTCCGGATCTTTATATATTACATTAATAGCTGTTTGATTAAAATCTAATGATATTACATAATTATCACTATTTTCATCAACTACATTACCATTTTTATCAATCTTTAGCCATTGTCTATTTCCATTAGAAGTTACTTCTTTTATTACTGTATTTGAACTAACATTTAATCCATAAAATTTGACTTTATCTATTACATAGCTTTTCTTATCATCTGATAATTTTTTTAATATTCCAAATTTTAATTCTCTACCTTCATTTGTATAGCCATTAGGTGATTTTATTTCTTTTACAGTATAAATATCTTCCTTATTATAGTTATCTCCATCTACTTTTACATTACCATCAGAATCACTTCCATGACCATCAAAAGCTAATTTAGCAAGAGTTCCTTTCCATGTTTTTACAATACGATTTCCATCAGAATCATGATCAAATGCGCTCTCATTGTTTTTATTCTCTGCTGTTGGATTTATAGAGAAACCATTATGTATTCCACTTCCATCATTTCTATTTTGTTTAATTTCAAATATCGCGCCTTCTAAGCAGTCTTTATATTCATTTGCAGAATCAATTGTACTATCCGTAGATTTTTTGGCAATATTTAGATTATACGAACTTTCTGGATAATCTTTGTATGTGATTGTAATAGCATTTTTTCTAAACTCAAGTGCAATTGCGTAATTATTTTCACTTTCACTTAATAATTCCCCATTAAATCCAATTTTTATCCACTTTGAAACATCTTTTTCTGGTGATACACTTGTTATCACATCTTTATAATTTGAATCTTTATAGCAAATGATTTGATTAATTACATATTTTTTAGATTCAGAATCATATATCTTAGTTACTCCAAAATATAGCTCTCTATTATTTTTACTATATCCCTCAGGTGCTGCAATTTCCTTTATTGAATAGTAATCTTCATTACTCCAATTATCTTCTGTTATACTTATTCTTCCATCTCCATAACTTCCGTTATTATTGAATACTATTCTTCCTATATTTCCAGATATACTAACTAATTCATCTTTATCTTTAGTTTTTCCATTATTAGTTTGTGCGAAATTTTTTCCGCTTTGTGTTATTTCAAACTTTGCATCACCAATTGCATTTTTATATTTATCAGCTGTATCAGATTCACTATCTGTATTTGTATCCCATATAGCTTTTTTTACAATATTCATATGGTATTCACCGTCTGGTGCATTATATGTTCCAGTTGCTGATATATTTATTGGCTTATGCTCTCTTTGTATTGTTACTGCTGGTTGATATCCTTTACTTTCACATTCCCAGTATCTTGTAGATGTTGCATAATCGTCTAAATCAATACTTGCAGAAAAATTATTTTTTTGACTTAATATTCCAGAAAAATTATTATTTAATGAGCCTGGAATTTTTATATATATATCACCACTTTGAGTTCTATATGAATCATTATCTATTTTACTTCCAGAGTTCTTTCCTGTATATAATTCTATCTTTACAATTTTTCCATTAATTGTTGTATTATCAATTGTTAATTTATATATTTTTCCATTATTATTTACATTATATGGACCTATCCAAAAATCATTTCCTATTTTCTCTAATTTTTTATCAGATTTATCTGTAATAGTTGTAGAAGCTCCATTTCCACTGTAATTTGAATTTTTTTCAGCTTTTTCTATCAATTTATTAGCTAATTCACCAATATTTCCTTCTGGTATTAATTCATCTGTTTTAGCTTCATTTGTAAAATGCCACACTGCATATTGTTGAGCACTAAAAATCTCATTGTTTTCCATTTTCTTTATAGTATCATAATTTAATATATATGCCAATCTTGACTTATATTCATCAATATCTGCTGGGCTAGGAAATAGTACTACATTATCAAATAGCCATCTAATACTTCCACCATATTTTTCGTACCCAGAATATTGTGATTCGTATTTTACATTATCTCCTTTAGGAACATATCCCTTGAATGTATCTCCCTGATGCATACAATATCCATTAGTAAAATCATATGTTCTATCTGCAATTACGTCTGGTGGTGTACCTTCTGAATAGATTCTGATTTCTCCATCAACAGATTCTCCATCTCCCATTTCTTCTACCATTCTAACATATCTTCCAGAAATTTTAGACAATGCTAAATTTTCTTTTTCTTTTTTTAAATTAATTATTTCCAAATTATTATTCAGAAATCCAAACAATATTATTCCTACTAAAATTATAATTGATATAATAAATAGTAATATATTCTTTCTTTTTTTCATAGATTTCTCCTCCGTTTTTTAAATTACTATTTATTATTTTAATGCATTTTCATTTATGGTCAAAAATTTAATTCTTTTAATATTTATAACTATACCTACGGAAATGCATTTTTCTTGCTTATATTACATTTGTTTTACATTTGTTTTACATTTTTTTACAAATTTCTAATATTAATAATATTGTTATATATTTAATCGATCAAAAAAAAACAGGGAGCAAAGCTCCCCATTTTTTAGTTATTTATAAAAATAATAACCTCCGTCGTCATCACCAACTTCATTCCAATCCTCTTTATAAGCTAATTCTCTAAAGAACTCATTATAACTCAGGTGTTCCCAGTCATCGTTTACACCATATTCATATTTTCCATCTGTAACCCACTTCCATGGTGTGTTATAGAAGTATTTCTTAAAGATTACCAAGTCGCCGATATCGATTTTATTGTTTTTATTGTAATCATATTTTGCTACATCCCATCCATCTTCTTCTTCTAAGTGAACGATAATTCTCAAGATATGATCTTTTATGTACAGACTTCCACATCCATTCTGATAAGGATAACCTACACCATAGGAATATTCTTTGTCATTATACATTAATATTCCGGTAATCATAGCATCTCTGCTTTCAAGAAAATCGAAAGTCTGAATGTAATTTGGTGTATCAGTTTCTGATAAACGATAACATACTACACCAATTGCCGGTTTAGCTCCAGACACCTCAGTAACATCCTGACCCTCTTTTATACGGTAGATTTTGTAGAACTTATAGTTCTCAAAAGTATATGGGCTCTGAAAATATCCTGGATAGTTTCTGTCAATAACCTCTACCATTTTCTCATTATCCGTGGAATTCTGGTCATCAGCTGAAACGTTGTCTTTCTTATCTGTGTTATCTGTGATATCTATTGCAATCTGTTTTTCTAAAAAGACTGCATCAGCCACATTAATGATGCCATCGCCATTGAAATCGAGAACCTCAGAATATTCCTTCTGCTCCTCTGAGGAATCTCTCAGCTCTTCCATAAGAACTGCCAGATTATCCTCTGGTTTTGATGTTTCTGCTGCCATTGTAGTCATGATTGAAGTCATGCCTGTAGTCATTGTGAATGTAGCAATAATAGCTACAAACTTCTCGAACCGTCTTTTCATTACTGATTCCTCCTTAAAAAGTTAAGATATGTATTTGGATTTTCGTACACAGTGCAATTTGCACCTTGATGACATTATAACACTTTTTGTAAATTATGTAAAGTCTTTTTTTGTTTTTTTTATTGTAACATCAAATTCTAAAATATATTACTAACTTCTTTAATTACGGATATAACTACTACTGGCTCTTATATAATAGGAAATATCTATTTTAATATAGTATATAGTTTTTAACATTACTTATAGATAAAATTCTACTCATATATAAAACTTTGCCATTATATAAAAATAAATCAAAATATAAGCTAACTAGATTTTCGCTTTATTCCTAAATTTTAAATTTCTCTAAATGATTTCTTTATTAGACATACACCTAAACTGATTATTGCTATTACTCCTACTGCTATTCCTACATATGTTACTACTTCTGATCCAGTTTTTACTGTTAACATCACTGGTGCATCATCTATATCATCTTCTCCTGCTTTATAATTATTTGGTGTTGAGTCTATGTCATGATATCCATACTCATTATAATCTTTGCTTATTTCTGCTGTATTTGTCATAACACCCATATTCTCTTCACTGTTTATCCATGTTAAAATTATTTCCACTTCTGCACTTTCTCCATGCTTCAATGTTACTCCTTTTAACTTTTCTGTTACTACTTTTCCATCTACTTCTTCCCAATCTGGGTTATCTTCTTTTACAAATTTTAATCCCTTTGGTATATAATCAGATATCTCCTGAGCTTCTCCATCTACTTCTCCCTCATTTGTTATTCTGATTGAATATTTGAATTTTACTACTACATCATTTAATTTTTTCTTCTTTAAATCAACTTTTACCACTGCCTCTGGATTATCTTCTGCTTTATGTCCTGTTTCTGTTACTACTGTTTTTCCATCTTCTATTACTATCGCTTGTGTTACCCATTTGCGTAAGGCTAAATCAAATGTCAATGGTCTATTTCCTACTGATTCCATTTCGTTTATCTTTTCAGTTAAATCTATTATTTCTGATGAATTCTTACTTACAGTTACTTTTACTGTGTCTGTTAATTTTTCATATCCAGCTGGTGTAACTGTTTCTACTATATAGTAATCTCTTGAAGCTGTTTCCCAGTCATATCTATACAATCCATTCTTTAGATTTGCTTCATCATCTTTAGCATCTCCTCCAAATGACAATCCCGTAAATGTTGCTATTCCATCTTCATTTGATACTGCTGTTAGCTCTTTTCCTCCAATTTTTACGAAATTTCCAGCTTTAGCATCTTCTTCTGTTAATGCTATCTTAAATTCAGCTCCTACTAGGGCTTTTTCGCCTTCATCATGTTTTCCATTTCCATTTGTATCTTCATATTTAAATACTGATACTGCTCCTGTATGTACTTCTGGATTTTCAGAAGATTTAGTAATGTCATTTCCAGATCCAATATTATATGTTAATTTTGCTCTGTTTTGCGCATTTGTTACTACTCCATCTAATACCGCTAATTTTCCATTCTCATTTACTTTAAATGTTGTATTAAATGTTACCCTAACTTTTAAGTTTTGTATTCCTGTCTTCTTTATGAATTCTCCCTTAAAATTACCATTTATATATGTAATACTTAATGAACCATTTTTATATTCTGCTTTATAATCTTTATCTTTTGTTAATGTTTCCACAACTTTTCCACTTTTATCTATTGTTTGTACTAACACTTTTTCTAGTCCTGAAAATTCCAATTTATTTACATCTATTGGATCATTTACTATATATTTTGTATAGTCTTCTACTTCTTGTGGTATTGTTGTTTCTACTACCCATTTGTGCTCTAATTTTTCTAGTTCCTCTTCTGTATATTCTTTTCCTGTTTTTTCATCATAGTAATATCCTGAATCTTGGTTTTTCACAGTTTTTACACCTTTGTGTATATCTATTCTTGTTTTTGTATTTTCTGTTTCTACCAATATTTCATTTGCTTTTACTTCAACTTTTTTTGCATTTGCTACTGTTGGTTTTGCTGCTACTAATTCATATCCTTTTTTATTATCTTTTAATTTTGATTTTGCTGTAAATGTTATTGGACCACTTAATCCTATATAACCTTTTGGCTCTACAGTTTCTGTTATTGTTATTTTATATGTTAGATTTTCTTTTTCTATTGGTAGATTATTTATTTCCAATATTCCACTATCATTTGTATATTCATCTTTTGAACTTTTATAAATATCTTTTGTTCCATCATTTATTACTATTGTGAATCCTGCATCTTTTAATTTTGTTGTTGTTCCTTTTACATATTTAACAACATCTAATTTGAAGCTTCCACTTAATTTTTCAATTTTATTTTCTGCTGAAGTTTCTGCTGTTGCTCTATCCAAATATAATATTGGTTGATGCGATACTGTTGTTTCTTGTCCTTTTGTTGTTACATATTTTGCTGTTGTTATATAATGATTTATAATAACTTTTAGTGTTGCAGTTTGATTTTTTGCGTCAGAAGTTTGTATATAAAAATCACCATTATATGTACTTAAATCTGAGATTACTGTACCATCAGGTTTATGAGCTGTATATTCAGATACATCTTTAAAAGTTTTACCATCTGTTGATATTTTAACTTCAAACTCAACATATACTCCTGCATCATTTTTTACATTGAATAATCCAAATGTATTATCTTGTGCACTATTTTTGCTTTCATCTTTCTTTGTAACCTTTATACTATTTTCTTTGTCAATACTATAATTTTGATTTGCAGAAACTGCATTTTTTATTTTTTGAACAATTTCATCATTATAGCTTTCACCTGGGTTAGTATATTCCCAAATTACTTTTTGCTCTGCCTCAAATATTTTATTTAAGTCAGCAACATCTTCTACACCTAATCTTTTTTTGAAAAACTCAATTTCATCATTACTAATTAAAGTTCCAGTATCATATTCACTTTCATATGCTCTTACCAAATTATATAATAAATAATCTGGTATATTTGAATAACCTTTTGCGTCATTATATCCTGTATCAATTTCTGTCCAAGGTGTTGCAGAAGATAAATATCCATTTAATGTACCACCATGGTATAAACACCAACCGGCATTTTTATGATTTGTACTTCCAGCTATATCATCGCTAGCACTTCGTGGGTATATTTTATATATATTACTATTTTCAGATGTTTCTACAGCTCTAATATAATTGCCTCCATAATCCATATCAAAAAAGCCGCTTATCTTCATGAATTGTTAATTTATTTGTGACTGTACTACTTATTCCAATGCATAAGCTTATAATTAAGCTAGTTATTATAGTAATTAATACTATCTTTTTTATTTTCATTTTTTCTCCTTTCTGAAGCATTTTAAATTATTAATGCTCCTAAGACATTTTTTTATTACTGTATGAGATTACAAATGTAATCTCATACATTTATTTAATTTTATTAAGTTACTTAGAAGCTGTTATAATTGACCAACCATTACCATGTAAATAAATTGGATCTATGCTATATTCCTCTTTCGTTAAACATGTAACTTCATTGATTTTTTTCTGAAGTCCTGTATATGAATCCCAAACATACAAGTTGCCTTTATCATCTAAAGCTTTGTGTTTTGTTTGTTTAACTATATTTACACCATCAATTGTAATAGTTTCATCAGGATTTGCAGTTGAAAATTCAGTTGTAGTTTCAACTTCTGCAATAGTATATTTTCCATCTTGTGTTGGAGATATCTTATAAATTTTTCCGTCTTTAGTCTTTATTTCATCTTCTCCAACAACACTATCAGTTCTACCAATTCCATTCAAGAATTCATTCATACAAATATGCTCTTTACATACTCCATTTTGGTCTAAATAAGCTTTTCCATTTTCAACAAATAAGCTTGAATTAATTTTCATCTTATCAATTACTTTTCTTCTTGTTTCGTTTGTAACTTCTCCATATAAAGCTTCAACTATATAATCACCTTCTGTATATATATGTGGATTAGCATTATTGCTTATGTCAGTAAGGTTCATTACATAAATTACTCCATCACTATCTGTTATAAATGTTGTACTACCAATTTTTTCAATATCTTTTATCTGTTTTCCGTAGATAGGTGAATCTGTAATACTTGTTAACTCTTGACAATTGCTATTTGATGCTGATAACTTATATAATTTTCCATCATTATATAAAACTAGTGCATAACCACCTGAAAGTTCCAAACTATTCTTTATTATACTTTCTTGGTTTGAATACATTTGCTTAATATTAATATTATAATTTGTATATTTATATTGTTTTGTAGTTGAGTCATACTGTCTTTCAAAACTTGTTGTTATAAAATAAATGTCATGATTTCCTAATGCATAATAAGTTATAGAAGTTTTAGTATTTGTAGTATTCATAGTATATATTCTTTCTATTGAATTAATTTTCTCCATAATACTATTACTATCTGTTTTATAAGCTATATCATATTTTTCTGTTGACCAATCTTTTATATATACTTTTCCTTCTTTTGTCAAAATAAAACCATATCCAGTCTTTGTTATAGAACCTATGTCTTCATCAATTTCTTCATTTTTTAATAGATATTCGCTATAACGTTCCCAGTTTAATATGTCTTTAGAATCTTTACTCCATAATTCACCAGTATTATCTATAAAATAACTTCCATTATATTCAACAATTTTCACCTTTTCATTATTATAAGCATCATGTAATGTACAATCTTCTTTATCAGTTAAACATGTAGGTGTCATAGAACCGGTTCCTGAGCCCCAAACCCACAATTTATCTGAATTATCCAATGCATAAACTACATTAGTTGAAACACAAAGTATTTTTTTAATTTTAAAATTACTATCTTTTATCTTTGCATTATATAGCTCTGTACCTTCTATATCGTTCAAGCAAATAATTTCATTATTTGTTGTATATCCGTTATTTCCTAATAAACCATTTTGATCTACACCACATGTCCAAATCTTACCTTGTTTATCTAATAGTATATAGTATTTTGGTGTTTCTAAGCAGTAATCATATTCTCCACTATAAAAGTCCATTACATATGTAGGATAATTTCCTCCAATATACCAAATCTGGTTATCTGTTGTTAGTATATAGTCTGAACTATGAGCCCAAGGTTTAACAAATTGCTTTCCATATAAAGGATTATTATTACCTCTTTGCTCTTTACTTATATTGAATGGTTCACCAGAAGAGGTAAAATACCAAATATCATTATTCTCGTCTATTACAAATTTGTCATTAATTAATTGTTTAATTTTTATTCCATATAATTCATTTTTAGATGGAACATTTATAATAGTACCATTTGCTTTTATTGTACTTTCTGAATAATATAATGTTTGTGTGAAATTCTTTGGATATCCATAATTATAATTTAATCCCGTATATTTTGTCCAAACATATAGATTTCCTTCTGAATCTATTGCTTTATTTCCAACACAATCTATAATTTCTTTTCCTTTTATTTCACTACCTAGTGATTCGCTAAAACAATAACAAGAATCTACATAATCATCTGTAACATTTATTTGCCATAGTTTATTATTTATACACTTAATCTCTGAATCAAAAGAATCTTTCTTTATTTTTGAAAATTCAATAATATTTTCTCTATCTAAATTTCCATAAATCATTTTTATTTCTTCAGAATTATCCTTTTGGCCATTAGTAGCGTTATTACTATAGTTATAATAAACTACTCCATTAATATCAATAACAGCATCAGAATAATTATCATCAGAATTTTTCGCAACTATATTACTTAAAACTTTTGTTGGTTTTCTAGAGTCTTTCCAATACCAAACATTTCCATTAGTATCCAAAATCACACCATTACCATTCATTATTATAAGTTCTGAAACAGTAAATTCTTCTGATATTAATGTTGGAACTTTTATGTACTCATCAGTTGTATTTCCTGTTCCACACATTCCTGTACTAGTTTGATAACAGTTAGTACCAAATGTCCAAGTTTTATATTTACCTGTAATTATGTAAGTTTTATATTCACCTATAAATGCATTAGTAGCACCTTCACATATTCCCATATATGTCCACTTAGTTTGACCATTCAAATTTGAATCACCTGAAACATAGATAGATCCATCTTCACAAATTATTAATCCACTATAGCCTATGATTATTGATTTTACTTTTTTCCCATTTAATACTTCTTTATTTACATTATATGGAGTTGTTACATCTGTTGTTGAACCATCTCCGATGACTCCTCCGTAATTTTTTCCCCATAACCATACATTTCCATTTACGTCTTTTGCTATAATAGTTCCTAAAGAATACTCAATGTCTGATATATTTTCTGATATTTCACTTAAACACATAGGCTCTGGTCTTTTATCTGAATCATCCCATTGCCAAACTTTTCCGCTATTATCTATTGCACATGTACTATATAATTTTACAATTTTAAAATTATTATCTTTATATTTATTTGCTAAATCTGTGTTTTCAATATCACTTAAACATTCAACTTTTTCAGTATTTCCCCACCAAATTTTTCCTTTATCATCTAAAGCAATTGAACGATTAAGTTTTTCACTTTTTTCTATAATTTTAAGACCTAATGTTTTTTCCATATAATCAATAGGTGAAATTCCTTTTTTCTCAGGTTGACTTCCTTCATTAGAAAAGTCCCATAAATTTCCTTGTTCATCTGCTACTAGAGTATTTGCTATTATTCTATTTATTTTAACATTATATAAATCATTTGTTATACCATCTGATAAACATCTTAAACTATTATCATCCTTATCCATTTCCCAAAGTTGTCCATAATTATCAATAAAAATTTCGCAAGATAAGCTTATTATATTTTTAACTTTTACGTCATATGATTCAAAATATCCTCCTGAACCATTCCACCAATCTCCATTTGTATCTCTAACTATAGCATAACTTCCATTAAACCAATGCTTATACAGATTTGTTATTCTATAATCTGGATTAGTTTGATATTTTTTATACAAAATATTATCTGGCTTATTGCTCTTACAGTCTAATACTCCATTATAATATTCCCAAACTTTTCCACTTTCATCTAATAAATTTGAACCTGTTACATCAACAAATTTTACATCACATTTTTGTAATGTTGGTTTTCCATTTTCACTCCAAATATACAAACCTCCATCTTCAGATATTGCTAAAATATAATCATCATCATAATTTGATATTTTTTTAATTTTAACACCATATAATGGTTCATTTGCATCATCTGAAATACATTCTATTGTCAATGGGTCTGATAATGCAGATCTTCCTAATAAAGAGTTATCTTTTCCCCAAGTATATACTTTTCCTTCTGAATCTATAGCAATAAATACATCTCGATCAGTATCTTCTACATCTGATATATACACATTTGCTGGCAAATTAAAGTTATTTGTTATTTCAGTAATTACCGAACCATAGATTTGTTCAGTTCCATTGCCTAAACATATATTACCTGCAACATATACTCTTCCATCTTCACTTACCATTATTGTACTGTTATGTCCTGCTGAAATTTCCTTTATTTTTGGATTTCCTGGTATATCTAATACTGTTGGCTTTTTTATTTCTTTTGATAAATTATTTATTCCAAGAGAATTACCATTATTTACACCCCAAACCCAAACTTTGCCTTCTTCATCTATGGCAAATTTATTACTATATGAAGCTTCAACTTTTTTAAATTTAAGATTATATTCAAAATGTTCATTATAAAATGTGTCTATAGTTTGAGGAATAGTTATTATGTCAGTACTTGTTTCACCAGCTTCTCCATAAGTAGAATTTCCTCCCCAAGCCCATATTCTATCATTTGTATCTAATCCTACAACATGTCCAAGTCTTGAAACTTCTATATCTTTCATTTCTATTCCATATAATTTTTCATTTTTATCATCTGATATACATACTGGAATTTTACTTTCTGCAGTTGTTCCATTACCTAATTTTCCAGATTCATTATCTCCCCAAGTCCAAACTTTTCCATTTTCGTCAATTACTATAGCTATGTCTTCCTCACCAGTAATTTCTTTTATCTTTGCATTTCCAAAATATGATGAATCAACTTTTGTTGGGTATGGTTTTAATCCATCAGTTAATTTATCTAGTATAATATCAGATTTTCCCCACATCCATAATTCGCCTTTAGAATCAACTGCCATAGCAAAATCCGTAGTTATTAATAAATCTTTTACTACTACATCGCTAAGAGGTGCATTTGGATTTTCTTCTGATATTTCAGAAATACATATTGGTATATTTTTTGAAGTTTTTAGGTTAGATAAACCACTTACAGCCGTATCAAAGCTCCAAATCCAAACTCTTCCTAAAGTATCTATTACACCTATATTACTATTCTTACCATCAGCTCTTATTTTTGCTAGTTTGCTTATTGTTATATTTTTATCCGTAAAATCTGTAACTAATTTTATACTTCCAATATCATATCCAACAATCCATGCTCTTCCTTTGTCATCTAAGAGAATAGTTCTATTATATGATGATTCAATATCTACAAATCTTGTTTCATTTTCATAATATTCTTCACGTAATGTTCCATTTTCTGTAACACATGTTGGTATATAACTGTTTTCACCACCAATTAATCTTCCTTCATTTCCTTTTCCCCATGTCCATATTCTTCCTTCAGAATCTATAGCTAAAACAGCCGTTTCATCAAGTACAAATTTTTTGATTTTTACATTTGAAATTGGAAACTCTATTTTTACAAATTGAGATGAATAATTTTCTTCTTCTCCATTTCCAAATTGCCCATTCCATGAATTTCCTTTTATATATAATTCACCACTATTATTTAAATACATTGTTGAATACAATCCAGCATCTACTTTGCTAATTTTCATATTTGCTACTTCAACATTTACTTTTTTATCAACATTTTCTTCTACATTCACTTTTTCAACTTCTGTTTTTTGTATTCCATATCCTTTTGTAACATCTACTATACCAACTTCATAATCTCCAGTTTCTATTCCATCAACATTTACAACTCCAGATTTTAATACAATTACTGGTGAAGCAGCTTCTAGATTAGATTTCTTATAATCACCTGTTGCGGTTCTTACAAATTTTACAAGTTCACCTGTTTTAGTATCTACAACTTTGTATTTAGAGCGTGATACAAATTTTGAGTTTCCTTCTAAATCTTTGTATGTTGTTGATAAACTCAAGCTTCCACGTGGTATATTTTTTTGTACTTCAACTCTTGCTACTTGAGTTGCATCACTATAAACTACTATTTGCTCATTATCTGGTTTTACATATCCATCTGGCACACTTATACACTTTAATGTATATGTTCCTACAGGTAGTCCTTTTATTATTAATTTTTTGTTTGCAATTTCAAATTCTGTTTTTCCATTTAAAGAAACAATATTTCCTTGTGCAGTTAATAAATTAAATTTAACTCCTGAAATAGCATCTCCATTTTCATCAACAACCCATATAACAGCTTTTGTTACATAATTAGAAGGCTCTTCTACAGTATCTATTTTACTTAAGTTACTTCTGTTTGTTTGTCCACCAAATCCATATGCAGTATCAATTTTATTTTTTATAATTAAATTAACATCTTCAGTTATATTTCCATTTTCTGTTATAGTAAATAAGTATTTTCCTTCATTTTGTTCAATTTTTTCTTCAACATTTTGAGTACCTTGCTCTGGAATTTGTCCTTTTACTTCTATGTTCTTATAATATCCCTCTGGTAAATACTTTGGTTTAAATACTTCTTCTATAGAATATGTTCCAGCATCTAAACCTTGAATTACTCCTGGATTATTCACTGAAGTAAATACATAATAAATTTCTTGTGTTTTTGTATTTGTTAGTTTAACTTCAAATATTTCATCTTTATCAAGATTAGCCTTTTTAATATCTTCTTCAGATGCTTGCTCTCCATTTTCATTTAATAAAACTTTGTTAATAGTTACTTTATTAGCATTTAATTTCTTTCTTTCTGTTATTTCAAAATTTGCATATCCTGTATTATAACTTGGTACTTCAACTATTTGTTTTACATCTTTAATCCATCCACTTGGAATTTTATCTTGCTCAACTAAATAATATCCTGCATTTATATTTTCTAATTTTGCAAAACTTGCATCAATATCATTATTACTTCCTTCTACATTAACAGTAGTTCCTATAACTTTATATGTACCATTTTCGCCTAGTTCAACCTCTGTAACTTTATATGAAATTCCTTTTAAATTTCCACCTTCTGGATCTGTTGTTGTAACAATTTCCAAGTTTCCTTTAGTTCTAGTATTAACCATTTTTTTAATTAAAGGACTTTCCACTGTATTAGAAGTACTTATTTCTATTTTTTCAGTATCTATTCCTTCATAAAACTCTGGAATAGTACTTTCTTCCTCACTAATTTCATATTCTCCACCTGAAGAAATTGGACCTGAAATTCCATAAGCTACTTTGTTTTGTTCATCTATTTTATCAATTAATATAGTTTCATTTACTCTTCCACCAGCAACATTTTGTCCGGAAATTTTAAACTTAATTCCGGCTTTTATTACAATTTGTGGATCTGTCACACCTTCTAAGCTTTTTTCTACTCTTACATAACCAACACCTGTATGTTCATTATAAAGATTTTGAGTTATAGTTTTATTTTGCTCTATTGTAACCTTAGGTGGTGTTGTACTTGCCGTATTATCTAAACCATAATATGCAGTATATCCTTCCTTTGGAACCTCTGTTATTGTATATTCACCAATTTCATATTTTCCGATTCCATATCCATTTTCATCTAATGTTATTAAATCATCTACATCATGTCCATAATATGATTTACCAGTTATACGAACTTGGAAACCTGTCAAATCACCTATATCCGTATATTTACCGCCCTCTTTTAGTTTAGCTGTTTTGTTTATTTTTAAGTATCCCATTTTATATCTATTTGATAAATTAACAATTACTGGATTTGCCAAATCATTTTTTTCTAATAATACATTTGCACTTACAGGTGAATACTTCTTTATATTAGTTCCTTCAATTGTAGGAATATCAATTTCCTCAATTGAATAATATCCTAAATATACACCAGCAATTGTTATAGTTGCTGTAGAGCCATCTTCAGATTTAGTAACACGTACATTATTAGGATAATTCTCTCCAATTTTGATTGTGTATTCACTATCTGAAGTTACTATATTTCCATTTTTGTCAGTATATGATACCTTTCCACGTCCAACTATATGGAATGTTAGCCCATCAACAGTTTCTCCAGTTGGAACTGTTTTAACAATCTGTAATACTGCTCGTGATCTTACATTAACGAAATTAACTGTTGCTGTACTAGAATTCAAAGAAACTGTTTTACTTTCACCACCACTTGGTGTCCATCCATCAGCACAACTAACCTCTTTTACTATATAATTACCATATGGTATATCATAAAATACAGCTTCTCCATTTTCATTTGTTGTTACAGTTTTTGGAATAAAAGTATAAGTTTCGCCTGCACCATTAACCCTTATTAATTGGAAACTTGCGCTTCCTGGTTGTTCTTTTGAATTTTCCCAATTTTTTGTTACAGTTATTGAACCCTTTTTTAATATATTTGTTGCCGTATATTCTATAGTTTCTGCTGGATTTACTGTGATAAGGTTCATTTTTCCAATTCCACTATAATTATCAAATTCTGTAGTTTCATATAAATAATATTCATTTTGTGGTATATTTTCAAATATTGCAATACCACTTGAGTTTGTTTTTGCAACAATGTCATTTCCATTTACATCTTGAAGGAATTTTTTTTCTGAAGTTGACTCATCATAATATTGTAATTTAAATTCTATTCCTTCCAAGCTTAATCCCGTAGGAGCTACACCTACTTTATAATTTTCAAATTTCTTTTGTACTTTTATTGTACCTGTTGTTTCTCCATTTATAATATACCCAGCTTTTGAATGTAAAGTTTCAGTATTTGATGTTTTAGCTCTATCATATCTTACAGAGCATACGGAACCAGCCATTCCTTGTTCGTCTGGCATCGTAATTTCATATTTTAAATAAACTGAATGATTTGATTTTATATTATAATTTACATTGTTTTCATTTTTAAAAACAATTTTTATATTTTTAGCCTTTGATAAATCTGAAACACCTTCTTCATATTTAACAAAACTTGTTGAATCAAAATCTGCCTTTTCTTCTGTTGTATAATAAATTTGATAATTCTTTTTATCAATAACATACTCTTTATTTTGATCTTCTAGATTTTTTCCATATACTCCTAATATTTTAACATTTGATAATGTCAATTGTGGTATAGCTGTATTTTTTGTTATTCCTTTTAGTTTTCCATTATGTTTATCTATAAAATCACTTAATTCTCCGTTTTTATTATAATCTGTTTCTATTAATTGAGTATCTTTATTTTCTATAAATGTATTATTTGAAAATGGTAACCTACTTAATATTTCAACATTAGTTAAATCATCACCAACTGCTGAAATTTCTGATTTAACTATAATACTATCCTTAGAAAAATCACTAATAACCGGATTATTTTTTTGCCCAGAGCTATTATCCATATTTGGTATATATGTTTTATTGTTTACTTCAATTTTAGTATTTGCTTTTAATTCACTATAACCTAATATTGAGAATTTTATTTCATTTTTAAAAATTTTACTAGGTGCATTTTCTGTTTTACTAAATTCATATACATTAGGAACTCCTTTTTGATAATAATTTTCATTATCTGTTAGCATATATGCACTTATTGAATAATCACCATTAGATGGATTAATTAGTTTCCTATTGAATTTAATTGTTATAAATATCTTATTATCAATATCACTATTATAAGTTCCTTTACATGGTATTACTAAATATTTCACACCATCTTTTTTTATGATTTCTACATTTTCTTCATCTATACTTATTGTTTCTTTTTTTGAACTTCTAATTTTAAAATTTTCATATTCAAACATTGAAGGTAGCTCTATATAAAAAACAGGGTTTTCATTTACCACAAAATTATGTGTACTATCTGTATCTCCCACCGTTTCTGGTTTAAACATATTTATAGTTTCAGTTGTAGGTATACTAATATTTAAATCATCTGCACTACTTTTAAGTTGTGTATAAAAAGACATATAAGAAAGTTTATTCTCTTTTTTAGCAATTTTTCTTTCTAGGTACTCTGACTTTCCACCATAAAGCCATTCTCCACTTGTATCCATATCAAATTCAATTCCAGAAATATTATCAATTTCAGTATCTGTTAATCCAACTTTATCTATATCTAAAGTATATTCAATTCCATATGAATAAAAACTACGATTTAAATAATCATTCATTTGTATAGAAAACACATTTTCATTTTCCCCTTCATCAGGAGTATATGTTCCACTAAATTCTACCTTTTTATCACCATTTACATAATAATTAGTTCCAAATGAAGTAGCAGTTATTTTATCTGCTCTCATTTGAGTTCCTGATAAAGTTATTGATTTCATTTCGCCATTATCACTTTGATAATATAATGTTGGAGCTTTAATTTTTATAAAACCTTCTTGATAATCATTCTCTCCAACTCCTTCAGAAATCTTACTTAACTGAGTATATAATTTTATAGTTCTATTCTTTTTTAAATTTTCTACTACTGTATCAGTAATCTCTGATTCACCTTCAGCTTTTAAAGATGTATATTCCCATTTCTTCCATGAATGTTGTCCTGAAGTATATCCATTTAAGCTTTTGCTTTTAGTATTATATAATGATTTTTTCTCAGTTTTTTTAGTAACAACTTCTTCTTTTCCATATTCTTTTTTTACATTAAAACCTATTGCTTCCATTTCAGCTGAAAATGAACAATTAAAATTACTTTCAGGAGTACTTTCTTCTATAGGATTAGTTCTAGGTGTATTATATTTAATAACTACATTAAATCCACTACGATTCTCTTTTTCGTCTATTAATTTAGATTCAACAGTAAATGTATTTGCTTTATCAAATACGTCTGAGTCTTGTCCTTTACTAAATACATAACTTATTGAACCATCACTATTATCGATTTTTGTTGGCTCTCCTAAAACATCATCTAAACCATCCCAGTTTATAGTATATCCATCAGATATTTGAGAAATTTTTGAATTATCTTCATTTTTATAACGATTAATTGTAATTTTTAAATCAAATTTCTGTGTATATGTAAGAGCACTTATATATATTGGATATACTGCTGATACTGATTTGTCATACCATCCATTTTTAATTGTTATGGTATTACTAAATAAGTATGGTGTAAAATCACGGACCATTCCGTTTCGATTATATTTTTGCCAATTTAAATATGCTGAAAAGTCTGACATTATTGTTGCTGGTGTTATAACTGCCTTTAGCTCTTTATTAATGTCAAAATTAATAACATCATTTGTTTCTGGATCTGTATATTCTCCTGTAAGTTTAATTTTTACATTTCTATCCATTATCTCTGTTGGATTTCCAAATTTTACGAATGCATCTCCAGATATAGACGTACCAGTTTCCTTTGAACCATAATTAACTTGCGCCCATCCTGTACCTGTTGTAGACTTTACACAAGATATACTATCTATAATATTATCTACTTTATTAGTTTCCATAAACACTTTGACATTACGAAAACCAGTTTGAACTCCATTGAATACTATTATATATTCTAGTCCTGCATTACCCGTTTCTATTTCTTTTCCACTTTTCCATTTAACAGAAAAATTGATTTTATCACTAAAATCATCCTTTTCAGTATTATCAGCCAAAACTGCTATTGGAAAATATTGAATTATTATTGCTAATAACAATACAATTGCAAATATTTTTTTAATGATTCCTTTACTAATATTCATGTGATTTACCCCCAAAAAATTATTATTTATTTTGCTATTTTTTATTATACTTATTAAATTAAAATTAACAATTTTGCTTTTATATATAAATATCCATTTTTATATAGGGAAATCAGTCATATGAAATATATTACAATTTTATTATATTTTCGACTAATTTTTATTACAAACAAATATGCTTAAGGAAATACAATATTCACTAATATCCAAAAAAACTCATCCCCATAATAGGGGATGAGCCTTTTTCTCAATCAATCTCTATATCAGTGCGAAGAGGATATGGTCTTAAATCCTCATTTCCTTCCTCATCAAGTGGTATCATGACATACCACTTATGGGTATCTACAAACAAATCCGGTATATAAACTACATTCTGAATCTGATTGTTTCTATCATTGTCTTTTAAGGTTACATAATAGAATGGCGTAAATTTGCCCTCTAAAATTATTTCTTCCAACTGTGTTGCAGCTTTTTCACTACCCTGTGCATATTCCAAGCAGAATTTGTATAAATCAACTACTTTTGGTAAATCGTAATATGGCAAAATTTGTGGAGCACCTAATATAATTCCATTTGTTGTTACCGTATTTCCTTTTTCAAATGAATATGGGATTGGGTTTTCCTTATCAGTGTTATATACTAATTTAAAGTTGGACATATTGTATAAATTTGCTGTATTTATGTAATCATAGAATATTGCAAGTGGAATAATAAAACCCGAACTACGTAACTGCTCATTTGTAAACCAATATTTGATACTCTTTGCAGGCTTTATTGATGTATCAAATTCTTCTGGTATTTCCTCAACTTTTTCTCCATTTTCATCAACAGGTACTAAATACCAACCTATAAAATCTACAGGATTGTATGCATTTGCAGTAAACAATTCTCGCTCATAGCCTTCATCTCCCGGCTCGCAATTTGGACTTTCAATTATTTTGCGCATTCCAGAAATTAAAAGACCATCATTGCTTTTAAATGCATCTGTTGTAAGTTCAAATGAAGAAAGAACTTTTGGGTCATTATCATCTTCAAGTATGGGTCTATACAAAAGAAATTCATATCCATACTTAAATGTAGATTTTTCAAGTTTGCTTTTCTCCGGTGCAAAGTCATAAATCTTATCAGATGAAAGTACCTGTACACCATATCCGTAGGCGTAACCTTCTGTCATACAGAATAATGGACCAGGATCAAAATATCCATATTCAATCGGATGTGAACTCCACTGGAATTCATAACGCTTTACTCCAAACATTTTGGCAGTATTAATTAACAGCTGATATGTTTCCTCATCCATAGTTTCACCATTATGAACAAGATCTTCTCTCTTTGGAGGGATCCATTCATATTCCGTTGTAGTAGTTTTCTCGGTTGTGGCTTTAGTTATTGTGGTCTGGTTTGTAGTTGTGGTTGATGTGTCCGACTTTGTAGTATTATTTGCCGTTGTTGTAGTCGTTGTGGTGGTTCCCGTTGTAATCTCCAAGCTTGGTATTGCTCCAATAAAGAAACGTTTCATTATAGCAGCATCAGCAACAGTAACTTTGCCATCGTTGTTGATATCTGCTTTTTCCAAATCAGTTTCATATGTTCCTGAAATGGCACGTTTCATCAATATCATATCAAAGCAATTAACATTGTGGTCTGCATTAAGATCTCCCTTAATGACGTCTTCGTTTGTACTTGCAAATACAGTTATTGATGACATTGCAAGTATTGCCAGAGTTGCCAGTGTTACCAGTGTAGCTATTATAGCTACGTTTCTTGACCGCTGCTTTTTCATAATGATTCCTCCTTATTGATTGATTGGGTTCCGTATTAAGTGCTTTCAGCACCTTGATAATATTATAGCACTAATGTTAATTTATGTAAAGTATATTATTAACAAATTATAGAAAAAAAAGAATGGCTATGCCATTCTTTCTTATGGTGCACCAGGAGGGATTCGAACCCCCGACCTTCCGGTTCGTAGCCGAACGCTCTATCCAGCTAAGCTACTAGTGCATTACATTGAAATTTTATATCATTTGATGACTTCTGTCAATAGCTACAGATTAAATTAAGTAAAAATACGTACTATTTATATCACTAATTTTATAAGTACTAGCATATACATATATTTAAAAAGTGACATTAAGCTAAAACTACATTATCACAAAATAAATGATAAATTTAATTTGGTAGAGTAGGATATGTAAATATATATATTAAAAAGAAGTGACGCGCAGCTTGGGAGCTTTTAGTTAAATCTCACTTTTATCAAAATCAAAGCAAGGGCACTACCATCCTCACACAACTTTGTAAGGGCGACCAGCAAGGAACGAATTTTAATATATATATTTACATATCCGGCTTATAAAAAAACATTACTAATTATAGTATTTTGAATAGGAACAAAAGCGGACATTAATAACATTTGCTCTGTTTAAAACATTTTTAAGTCCGCGTTTTTGTTCGCGCGCCAAAATTACGCAGTAATTTTGTGTGCAATGTTTTGGCGTAGCCTTTTTTATATAATAGGAAATATCTATTCTTAATATAGTATATAGTTTCAGCATTACTCATAAGTAAAATTGTACTTATATATTGAACTTTCCTATTATATAAAAAATAACAACCCGTCTACCTTATATAAAAGTACAGATGGGTTGTTATCCTAATTTTAACATATTTTATTTGCTATTTTTTTCATCTTTTTCATTTTTCTTTTTTATAATAATCACAAATACCAATATTAGTAAAACAACTATTCCTCCAATAACATAATAATAAACTGTATCTCCAGTTTTTGGAAGCTTTACATCACTTGTTGATGGACCATTTTTCTTATATCTGTATAAAACTATTGTATCTTCTTCTTTATATTTTCCAACAGGTTCACCTTCAATTCCTAAGAAAGTATAACCATCAATTTTTTCTCCTATTTCACCAAGATTATAATCAGTTCCAACTTCTTCTTCTGTTATAGTTCTTTTAATTATTTCATTGTCTTTATCAATACAAACTACTATAAGTCTTCCTCTTTTTATTTTTTTGTATTTACAATAAATTATTGTATCTTCCTCTTTATATTCTCCAGCTAATTTTCCATCAACTTCTACAAATTTATATCCAGGGATTTCTTTTTTTATTTCATCTATTGTATATTCATATTTCTTACCAACTGTATCAGTATTCTCATCTTTTTCTAGAATATTATTATCTTCATCAACATAAATTACAATAACCTTTCCAGTTTTAATTTCTTCTATTTTTTTATAATGAAATACTACTTCTTTATCTTCTTTTCCAAAAGTTCCTTCTGATTCTCCATCAACAACTCCTGTATATTCATAACCTTCAAATTGCTCTGGAGTATATTTATATTCTGTTCCTGTTTCTTTTGTTTCCTGAATTTGTTTTAATATTTTTCCATTTTCTGTATCAGATACATATTTTACAGTTAATTTGTTATATGTTATTTTTTTATAATGGTATATGACTGTAGTTCCTTCTTCTTTATATTCTCCGCTTGTTTGACCTTCAACCCTAACAAATCTATATCCATCAATATCCTTTCCTACGGTTGGCAAATTATATTTATTTTTAATTTCCTTTGTTTCAACTGTTGGAGGCTCTATATCGTTTCCATTTTCATCTACATATTTTATTGTTAATTTTCCAACTGAAATTGACCCAATTGCATTAAAACTAAATTTTAATTTGTATTTTTTGTCTTGATATTCATTTCCTGCGTCAACACTCATTTTGGTGCTAACAGTATATTTCTCAGTTTCACCAACTTTTAATCTTTTAGTTATCTTTTTTAAATCTTTGTATTTTCCAGTAAATACTGTATCTCCTGCATTATTTGTAACCGTTAATTCGATTTTCTCTAATAATCCTGTATCTTCTTCAATATTAATTGATGTTTCTAAATCAACTTCTTTTTTTCCACTGTTTTTTATATTAATTGATGATACATCTGATTGTCCTGGTAATAGATTATCTAAGTTCCAGTTCATATCAGGTGTTTCAGATTCCATTGATATATTTTTTCCATCAAATTTAACATTTAATTCAAAATTAACCGCCAAAGATTTTATTATTCCGCTTAAAATAACAAGAATTAATAACATTGAAATTGCAATTTTACCATTTTTTCTCATATCTTTCTCCTTTTTATTATTTTTATTATCCTCCTATTGTTTGAGAGCCAACAATTTTCCATTCAGCTTTTCCTTCATCAGTACATTGCATTGCTTCTGTAACAACTTTGATTGAAAGCTCTTTTCCTTGAAATAAATATGATGCTTTTGGACTAAATAATAATTTGAATGCAACAACATCTTCTGTTTTACTTGAATCATCAGTTGTTGCGGAAAAATCTTTTGAGTTATAGTCAACTTCACTTGATTTTCCTGTCATTTTAGTTCCATCTAGAATATCTCCAAGTACTTCATATTCGAATCCTTTTTTAGTTGTATTCTCATCTATTTTTATATCTTCAATTTGTTTTTTTATTGCATATTTTGAATTTTCACCTTTTTCAAAATCTTTAATTATTTGTGATCTAGTCATATTAGCTGGATATAAATATATAACTTGAGAATTTTCTGGTATCTCGCCATTAAAATATACCTGTATCTTATTTCTTGTATATACTGCTGATGTTCCTACATTCTTAACATTCCACGTTATTTCATCAATATCACTTGGCTGCCAGCCAACAATCTTTTTGTCTGATACCCCATTTTCATGTATAACTTGCAAATTTATATCATCAACTTTTACAGTTCCTGACTTTACAGTATTTTCTATAGTATTGCTTATTGCAACTCCAGCAATTGTAACTACAAACATTAATATAACAGCAATTACAATTGTAACTATTATTTTCTTTTTCTTATCCATAGTATCTCCCTTCTATCTTAATTTTACTTTTGTACATTTTTATTATATATGAAGAATACTTATTTTACAATATAATAAGCATAACAAATAAGAATTTTTTATAATATATTTTGCAAAAAAAACGTTATTTAATTAATAAATAACGTTTTTTATATTATACTTTCTCAACCTTTTCTGGTAATTTATCTATTTGAAAAATATTCTTCCATAACTCATGTGTTGTTTGTGCATATTCCAAAATAACTTTTACATTTGCTCTTATAGACTTTTCTTTTAATTCAGTTGGTATTTCATCTATTTGCCAATCAATTTTTATTTCATCAGTATTTTCATTTGAATGTAAAACTTTTGTATAATACCAATATTCTCCATCTTTTACCCAAGTTTCATTTCCATTACTATCTGTAGCAGTTATATTTATAGTAATTGAATCTTGATCAATAGGAGTTGTTATCCAGTTTCCATTTCCGTTCCCTGTTTGTTCAAAATATTCTACAATCGGAATACATCTAACACGCACATACGCATCTACATCACCTATAGATTTTCCCCATACTTTCTTAGTATATTTTTTTATTCCATATTCATCATATTTTTCTCCTGCTTCAGTAGTACCTCCCGGTTCTGGCCAATCTTCTTCTAATTTAACATTTATAGTTCCAATTTTTGCATTTGCAGAATCTTTTTTTGTTGAAGTAAACAATGCATATCCCACTCCTACAAATAATACTAAGAAAACTACAATAATTCCCATAAGTGATATTTTTATTGTTCTTTTTCCTGAATTTTCTATTTTGATATTAGAATTTTCTCTAACATTTTTATTATCACTCATCTTCACTTCTCCTTTTCATTTGTTTTGACATAATTAAATTATAACGTATCAATATGTTTATTACAAGATATTTTAATTTTTTTTTATTTTTTTTTAATTTTTTTAAAAAATGTATTGACATTTTTCGATTATGCGATTATAATAACTCTTGTGTTCAGCAAACACATAAAAAAATAATGTGAATCATTTGGGTCATTAGCTCAGGTGGTAGAGCACTTGACTTTTAATCAAGTTGTCCGCAGTTCGAGTCTGCGATGGCTCACCAAATGTTTAGGATTTAAAAAATCCTAAACATTCATATTATTTTTGGCCCGTTGGTCAAGCGGTTAAGACATCGCCCTTTCACGGCGGAGACATGAGTTCGATTCTCGTACGGGTCACCACAATATATAAATAATGCCACTTTAGCTCAGCTGGTAGAGCAACTGACTTGTAATCAGTAGGTCGTCTGTTCGATTCAGACAAGTGGCTCCAATACTTAAAATCAGGCTTGTTATAAAACTTGTCTGATTTTTTGTTTATAATAAACTAAAAAGGAGAAATCTCTATGTCAAAAATCATATTAGTAACTGGTGGATCTAATGGAATTGGAGCTGATATAGTACAAACTCTTGCAGAGGATGGAAATCATGTAATTCTTAATTATAATAAATCAGAGCAGGAAGCCAAAAAAATTCAATCTGATTTAAAAGAAAAAAATATAATAATCGATATTTATAAAGCAGATGTATCAAATCATATAGAAGTAACTAAAATGATAAACTTTTGCATAGATAAATATCATAAAATTGATGTATTAATAAATAATGCTGGAATATCACAAATAAAACTTTTCACAGATATTACAGATATAGACTGGAACACAGTGATACAAACTAATCTAACATCTGCATTTTACACAATAAAAGACACCTTACCATCTATGATTCATAATAAATCCGGATTAATAATTAATATTTCATCAATCTGGGGTCAAATAGGAGCATCATGCGAAGTACATTATTCAGTTTCAAAAGCTGGATTAGATGCTATGACAAAATCTTTAGCCAAAGAGCTTGGTCCATCAAATATTCGTGTAAATAGTATAGCACCAGGAATTATAGATACAAAAATGAATGAACATCTATCATCAGAAGAGCTAGAAGAAATAAGACAAGAAATTCCTTTAGAAAAAATTGGTAATCCACATTCAATTTCAAAATGCATCCAATGGCTTATAAATGATGATTACACAACAGGTCAGGTAATTGCAATAAATGGTGGATGGAATTAAAATTTTGCACAAAAAATTGCTCTTTAATAAGAGCAATTTTTTTATTACTTTTTACTTCCCAATTCCTAAAAAAATTGATAAACATGATAATCTTCCAAATCCTTTTACTTTATTTGGTTCAAAATCTTTTGGCATTTTAGATTTATTTTTTAAATCAAAAATTATAGCAGTAGTTAAATAGAATATATTTGAAATTAACCATACAAATGAGAAAATATATACGATAAATCCTTGTGAGAATATCTTAATAACACTCATAATCAAACCAATAATACTTAATGTCCATAGTATAAAATGACTTGTAAGTAATCTTTTATGAGTTTTAGTCATTTTCTTAGCTGGTGAATATTTAGGTGTAACTTCAAATTTTGTACTTCCAAATCCAAATAGCTCTTTCAAAGCTTCTTTTGCTAATACTGGTGTCAAAATTGTTTCATAAATCTTATTCCATGTTGCAGATCTCTTATTATGTTCAGAAATATCTATAACAAATCTTTTAATTAAATAAGTTGGAAGCCATATAGCAATAAATGTCTTCAAATCACAATCTATAATTATAATTCCAAATATACTGAAAAGCAATGGTGCCAACATATAAAGCATTCTTTTAACTCCAAAAAACCAATATGAAACACAAGATAAATATTCTAACTTCTGTCTAGCAGACAAACCTTTATTTCTAATAATCTTAAACTTTTTAAAAATTTGAATACAACCTCTAGCCCATCTTGATCTTTGTTTAACAAAACCTGTAACATCATTAACCGCAATTCCGTAGGCCTCAACATCATCTAATGCTAAGCATTTATATCCTTTTGATTCAACTTGCATACCTGTAGCAATATCTTCAGAAATTGTATTTTTAGCAAAACCTTTAACATCATCTAATGCTTTTCTACTAAAAACTGTATTTGTACCGCAATAAATAGCAGAATTTGTAGCATTTTTAGCAATTTGAATTGAATGGTAAAAATAGTCTTGTTCAAAAGGAATTTTCTTACTTAATCCAAATCTAAACTGAAAAATATCCGGATTTATAAAGCTTTGTGGCAATTGTATAAAACCAATGTTGTTTTCTTTAACAAAAAATGGGACAGTTTTCATTAAAAAATTCTCAGTTGGTGCCATATCGGCATCAAAAGTTGCAACCAATGGAGATTTTATAATTTGTAGTGCATGGTTATAGTTACCAGCTTTCGCATCATTATTTGAAATTCTTGTAATATAATTAACATTTAAATTCTCTGCCAAATTCTTTATATTAGCTCTATTTCCATCATCACAAACGTAAATATGAACTTTTGATTTGTCCGGATAGTTCATATTTTTGCATGCTTCTATAGTATTTCGTAAAAGATTTTCTCCTTCATTTATAGTAGCAATCAAAACATCAACTTCCGGGAAAACATTCATATCCGTAATAACTGGAACCTTTGGAGAGCTTTTATTAACACTCAAAATATTAATATAATAAATAAAAAAATCGGCAGATTCCCAAATCTCTAGTAATAATACAATAATTGAACATACAAGTCCAACAGCCCCCAAATGTAATGGTAATGTAAAACAAATTCTATATGTTATATATATAAATGTAAGTATAATTGTAAATGCATAAACAATTTGTTTAATTGGATTTCCTAACCCCTTATTATTCTCCTTCATCCTCTTTGCTCTTTTATTTGACATCTAAAAAACTCCTATCTTATATCAATATATCAAAATATCACACGAAAATTATATACTACTAAAAATAAAGAAACAATACAAAAATAACAAAACAACCTAAATATTCAAAGTTACTATTTACGGTCATATTTTTTATGAGCCGGATATGTGGATATATATATATACATATCAGTTCAATCATAAAATAATAAGCTTACTTCTCAGCAACAGAATATGTATATATTCCTTTTAAAAATTTACCAGTTTCAGTTAAATAATCATCAATCTTTATAACTTCATTTTTAATATTATCATTTTCAATCACACTATTATCTATTCTTTTCTCATCTGTTAGCTTATTATCATCTTTTTCTACCGTTTCATCATTTGTTTTATCATTAGATTCTATATTTTTCTCACTTTCGGAATTATCTTTTTCAATTGGAAAATTTGGTTGCAAAATAGAAGAGCTCTCATCCTTATTAGAAAATGACCAGAAAATCCAACTAATATTTTTTTCATTCAAAAATTCAATCCATTCTCTAAAACTATCCTTATATATCTCTCCATTACCAGTAGCATCAGTTATTCCACACTCAGAAATAAAAATAGGAATATTATTTTGAATACAACTTTCAATATCCTTTCTTAAATTAACACCATGCGTACCAGCATAAAAATGACATGAATAAACTATATTTTTATAATTTAATGGACTTTCCACAACCTCATTTATATAAGTACACCACATAGGAGTTCCAACAATAATCAAAGATTTAGGACAATTTTTTCTAATAACACCTATAATATCATCTGCATATGGTTTAATATTATTATTCCAATTAGCATTTCCATTTGGCTCATTACAAATTTCATAAATAACATTCGGCGTATCTTTATATCTCTCAGAAACTTCATCAAAAAAATCATGAGCCTGAACTTGATATTGCTGAGGATTATAATCAGACAAAATATGCCAATCTATAACAACATACATATCAAGATCTTTTGCCAAATCCACTAACTTATAAAGCTCCTGTTTAGATTCATCAGGATGAGCAATATATCCATTAGCACTACTATCCGTATACATAGCATATCTAAAAACATTAATCTTCCATTCATCCTTCAACTGTTTTAAATTATCATATGTAAGAACTTCCGGAAACCATTGAATTCCATGACTACTTAAACCTCTCAACTGAATAGGTTCACCTTTCTCATTTTCTAAAACAGCCCCCTCTGTCTTAAGCCAACCAGTATATTTAATAGAATTCTTATCAACAACTTCTTCCTCCTCAAATCCAGTAGAAACATTATTCTCAAATATTCCATCTATCTTTCCACCATTTCTAAACAACAAGAACATAAAAAAAAATGCTAAAATAAGCAAAAATCCAATAAAAAATCTAACAAATTTCGACATACAAAAACCATTCCCTCCAAACTAAATTTAAAAATAAAAAACCAATTCTCCCAAACTAAACTCTAAAATACAAAATCAATTCTCCCAAACTAAACTCTAAAATAAAAAACCAATTCTCCCAAACTAAACTCTAAAATAAAAAACCAATTCTCCCAAACTAAACTCTAAAATACAAAATCAATTCTCCCAAATTAATTATATCCTAAGAGCAAAAAATATACAACCCAAAAACCTATAGAGCACTAGTGTAATAGATATTATATAAAAAAATGAAAGTCGCGCAGTTTGGGAACTTTTAGAAAACATACTAACTCCACAAAATCCAAACGAGGGTACAACCATTCTCACACAACCACGTAAGGGTGACCAGCAAGACTTGAATTTTTTTATATAATATTCTATTACACGGACTCATTACTGCATATCAAGCTAATCTCACGGACTCATTACTGCATCATTACACAAAAAGAACTTCGCCCCACAGAGCAAAGTTCATTTTACCCAAAAATTATCTCTCAATATGTTTTTTAACCTCATAAATCAAAGTACTAGCCAAACTTAGAGCAATAATAACTTCAATTGTAATTAAAGCCTTTTTACCAGTTTTAATTGTTACCAACATAGGCTCCTCGGATTTATTATCTGGCGTACTATCCGGAATACCTTCCTCATTATAATATCCAGAAATAGTTGCCAAGTTATTTATCAACCCAATATTAGAATCTGTTAATTTAAAGCTCAATACAATCTCTGCACTAACAGAATCACCAGGATTCAATTTTGTATTTGAAAACTCATTACAAATTGCAATACCATTATCCTCAGTCCATTTATCAGAATTTACAATTACCATTCCTTCAGGTAAATTGTCTGATATTTCAGTTGCATACCCAGCAATTTCACCAACATTTTTAATATTCAAAACATATGTAGCTATTATTTCAGTGTTAGCAATTTTACTTTTTGGAATATCAATTTTTAATAACTTATCATCAGTTTTATTTTTTTCAGTTTTCTTACCATCTGTTATAACTTTAACATTTTTAAGAGTTTTATTAATCTCTAAGTCAAATATTTTTTGCGGCTCCTCAGGAACGATTGGTTCATCAGGAATATTTTTTTTCTTACTATTTTTAATCTTCAAAACAATTTCTCTATTAGCTTCATTTGTATCAATACTTACATTTTCTGTATTTAAAACTACTGCATTTATAAAAATCTGATTTGAGTTTGATGTTTTATAAAAAATAACATTTATATCATTAATATTCTCAAATCCCTCAGGAGCTTTAATTTGTGATATTTTATATTCATCATTTCCTTCTAAATCAGCAGAAAAACTTCCAACAACATAATTACCAGTATAATCTTTTCCATTTCTTATTACACTTGAATTCTTATTAGTAATTTTATACTCTGCTTGTTTTAAAGAATTTCCTTCTGTATCTTCTGTTAATATAATAAATTTATATTCTTTATACTTACTTGTTTCTTTATCTTTTATAACTTGAACAGTTACGTTTTTTCCATCTACATTACTATTTACTCCATTTAATAATTTCTCATATCTAAAATTTACTATTTTTTCTTCAACATCGAAATTACCTTTTTTATTTATTGGGTCTACTCCATATGCCTTATATCCATCAATATCTTTTCTTTCAACCCAATATTCATCACCCAAATCACCTGTAATACTTACTTTATCCGCTATCTCATTACCATTTTCATCTGTATAAATAGCAGTTACCTTTCCTTTTGCATCTGTCTGAGCTTGTGAATTATCTAAATATTTTTTTGCATCAACTAATGAAACAGAAGATGTTCCTGTTGTATATATACTACTAAAAAGTAATGTTATTACCATAATTAACACAACTATCAAAAATATTATAAGATTACTAATTTTTAAACCTTTTAGTCTTTTTCCCCTAGCCATTTTTATCTTCCTTTCAAATAAAATTTATTTTGTATGTTATACTATAATTTTAATACAGTATAACATACATTTTTTAATTTAAATTATAAGAAATTACTTTTCTTTTTTATTGTTTTCACTTGTTTCATCAGATGTTTCTAAATTATCTTCTTTTGATTCTGCTTCTTCTAAATTTTCGTTGCTTTCAATATTTTCATTTATTTTTGGCTTTTCATTTGATTCTGAATTTTTATCTTCTAAAGTCATACTGCTTTTTTCTTCAGACCCCAATGTATTTTCTTCTTTTTTAATATCAAAATCCTCTTTAAATTTATTATCTTCTTCGTTAACTGATTTTGTTGATTTAATACTTGACTTTTTAGTACTAAACTCTTCATCTTCAGTCATTTCATTTTCTTCTGATAATAGCACTACCGGTTTGGCAAGACTAGATTGTGAATATTCATTATTTTCGTAATTATCTTTTGGAGCACCTATATACATACCTTTATGCTCTGCATTATTAATAGTGTTACCTGTTGATGTTAATCCACTTAATACTGTTGAACCAGTTAAACCTGTACCAACAACTCCACCTGCAATTCTATCAGATGTTATTGTAGAATTTGTTACTGAACAATCTATTACAGTTCCTCTTGTTGTTCCAACAGCTCCACCTGCTTCACATCCACCTGTTGCTGTTCCATGAGTTGTAACTGTAGTATCGTCAACTGTTGAATTACTGATTTTTCCACTTAATACAGCCACAATTCCACCAACCGTAGAAGGTCCGTGATTATCGTTTATTGAAATATTAGAATCACTAATATTTACATTTTCAATTGTTCCATTAAATACGCCAGCTATACCACCTGCATTATAATTTGACATAACTGTTAAATTACTAGCAGTAACGCCATTTATTGATGAATCTTTGATTGCTAAACCTACTAATCCTCCAGTTTCAGAATTTCCACTTTCAATTAAACTTTTAACAGTTAAATTTGTTAAAGTATTTGTGTTTGCAACAACTCTACCAAATCCAACCATTCCTCCAACATGATTATTTCCTGATATTAATTTATCTGTTCCACCAATTACAGAGGAATTTGTAATTGTCGCGGTTTTAACAACTTCATTATTTGTACTAATACTATAGAAAACCATTCCAACCATTCCTCCTGTTGAACCTGGAGTATTATTTACTACAGATGTATTTTCAACACTTGAATTCTTTATTGTTATATCCTTAGAATGTCCTGCAATACCTCCTACATGTTTTGCAATATTACTTAAATTTTCTACAGTTAAACTACTGTTTTTTACATGACAATCATCAATAATAAAGTCATCATTTGTATATGCTACTAAACCGCCTTGAATACCATGTAAAGCACCAACTGAATTCTTATTCTCTAACTTAACATTATCTACCACACATTTTTCAATTTTTCCTGTACTAGTAACTGTTCCTATTAATCCAGATGTATTATCACATTTTGTTAAAACTTCTGAATTTACAACCTTATTATCTTTAATTGTTCCAATAATATTATCAATATCACCAATTAAACCAGCTGAAGATCCATTTACTCCATCAAATTCTGAGCTATTTTTCATTGTTAACTTATTAACTGTTACATCATTAAATCTATTTAGATTTTTAACATGACCAACTACACCTCCTGCAGATGTAACTTGTGAATCTATTGTAACATTATCAATTGTCAAATTATTTGCATTTAAATACTCTGCATGTCCAAATATACCACCAATTGCTCTTTTTCCAATATTTCCAGATGACATTTTATTTGTTCCAGTATCAATAATTTTTGTATTTTTTACTGATAAATTACTAATATCTGTCTTTTCTGAAGAAGAACCAACAACTCCTCCAGAGCTAAAGCCTTTAGTGTTAATATTACAATCATTTACTTCTATATTTTCGATTGTAGCATCGCTTAACACCACACCTATACCAGCTGTTGAAATTCCATAAGTCGAATTATTTGAGGTTATATCATTTAAAGATAATTGATTTGTAAAATTACTATCATTTATTTTACAATTTCTTACTATTAAGCTCTTTCCATTTGCAAAACCTATTATTCCTGAAACATTTCCAGCTCTTGTACCCAATACACTTGTATCATATACTTCACAACCCTCTACTGAAATATCATTACCAGAACTATTGTATGCTGTACCTGCAATTGCTGATACACATGCCAAATCATAATATGAAGTATTTGAATAAATATCACATCCAATTGTTTTACAATCCTTTATTTTTGTTTCACTTTCAGAATATCCTATTATACCTGCAGCATTTGTTCCTGAACTTTTATCATTATTCTCATGTCTTAAACTCATATCCTTTACAATTATATTATCAATTATAATTTTAGAGTCAGTTTGAGAATCAGCTATTCCTATAGAAGATACTGAATTTGAAGAAGTACTTGAATAAGATATTATTTTATTAATATATTCTCCTTGTTCATTTTTACTTCCTGTTACCGTACAATCTCTAACTTCTGCAGTAGATCCAGAATATACAGTACATACAAGTCCACCTACATTTCCACTATATGTTGTTAAATTTGTATTTGTTACATTACAATTATTTACATAATATGTAGGTTTGCTTACACTAAATGGATAGAAAAATGCTATTATACCACCTGTATTTCCACAGCTATCAGATTGTGCTTGATTTGTAATATTTGAATTACTAACATCATTGTTTGTTATATTAACTATTTTTGAAGCAATTGATGAACCACATATTCCTCCAACATCTGTATCAAAAGATTTATCGCTAGGACCAACTATTGTGGTATTTAAAACTCTACAATTATCTATATTAAAACTATCAACACAATATCCTAAACCACATATTCCTCCAACATTTCCATATGTTCTGACAGTTCCATAGTTCATTACTTCTGAGTTTATAACTTGGCAATCAATTATACTAGCTATTGAATTTTGATAATTATCTTGTGATGTAACACCCAAAATCCCTCCTGTTGATTGTCCTCTGGTTTTTACTTTTGAATCCTCTACCTTACAATTAATAATTTTTAAATTTTTACTATTAATTTTTTTATCTTCTACATCCATTGTATTACTATATTGTCCTAAAATTCCACCTGTAGCACCATATGTATCCTCACCTTTAGAAGAAGATCTATCTAAATTTACTTTTTTAACTTCGCAATCTGCAATTATTAAATTATTTGATCTAACAAGACCAACTATACCACCTTTATCAGCGGAGTATATATCATCTAATTTGCAATTTTCTACTGAACAATTTGAAATATCAACAGTATTTGAAACTATAAATCCAGCTATACCACCAAAATGTGTATTTGATGATATGTTGGCACTATTTTTACAATTTTTAATAACTAATTCTGTATCCTCTGTACTATATGATGGATTATCACTTGATGACCAGTTATAATCTGCGGCATAACATGTAAATAGTTTTCCTATTATACCTCCACAATTTGAATTACAATCATTAGAAGAGCTTCCTGTTGATTGTATTTCACCTTCATTTATACAGCTATTTATTATGAATTTTCCTCTTCCTTCACCAAACATACCTCCAGAGCCACCAGATGCATGTGTTTCTATTTTTCCAGTATTTTTACAATTTGTTGCTCTTACATCTGTAATAATAGATGCACACATACCTGCAGCTGGGCCAGTAGATCTTGCACTTAATATATGACCTGAATTTTCACAATCTTTTATTTCAGTTTGCTCTTTCCATGCATATAATTCTGCAATCATACCTGCTGCTTTTCCATATCCTGTAGCTTGTATTTCACCGCTATTATTACATTTTTCGATATATGTATATCCATGAGATAAGCCAGCCAAACCACCTGCATTCATGTAGGAATTTGTTATAGCTCCAGCATTTTTACAATTAATAAATTCTGCCTTTTCAATGTTCCAATTTGCTTTTTCAATTTCTGTGTCTGTAAATGCTGTTCCTTCATCAAATTCTTTTCCAGTCTTACTATCAACTGGTTTATTTGATTCATTTGGATCAATAATATCATTTATAAAATCTTTATTATTTAATAGCTCTGTTTCAGCTCTAACCTCAAATTCTGATTTATCAGCATTCCAATATTTCTCAATTTTAAGTTTTATTGCTGAATCTAATCTACTATATCCTGACATCTTTCCATTTTCAATAATATAATATGTATCAATACCTAATGATTTTATATCTTTTGAAAATATTTTTAATTTTCCTTTATCTAATGTTATATTAAAAAGTCCATCCATTACCTGTTTATTAGAATTTAATACCATATAATTTGCACCTGGCAATAATTCTTTTGTATTAGCAACAACAGTTTCTAATATAACATTATATTCTCCTACATTAGCTTCATTTTTAACAACTAATTCTATTTTTTTATTAGTTTCATCAAAACCTCCACCTACACTTAAATCTTGGTATTTTGATGGATAAACAGCTCCTACTAAACCACCTACATTATAGTTTGTAGCCGTTATTGCTCCATAGTTTTCACTGTTTTGTACACTTACGGAACCTAAGGCACAGCCTATTGCACCACCAACATTTGAACTTCTATTTATACCTTGAACTTCTGCATTATTAACAAATTTTTGAATTCTTACTATTCCATTTTCTAATGTATGTCCAACAAATCCACCTATGTTATCACTTGATGCAATTACTCTACCAGATACTTTACAGTTTATTATATATCCTTCTCTCATTATAGCTGTAAATCCACCAATACCTGATTTTCCTGATATCGTTTCTGGTTTATCTATAAATCCAGAAGAAATATCTATATCTACATTCTCAAGTTCAAGATTTTGAACTATTCCCGAAAATACTCTAAATAATCCGACTTCTGATTGATTTAATTTATCTTTTGGTTTTATTGTTAAATTACTAATCTTATGATTATTTCCATCAAATACACCTTTAATTTCATATTGAATAGGAGTCCAGTCACCTCCTGATAAATCAATATCTGCAATTAATTTATAATTTGTATCAATATTATATTTATATTTTACTCCATCTACTTCAACAGTATCCCCACTGCCTACTTTTTTCAACTGTTCCGCTGTTTCTATAGGTGTAAATTCATATCTTGAAGTATCTACAACGTAATCAGTTGTATCACAAGCAACTTTTATTGAATATGTTCCTTTTTCTTCATCAATAATTGTTTTTGTAACTTTAATTTTTATTCTCTTTTTCACTGAATTATAATAACCTTCAGGATTTCCAACTTCTTCTATATAATAAATGTCGTCACCTTCACCATATGTTACTAATCCACCAAAATCTAGTGTTCCATTTTCATCTGTTGTTACAGTACTAATTATATTTCCATCCAAATCAACAAGATTAAATGTTGCATTTTTTAATAATTCATTTGTTTTAATATCTGTCTTATTAAGTTTAATACCATATTCTACTTTTATTTTACTTATTAAAACAACAGTTTCAAAATCATCGTCATCTTCTTGTCCTTTTATATAAGAGCTTGAATTAGAATTATAAATTTCTTCTTTTTTATAATTATCTGAAACTTGCACATTTCCACAAGTAGAATCAATATCATTATCACTATCTGTTATCTCTGCAAATACTGTTTTTAATAGATTCTCTGTTTCAGATTTCTGTGCTGTTACTTTTAATATAACTGAAATGTCTTTGTATTGAACATTTCCATTTCCTCTATACCCTTTTATTTTTTGATTAGCCAATGCTCTTGTAGTAATTCTTCCATTTTCTCCAACAACCCATCCATTGTCTATATTTAATTTACTATCAGAATCAAACTCTAATCCCTCTGGTATTATTACTGAAACCTCCTTTGGAGATGTTTCCTCTATACCTTCATTATAAATTCTAATTTTATATGTCAATGTATCATCAGTTTTAACAGTTAATGGATATTTTGTATGTAAATATTCATTCTCCCCATTCACAATTTTTAGTATTGGTATTCTTGGAGATGAAACTAGCTCTCTATTTTTTTCTACTATAAAAGTACGTAAACTTAAGTCAACACCAGATTTCAAGTTTTGAATGTATATTGATCTATCTCTTATTAATCTTTCAAAATCAAATTCTTTATTCTTAGCATATTCTTCTATTGTGCAATTATCAGAATCACCATCTGTAAGTTGAATAATTTTTAAATCTGAATAATCATATCCATTTTCAACTTCTATTTTAAATTTAAATTCACTTTCGCAATCATAATTACCAGAAGTTATTTCCATATTTGTCGTCGTATTTATAATTTTAACGCCTGGAACAGAATATACATTAAGATAATGTGTATCTCCTTTGTAATGTAAATATACATTTGCATTATTTGCAAATCCAGAATTGAAGTTTACATTTTCTCTAGTATTATCTATCCATAAATCGGTAAATCCAGTAAAGCTTTGATATGCTACACTTGTAACTTTGTTTCCTAATTTAGCTTTTCTAAAATTTGATGAATTTTCAAATGTACGTGTCTGAATTGTCTGTACTCCATTACCTATTATTAAATCACCATCAAATCCAGTACAATTCTGAAAAGCATTTGCTCCAATGCTTGTAACACTATCTGGTATTATTAAATTACCTATTAACCCCTTACAATTAGTAAAGGCAGATGATCCAATATTAGTTACTTTACCAGGAATTACTAAATTACCTTCTATATTTGAATATGCAAATGCTGAATCACCTATAGAAATTAGATTATCATCTAATTTAACATTTTTTATTTTCGAATAGCTGAAAGCAGATGATCCAATGCTTGTTACAGTATTTGGAATAATATAACTTTCACCATTTCTAGCTTTTGGATAACTAATTAATTGTGTTTTATCTTTATTGAATAATATTCCATTCTCAGAAACAAATGATGTATTTTCTTCTGATACAATAATTTCTTCTAGAGCATTTAATTTATTACATAATCCAGGAAGTCCTGTACTTGCATTATTGTTTAAATATCCTTTTCCTATGGTTAATTTTTTTATTGTAGCATTACTATTTCCAAATATATTTGCACCAATTGATGTTACGCTATCAGGAATAATAAACTCAGTTAATTGTGTACCACTGAAAGCAGAAGATCCAATTGATTTAATACCACTTCCTAAAGTAACTTTTTCAAGGTTAGGACAACTCATAAAAGCAGATGCCCCTATCGTATTAACTGTATCTGGAATAACCAGCTCTTTAATTTTACTTCTTTTTATAGTATCTGGTAATATATTTACATAACTTGAACCAGACTTTTTCATTATTGAAGTTACTGTATATGTTTTGCTTCCATAAGTTAATGTTGATGGAATTTCAAGCTTTTCAGTTAAAGTTCCACTGCTATAATATACATTTGTTGCATTACTTCCTGAAATTGTAAAATTCCACTTAATTCCATTTGAATCATCTACCGAAACATATGCACGTGATGATTTCACAAACATAAATGAGCTTATTATTGCAATAACTATTAATAAAATTCCAATAATCCTAGTTGCCTTTTTCTTCATTTCTATCTCCTCCATAAATTGACTTCAAAGCAAGTTTAAATATTAATATACTAAAAGTCAATTTATGAAAAAATTGTTTTTCTTCTTTACTTCTTCGGAATAACAACATAAAAGAAATTATTTTATTTTATTACATTTTTATTACATTTATTATAGAATATTTCCCATTGCCAAAATTCCAAGATTATCTTTATAAATTTCATCAAATTGTGTTATTGGCAATGGATTTGTTCCAATTCCTGCTTCAATAGTATATCCTGGTCTATTATAATTTTGTATAAACCAATCTTTATACCCTGCAAAGCTCGAATTATAAGGCACTTCTGCTACTGTGTAACCACTAGCTCTTGCAAATTCTTCAGCGATTCTTTTTCCCATAGGAGGATTATAATTTTGAAAATTCCAATAAATTTCCTTTCCTTGTGTATGATAAGCAATAACAAGTCTAAAATTATGCTCAAGTGTAAAATTATACACAGCTATTGTTTCCCTAGCAGTTAATGGTCCATATCCAACAAAATCTCTCGGAGCCGGTTTATTATAACCTTGCTCATACTTTATTTCCTTAGCCTGCTCCCAACCAGCAGGAAATTGCAGATTTAAATCCACTCCATCTATATTAGCCTTCCACCCACTTGGGAATTCAATATTTGGAAAGTTATTCGCAATATTTTGAGCATTTTTATAAGCATTATCCACATTTTTTATACTTCCTGTGACTAAATCTACACCATCTGGATTTACCATTGGAACAATATATAAAGTAGTATTATAATATAAATTTTTTGCATTATATCCAAAAATTCTTTGATTATTTACAAAAGCCCTTGAATATTCTTCCAAAAATTTCATTAGAACTGGTGTTGTAATCCACTCATTAGCATGAAAAGAAGCATTATAAAATACTTGCCTATTTCCCATACCAATTTTAATATAACTCAAACTTTTTCCTAAAACGCTTTTTCCTATTTCTCCCACTTCCAAAAATGGATAAACTAATTTCAAATTTCTTATATCTCTCTTAAGTATATTAGAGCTATAATTTACATTTGTATCTACAATTTCTCCTACGGGAACAATAATTTTTTGACCAACCTGTAAATTGTAAATTTTAATACCTGGATTAGCAGTAATTATCTGTTCAATACTACTCCCAAATGCATTAACAATTTTAAAAATTGTATCTCCTTTTTTTATCTGATAATAAAAAAAGCCTCTATTCTCTTCCATAAAAAACACCCTTTCACATTAATTTTTAATATAAATTCATATGTCTTGCTTATCTAAGTAACAGCGAATACTAACTAATCTTTTAATTATATTCAAGATATAAAAATTCATACAGTAAATAGCAGTATACTATGGAAAAAAACGGATAAGCCTTTTACAACTTATCCGTTAGTAGCTCTTTATAAAGAGCCATTTCTTATATTAGAAATATAATTTTATTCTTCTATGGCTTCAACTTCAGATTCTTCTAAATTTTCAGCCTCTTCTTCATTTTCACTTTCAGTTCCATCATCAATTAAAGTATCTTGATATACTTGCATTCCAGTTCCAGCAGGAATTAATTTACCTATAATAACATTTTCTTTTAGTCCAATTAATTCATCTGTTTTACCTTTAATAGCAGCTTCTGTTAATACTTTAGTTGTTTCTTGGAATGATGCTGCAGATAAGAAACTTTCTGTTGCAAGAGAAGCTTTTGTAATACCAAGAAGTACTCTCTTACCTGTTGCAGGAGTTTTACCTTCAGCAATAACTTTATTATTTTCATCTTCAAAGTCATACATATCAACTAATGAACCAGAATATAATTCAGTATCGCCATTATCTTCGACTCTAACTTTCTTAAGCATTTGTCTTGCAATTAATTCAATATGTTTATCATTTATATCAACACCTTGGTTTCTATAAACTTTTTGAACTTCTTGAATTAGATAATTAAATACTCCATCAGGACCTTTAATTGCTAAAATTTCACCTGGATTCATTGAACCTTCTGTTAATGCATCTCCAGCTTCAACTTCATCATCATTTCTAACTTTAATCTTTGATCCAAAAGGTATAGTATATGTTCTAATATCATCTTTATTAGCAACAATAACTTCTTTTTTATTCTTCTCTTCGGAAACTTTAACAGTTCCTGAAATTTCTGTTATAACAGCTAATCCCTTTGGTTTTCTAGCTTCGAATAACTCCTCGACTCTAGGAAGACCTTGTGTAATATCAGCAACACCGGCAACACCACCAGAGTGAATAGTTCTCATTGTAAGCTGTGTACCCGGCTCACCAATTGATTGAGCAGCTATAATACCAACAGCTTCACCAATACTAACTTCTTTACGAGTAGAAAGTGCCATACCATAACATTTAGCACAAACACCATGTTTAGTTCTACATCCAATAACTGAACGAACCATAACTTTTTCATATCCAGCTGAAACAATTTTACTTGCAATTTTGTCATTAATCATTGTATTTGTATCAACTATCAATTCATTTGTTTCTGGATCAACAATATCATTTAATGGATATCTACCAACTAATCTTTCTTCTAATGATTCAACAATTTGATTTCCATCTTTTATTGCTTTAACTTCTAATCCATCAGATGTACCACAATCATTTTCTCTAACAATTATATTTTGAGATACATCAACAAGTCTTCTTGTTAAGTAACCTGAATCGGCTGTTCTTAAAGCTGTATCAGAAAGTCCTTTACGAGCACCATGAGCAGCAATAAAGTATTCGATTGGGCTTAATCCCTCTCTAAAGCATGAAGTAATTGGTATTTCAACTGTTTTACCAGTTGTACTAGCCATAAGTCCACGCATACCAGCAATTTGTTTTAACTGGTCTAAGTTACCTCTGGCTCCAGA
>CAKPRA010000006.1 GCA_934180065.1 uncultured Clostridia bacterium | reverse complement strand
AAATGGAGCGGGTAGCGGGAATCGAACCCGCGCTATCAGGTCGGAAGCATGACATTCTACCACTAAATTATACCCGCAACTTACATGATTATAATATAAAAGAAAAAAATTTTCAACATAGTACTATAAAAAACCAGGATAAAAAATATAGAATTTGTTTGTCAATAATATATGTTAATGATAAAATAAAAATATTTTATCATTAACAAACATTATGCTTAATTTTTCTTCTGGATTTTCTATCCATTTTTGTACTAATCCAACAAATGCATATTTATAAAAATCTGCAATAAATTTTTTATTTTCAATAATATATTCAAAAACATATAAAAAAATTTCTATTGCAAATTTCCGTTGGATTATCTGTTTCTAAATTTCTAATTTTACCTATTATCTAATTTGTATAAATCCACTCTAATAAATCATATACAGCTTTAAAATAATAATAAAACTTTTGTCTATTCGCACCACAAGCTTCTGTTATGTCATTTATTGTTATTTTATAAAACTCTTTTTTTGATAAAGTTTTCTTTAAATAGCCTACAAATGCTTTTTTGTTATATTACTCATTATAATCACATTCCTTTTTTGAAAGGGATTATATCATTTTACAATTATACATGCAAATGAAATTTTATGGAAAAGGATGTGGTTGTTTTGATAGTCCATTTTTTGCATTTATACCTATTTTATTTGGAACATCATCAAATCTCTTGGCAGCTAATCTTTGCATTTTATGTGTCTTATTTAAATCAATTAGACCTGGTACTATTACCTTTACTACTTTCAAATTTGTTAAACGAATATCTTCTGTTGTTAAATCTTTATAATAGATTTCTAACCCATTACTTTTTAAATCTTTTTTTACATCATCAAATGTATACAATTCTCTTGTATATTTAACTTTTTCGCTTTCAAATAATAATTCTTCAAACAACTCACCTTGATAATATAAAAAATGTTCATATAAAGTACTTATTTCATCTGGATTATTTTTTCTTAAATCCATTATGTTTAATGAATAATAGTATGTAAATAAGCATTCTTTTAATGCTTTATCTATTGCTTTATTAGAATCTAAATTCGTTGATGCACCTATTCCATAATGTAACTTTTTTCCTTCTCCATTAAATATAAAACATAAATATGTTGGAACTTTTATATCACTGTATAATTTATATATTTTTATTTTATACTTTTTAGATATTTCATCAACAAATTTCTTATTTTCAATATTTAACGTATTAATATCTATTTCTGGTGGATTCAATCTCTTCGAAAAGTTAATCATTAATGAATCTCTTTCTATTAACTCTAATAAACCACTAACTATACAATCATTTATGGAAAATCCAGCGGCCATTCCTGTAGAACTAGTTTCTGCTACAGTTTTTGATAACTCAAATGGTAAATAAATCAAACTTGATGGCCAATATAAATATTTACCATCTTCAATAGAATTTATTCTTGTCCAATATATTGCTTCTTTTTTAGGATTAATATATTGTGGATTTTGTTCGTATTGGATATCTGTATATAATTGATAATCATTTATCTTTTCTTCATTATTTATTTCATTCCATTTCATTTTTTTTATATCATTTTGTGGAACATATGACATACAGTAACGCTCTATTGCTTCGGCTATACAACTTATTACTGCACTTTTTTCATCTGATGAAATACCTAATCCTCCACTACTTACATCTCTGCTTAAATCAAATAACACTTTTGTATCTGCACTAAGACATTGATACATTTTTAGTCCATATTCGTCTAATTCATTACGTTTTAGTATTACATTTACAATTCCTATTTTATCACTAAATATTGAAGATAAATCTTTATATTCTTTACCTATTATTTTTATTATTTCTTTTGGATTAAAAATTAATTTATTCTTTCTCATAATAAGTTTCATTTCCTCCTTGTATAATATTTTTATTAATGTATAAACTTTTATTTTAATTAAATCATACTTTTTGTTCTAAGCTTTACTATCATTTTAAATAAGAATTTTTCACTTTGGAATATTAATAAATTTATGACACACAAGTTCCCCATTTTTACAATATTCCAACATTGTATCTGTAAGCTCTTCTATTTTTATTTTATTATCATTTATAATTTTATTAATTTTTTTTATTGATACATTTTTATACATATGTTTATTATACAAGCAATTTGCAGTTAGTCTTTTATAAAAATCATCATATTTAAAATTATTAGCAGTATATGGTCCTATAATTATTGACTTAGCAGTTTTAGCTACAAAAATTGCATTATCTTTCTTTTCTTTATTTTTTAAAAATCCCTTAATCGTAATAAATTTTTCTTCCATTTATTTGTGCATATGATATATTATCATATTCTCCTTTCCTATATTTTATTGATTATTTAATTTTATATCTAAATCATCATAAATAATATCCTCATTCATTACTGCTTCTTTTACATAACTTATTGTTCCTTTTGGTAACTTATTTATATCAAACCATCTTAATTCCTTACACTTATCTTTCTCTTTTATTTCTATTTTACCTTTATATTTTTCTATTTCAAATAATACATTGACATATGCTTTCTTATAATTCTGGTATATTTTTTTGAATTTTAAATTTTTTTTATCAATTGTGATTCCAAGTTCTTCGTTTGCTTCTCTAATTGCTGCAGAAGAAAATGACTCTCCTTCTTCAACATGTCCACTACAAGATGCATCCCACATATTATTAGCATATGAACTTATTCTTTTTTGCAGTAAAACTTCTTTTTTTGAATTGTCAAATCGAAAGATAAATAATAATATTGCTATATTACTTTTAAATCGCATCATCATACTCCTTAATTACTACATTATCTAAAAAATGATAATCAATTTGACGACCAACAACTTTTTTTATTTTTTCTCTAATATTTCCGTCTAATAGGTTTTCATCTTGATTACTATAGAATATGCAAGGCTTCATTACTCCTTTACTTGTAATTCTTAAATGTATTTTTTTACAAATATCACATCGTCTTAATCTACATAATGAATGAAAAAAGGATACTACTTTAAAATTATCCATATATCCATTAAATTCACCATTTTTATCAATTCTTCTTTTTAAATTAAATTTATTAAATATATATTCACGCATTTGTATATATGACTTTGTACTTGACTCAGCAATTTCATTTCTTTCAACTTCTATTATCTTTACTCTAATTCTATTTTTCACTCCCCAAGACACAATTTTTTCAATTTCTTCAATGTTTTCATTGAATACCGTAGCTATTGAAACATTACACCCTGTTTTTTTTATTTTTAATATATTCTCCAATATTTTTTTTGATGGAATTCCAATTGGAGAGTTTTTAGAAACTTTATTATCATAATAATCAAGACCTACTGTTACCCTCGTTATGTATTTTTTATTAATTAAGTATAATAATTTTTCTATTAAAATTCCATTTGTATTAATACTAACTTTTAATTTATATGTTTCATTAAGCATCTTACATATTTCATATATCTGTGGATGTATTAAAGGCTCTCCTCCTGTTAGCCTTATTTCCTTTAACCCAAGATTATATGAATTTTTAACAATATTTTCAATATCTTGTATACATAGCATATCTTTTATTTCTTTCTCATTTCCTTCATTATGACAATATTCACACTTCATATTACAATCTGATATTATTGAAATTCTATATTCTCCTCTATCTATTTTCATTATATCACTCTTTCTATTTCATTTTCTTTACATATAAAACTAATTATATTTTTATCATCTACTATATATGTTTTATTTGCCTTCTGATTTTTTAATATTTCTTTCAATCTTTTTGCTTTTTTTTGATTAATGTGTTTTCTTATTATTTCGCAATCTTTTTTATCTTTTTCACGCCCTAATGACTCTTTTGAACAATATAAAGCCTCTAAAGAAATAGTTTTGTATGGTATTCCATTCTTTTTATATTGTTTTTCTTCTTCAAAACTTAATTTTGAACATTCTGGTGAATTATATATATTCTCACAACATAGATTATTTCCACTAAGAAAATAATCTTTTTGTATGACTCCTCCTTTTTTTTGTCTTTCAAACATAATAATTGTAATTGGGATATCTGATTTATTATATTTTATTTTAAAAAATCTACTTTTCTTTCCATCATCCCTGTTTCCCCAATCCCTTATAAACTGAAATTTTCCGTTACTATCTTTTATTAATTTTTCTAATTTAGGTAAATCTTTATAATTAATAAAAACATCCATATCATGATGGAATCGATTTAATGGTGTATTTGTTAAAAAATATGTCAATATTCCTCCTGTATGATAATAATCTATATTATTTTTATTTAAAAATTTATTCAACTCATCAAATAATACATTTATTTCATTATGATTTTTTTTCAAATCTGTTATTTTTGCATATTTTTCATATATATAATCTGTTTTACTTTTTAATTTCTTTTGGTACTTAAACTCTTTAAATTTTAACTTTCTTAATTCATTCATTATATTTTGTAAATCACTCTTGGAAATTAATTTACAAATATATCTATTTTCAACGAAATTTATTAGATAATCCCCCATATATTTTTCATCCATATTTAATAAAATTTTCAACGCTTCTTCTTTTCTTTCATCGTCATGACAAATATAATCTAATATTCTTTTTAAAATTTCTCTATTCAATATAATTCTCCCTTTTTATTTATCTTTCATGAATGTTATTACAAGATTTATTTTTTATATAAAAAGCTATATTATTTTCTAGTATTTCATCTGCTTGCCTTTGAAACTTTGGACAAGCTTCTAATAGTCTATCTACTTTTTCATTTTGCTTTTCTGATACAATACACCATTTTCCAATTGGAGTGTCCATGTACTTTTTTAGTTCCTCGCACGTAATTAGTTTTTTCTCTTTTATTAATGGGTCACATATAAAAAATTGGTTATTATTATACCCGCAAACAAGTATCGAATGAAGTTCTTTACCAGAATTTCCTGCTAACATAATTATTTTGCCATTTTCTAGTGCTTTATGGATAAAATCTGGATTAATATTAACATTACAAAAAGTTTTTACATCACTATTTTCTATAAACCTTTTATATTCATTAAGTATATATTTATATTCCATATCTGGTATATATCCTTTATCGTTTGAAAAATATTGACTTTCTGAATGTACTAGCTCTACATTTATTCCATTTTTTTGTAAATAACGTGCAATTCCAGAAAAATGAGCTCCATCAATTAATTTTGATTTATATTTTCTGTATAATTCTCTTTCTATTAATCTATTACATTTATCCATAACTCCATAATAATTCATCAACATCATCGATGAAGCAATTGCACAAGTCGGTCCATGTTGTCTATATAGTTTAATATCTTTACACATATACTGTTTTCTTTTATCATACAATTGATTTAAAAAAGTTTCTATTTGACTATCGTTATATTGATATATATATTCGTCATTATTTATTATTTTTTCCTCTTTTAAAATTTGCAACATTTTCTTTCTTAATACAAATCCTGATATTCCAACTAATGATTTTGCAATATATTTTTCATCTAAATTATCAAATAAAAGTAAATCTCTAAATGCTTTTCTCTCAGGGTGTTCTAATGTAAAATAAAAATGCTTTACCTTATACTCATTTGATATCTTACTTGTTTTAATCTCTTGTTTTATTTGCTCTTCTGACATATTCAAATATTTGTAAAATTTTTGTATCCTACCGTTAAATATTTTTTCATCATTTATGTGATATTTTCTTAATAGCTCTTTTTTTATATTGTTAGCTTCTTCAATATTATTCTTTTTTAACTCCATAATATATTTCATGTGATCTATATAGTATGTAGCAAAGAATGTTTCTGTAGGAGGGGTAAGTAACATGAATTTTTCTTCTTCACTTCTTATCCCTTTAGTAACATTGCCTATGTTTTGTTTTAAATTTTTTTTAATTGCAGCACTTGCAATTAAAGTTGCTTGGTCTACTTTACACATAGTTTTATAAACCTGTTGTAATTCTTGTATATCTTTTAGAGAAAACTCGTTTGTATTCATTCTTGTATATTTTTCTACAGCTGGCTCTAATATTTCTTCATAAAACATATTATGCCAATCCCATCTACTTTTTAGTAATTCTAAAAAAGAAGTAGAATCTAAATTAGATACTTCTGTTACTTTTTCTCTGAAATTTGGCATATTTTCTGCATAATATCTATTTGCATTAAATAACTGCTCTTCTAACATATTGTCAATATTTTCTTTCCATTCATCTGGTATTATTTTTTTTTTTATATCATAATTACTATTTATTTTTTTCATAATTGCTAACTCCTCTCTTTTGATATAATATTTTCTATAATGATCTTAACGCTATTTATATATAATAATTATTACAAAAGAGAAGACAGGTTATAAAACTTATGTCTTCTCTTTTGTAATAGTAATTATAATATATACTTTATTTTGGGCTATTATACGTTTTTATTTTACCCAAAGTAAAACATAAATAAGTTTTACTTCGGGTTTATGTAACTTATTATGCTGTACAAAGCATATCTAATTTACGTTCAAATTTTTTTAGTAATTTTCTCATTGTAATTCCTCCTTTCAAGATTGAATTCAATTATTACTAATTAGTATTTGAATTTATATTCAAATTATATTTTTTCTTAACTCATTTGTCAACATTTTTCCATCGGTAAAATCTGACCTTTTTCGACAAATAAGTTGTATCTATAAAGATAAAACATAACCATTGTTAATGATAAAATAAGAATGCACAATTTTGTACATTCTTATTTTATCATTAACAACACACTCATTTTTGGTGGAATACTTACATACATATGTATATGATCTGGACATGCCTCTGCATTTATTATCTCTACTTCTTTTCTTCTACATAATTCTCTCAATATCATTCCTATCTCTTGTTTCAATTTTCCGTATATTTCTTTTCTTCTGAACTTTGGTGCAAACACTATGTGGTACTTGCATTCCCATGTTGTGTGTGCTAAACTATCTGTGTATGGACTTTTCATACGCCCCACTCCTCTCATAATTAATATTTTTAGCCGTCAAACTTTAAATATTATATCATGTTTTGAGTGGGTATTTTTGTTACTTTACTCAACGCTATAAGCTTTCCTGTACCACGGGTATAACCCGTGGTTTACCCTTGAAGTTAAAGATGTGAAAAAATATTGTTAACAAAACTTCTGTTTCAAAGTAAATTAACACTTCATGTGTTTCCGAAGATCAAACTTCGACCCCTAACTTATTGCTCTTAAGAAAATTATACTTATATATTAAACTTTACTGTTATATAAAATAATATTTAATACAATGGTTAAAATAAAAAATATTCCCATAAGTAACATCAATATTTCAGTAAATTCTATATTTTTATCTAAGATAAACTTATTTGGTTTCTTTTCATTTATAATTATAGTATAGCTTTTATCAACTATGAATTCTTGTATTTTTTTCTTAGATAATAATTGAAAAGATTGATTTATATACTCATTACCATTAAAACTATATTTAAAGACAGGGGCATACTTCGTTACCCAGCCACGTCCACCAGTACTTGTATAACTATTACATTTCAAGTATGTTGCTTCTATTTTTTTATTGCACTTTGATTTTGAATAACGTAATTTTATAAAAAATAGAATTAAAAATAATCATAAAATTGTTGATATTATCATAAAATTTTTATCCATTATACTTTTGTCCTTTCAAAAAAATTGTAAATATAATTGAATTATAATATTGATAAATAATAACTTCTATCAAAATCTTATAATACTTTTAGAAAAACGCAGAGAATCTTCAAAGAAGATTCTCTTTATTTTCACTAATTTCAATGTTTTCCTTTTTACCATTCTTTGCTTTATCAGCATTTTCTTTAAATCCAATTTTTGTTTTTTCAATATTTTCCTTTACATTTTCTTTAGTTTTATCTAAATTTTCTTTAACTTCCAGCTTTGCCTTTTCAACATTTTCCTTTACTTCTTCTTTAGCCTTATCAACATTTTCTTTTATTTCATTTTTAACCTTTTTCACATTTTCTTTTATTATCTTTGTTATATATTTTGCATTAGGATAAGCATTTAACAATCTTCTATAAGCCCAGCTCCTGCTTTTTAAGACAGCTCTAACTTTTTCAGTTATTTCTTCAGTATTATCTTTTTCAAGTTTCTTATTTTCTGTTTTAACAGTTGAAAGAATATTTTTTGAAACTATATTGTCTGTAATAAATATTACAAAAAAACATATTGAAATTATTGTGATTACTTTATCACTTAACTTATCTAAACCTGCCAAAAAAAGTGGATTTGTACCATAAGATATAGCTAGTCCTAATAATCCAAAAGGAATCATTGTTCTTAAACATATTCTTCCATTAATATTAAATTTTCTTTGACTATAATCCCACCATCTTGCATGATAAATTTTTTCCATAAAATAACTCGTCAAGTATTCCAAAATTGAACAAACTACTACAGCCATAATAAATAATACCAATGGATCATATACATATTTTTTTAATAATATAGTTATTGCTAAAGCTCCCCAACCATAAATTGGACAGTATGGACCTATTAAAAATCCTCTATTAATAAATCTATGGTATTGAAATAATTTTGCAATAACTTCCATACACCAACCTAGTATTGCATAAATCATAAATAATAAATAATAAGTTTCAATAATTCTTAACATATCATACCTCTCTTATCTTTTGATTTTAGTTTATAATAGCTATAATCTATTAAATATAGATTATAATTTTACTTATTCTATACTCCCCAAAGTAGAACTCCCAAATATATTCCATATATTAAAACATATATAAAACCATTTGCTCTGCTCATTTTATTTTTTGGTGGTATCACAGAAAATAAAGCCAACACTATTGTTGATACACATAATACAGTTAAATCCATATTATAACTTGCGTTAAATGTAATTGGTTTTATAACTGATGATACTCCAAGTATTAATAATATATTAAATATATTTGACCCTATAATATTTCCTATAGCAATATCACTATTTCCCTTTATTGCTGCTGTCACACTAGTTACAAGCTCTGGTAAACTTGTTCCTACTGCAAGAATTGTTAAGCTTATTATTTTTTCACTTATATTAAACATCTGAGCTATTTTTACTGCATTATTTACAACAAAATCTCCACCAAATTTAAGTCCAACTATACCTAATACAATCAAAACAATATTTTTTATTATTCCATTTTTCTTACTTTCATCAAATTCATCTTTATTTTCTAAGCTCTTTTTCTTTCCCATCCATATTGTATATGAAATGAATACTCCAAATAAAATTAATAAAATGATTGATTCAACTTTTGATATTCCCCCAGATGTATTACAAAAAATCATTAATACTATGGTAAATAGCAAACACATTGGAATTTCAAATTTTCTCGTTTCTGATTGAAATTCTACCGGTTTAATCAATGACGAAAGTCCTAAAATAAGTAATAGATTGCATAAATTACTTCCAATTACATTCCCTAATGCCATATCAGAATAACCATCTAAAGCAGATGTTATACTTACAAAAAGTTCAGGCATTGATGTACCTATAGAAACTATTGTTAGACCAATTATTATTTCTGGTATATGAAATTTTTTAGCTACACCACTTGCTCCATCTACTAAAAAGTCGGCACCTACTATTAATAATACAAAACCAACTATAATTAAAATAATTAATAAAAACATTTTTATATCTCCTTTTATTATATATTTTCATTTATGCTACAAAATTTTTCTATAACTATATGCAATCCTTTACAGAGCTCTAATTTTATTATTATATTAAATTTTAATATAATAATAAAAACTTACGTAACCAGTAAGGCACGTAAGTTGTATCGTGGAGCAGGTAGCGGGAATCGAACCCGCATAGCCAGCTTGGAAGGCTGGAATTCTACCATTGAACTACACCTGCATATTTATTTTTTTCTTGGAGTTAAACATATTTTAAAATATGTTGGAGCAGGTAGCGGGAATCGAACCCGCATAGCCAGCTTGGAAGGCTGGAATTCTACCATTGAACTACACCTGCATTTTATTTTCCTCTTGGAACGATTATTATTTTAATCCATTGTTGAAAAAAAGTCAACACCTTTTTAAAAAAATTTATAAAAAAATTGTACCTTTGGTTACTATAAAACAACTGAAAAAAACAAGGGCTTTTTCAGTTGTTTTATTTCACTGTTAAAATTCTGTATTTTCTGTATTTAATTCGCTCTTAATAATTGCTTGTATTATATTAACAGTTTTTTCAAAATCATTATTTTTAATTACATAATCATACATACCAATTTTAGATTCTTCATAATCAAATCTGTTTAATCTTAAAGTTATTTGTTTATAATCTGGTTTATCAATTCTATTTTCTAATCTTTTTTGCAATATTTCTTTTGGTACTTTTAAAAATATTGTTATAATTCTTGTATCATTCTTTAATAATTTTACTAAATTTTCTGTTCCATTTACATCTATATCTTTTACAATTATTTTTCCACTTTTTATTTTTTCATTTAATAAAACTTTTGAGGTTCCATAATAATTATCATGATGAACATCATATTCATATAATTCATTATTATCTATCATTTTTTCAAATTCTTCTTTTGATACAAAATTGTAAATTTCTCCGTTTATTTCTCCATCTCTTGGAGCTCTACTTGTATAAGATGGTAATGATATAACATTATCCATTCTTGCAATTAATGCTTTCTTTATAGTGTCTTTGCCAGCTCCAGATACTCCTGATAATACAACTAACATATTTTCACCTTTCCTTCTGCAATTTCTTCAGCAGCAATTGTTACAGGTGCCTCTTCCTTTGTGATTATTAGTGGATCACTTCCCTGTGCAATTTTTCTTGCTCTTTTTGAAGTTGCTATAACTAATTCAAATCTATTTTTAGATTTCTTTAATAGCTCTGCAACACTTGGTTTTACCATCATAACTATTACCCCTTTTCCTTAATTAATTTGGCTTATGCCTATATATTTTTCTTTTTAAACAATATTATTCAATATTTTGTATTTGCTCTCTTATATCTTCTAGCTCTGTTTTTATTTCGATTACTAAATTTGTTATCTCTAGTTTTACAGATTTAGAAGCTATCGTATTTGATTCCCTGTTCATTTCTTGAATAATAAAATCTAGTTTTTTTCCTATAGCATTTTCATTTGTTAATAATGTTTCGAATTGCCCTATGTGACTATTCAATCTAATTAATTCTTCTTGAATTGAAGATTTATCAGCAAATATAACAATTTCTTGAGCTAATCGATTTTCATCAACAATATCTGTTTTTAAAATTTCTTTTACTCTTTCTCCCAATTTTACTACATATTCTTCAATAAGTCCAGTAGTATTTTTAGAAATTTCCTCAACCATTGATTTTATATTGTTTAATCTTATGGTCAAATCTTCTTTGATTTTTTTGCCTTCTACAGATCTCATATTAATAAAATTATCAACAGCATTTGTTGTACATTGCATTAATTCTTGTAAGATTATATCATTTTCACCTTCATCATTTTTTAATTGTAAAACATCTGGCATTTTTGTAATTTCTGTAATCTTTATATTATCACTTAAATGCTCTTCGATTGCCAAATCTCTTAGCTCTTTAATATATAATCTTGCCAAATCTTTATTTATAACAACATCTTTACCTTCGTTTGTATAATTTGTATATTCAATAAAAACATCAATCTTTCCTCTAGAAACTTTACTTGATATTAGTTTTTTTACATCATTTTCATAAAAACTAATATTTCTGGGAAGTCTTACACTTATATCACAATATCTATAATTAACACTTTTAACTTCGACACTATAACTTCTTCCATTAATTTCTAGCTTACTTTTTCCATATCCAGTCATACTTTTCATTAAGCTTCAGCTCCTTTTAATCATCAAATTCGTCATCATAATCTTCTTCAAGCTCTGATTTTTCTCCATCATCTTTCAAAATATCATCTTTTGATCTTATGTATTTATTTCTATTTGAAATATATACAATTATTGATTTTACTAAATAATAAACAAATACTATACTTCCTGATATTTTTAAAAGTTTTACATACTGTGTGGTATATATTTGTAGTATATATGGCAAAAATAATGTAAATATTCCCATTATTAAAGTTTCAATTCCATTTATGCAGTTATTTATTTTCTCTTTTTTATATGATGATTCTATAAAATATGATGATTCCATAAACATTAAAGAAAATCCTAAAAATACAAATGAAAATAACTTTAAAATTACAATAATAGCATTTTTTTCTATATTATAAAATCCATAATTACAAAATACTAGAAAAAGAATACAAATACCAGCTAAAATCATATTATAAAATGAATTATAAAAAATAGATTTTTTATCTTTCATTGGTATATATTTTCTGTTTTTTAGCTCTTTATCAAATTTATTAATATCAAATTTTCTTTGTAATTCATCTTCAACAAAATCAATATTTATATCTTTATCATATTCCTCAACAATTTCTTCTTTAGGTTTTATTGATTTTTTTCTAGGAATTGTTGTACTTTTAGACTTTACTTTTGTAGCTCTTTTTTTGTTTTCAGTTGCATCTTCTGAATTCTTTTGTTTTATTTTAATTTGTCCCGATTTTTCACTTGTTGCTTTTTCAATTTCCTCAGTTATTTTTTTCTTTACACCAGTAGCTGTTTTAGATACCTTTGAAGTAGATTTTGAAGTACTTTTTGGAGTACTTTTTTTAGTTTTATTTTTTTCTTGTTCATCATTCAAATCTTTTGCATTTTTGTTTTTAGCTACACTTTTTTCTAATTTATCTTTTGAAGTATTTTTATCTTCATCTGCTTTACCTACTTTTTTTCTTGTTGTTTTCTTTACATCACTTACTTCAGCCGATTTCATTTTTGTTGTTTGATTTAAATTGTCAATTTTAGTTGATTTTACTGCCTTTTCATTATTGTCTTCTATTTTTTTTACTTTATTTTTTGCAGATACAGAGCTTTTCTTTTTTGCAACAGTATCATTTTCACTCTCAAGACTTTTCTTAATATTTTTTTTACTTTCACTACTTTTTTTAGTAACAATAGGCTTTTCAATTTTTTTTGATACTTTCTTAGTTGCTCTAGTCTTTGGAACACTATTTAGCTCTTTATAACTATTCTCAAAAATGTCATTTAAATCCTCATCATCACTTTGATTTACATTTTTTATTAGAGCTCTTTCCTTTTCTTGAGTTTTATCTATTTTATTTAGTAATTCATCTACAGATTTATTTGATTTTCTTTTATTAACACTACTTTTTTCCAATTATATACTACCTCCAAGCTCATACATAATAACACTAGACATAGCTAATGCTACGGTTTCAGTTCTTAAAATTCGTTTTCCCAATGTAACAATTTTAGCCCCTGCTTCTTTTAATTGCTCTATTTCAGAAGGTTCAAAGCCACCTTCTGGTCCAATAACAATTCCAATATTAATATTTGATTTATCATATTCTTTTATTTCTTCAATAGCATCTTTGAAAGAATCTCCTTCAGCTTTTTCATATGGTACAATCATCATATCAAAATCTGATATCACTTTAACTATATCATTAATTTTAATTACATTATGAATTTTAGGAATCATATCTCTACCTGATTGTTTTGCAGCAACTTCTGATATTTTTTGCCATCTATCAATTTTCTTCTTTTCATCTTTCCCTGAAATTTTTGAAACACATCTTTCCATATCAACAGGAATTAGCTCTTTTATTCCAAGCTCTGTTGATTTTTGTATTATTAATTCCATTTTATCAGATTTCGGAATTCCTTGAAAAATCTTAAGATTTATATCTGATTCCGCTTCTGATTTCATTTTATTTATAATACTACAAATAATTTTTTCTTTTTCAAATGATTTAATTTCAACATTATAGTTTTCAGTTGTATCAGAATTACAAACTTGAAATTCATCACCAACTTTCATTCTTAAAACATTTGAAATATGATTAACATCTTCTCCAACTATATCTACTTTATTATCATTTATTTGATCATCTCTTACAAAAAACTTTGGCATAAAAATCTCTCTTTCTCTCGTATAACATTTTATCACAATTATCCAAATTCTGTAAATACTAAATTAAAACTGATGTTATTTTTTACCCCTTCCCACTTTCTGGAATTAGCATGTTTTATAACATCAGTTTTTCTTTTATTTTAATTTGACATTTTGAGTTGGATATACTAAATCTATATCTTCTTTTTCTAATAAACTTACTATTGATGAATTAACCGTATTTATAAATTCCAAATATTCATCATAATCTACAATATTTGTGTATGCATAAAGCGAAATTTTATATCCATCATGATCAATATCAGAAAAATATATTCTTATACTATCTTTAATTATATCTTTATTTTTTTGAAGCTCAAATCCTATTTTTTTAATCAGGTCATTAATCTGTTTTTGAGTTATATCAAAACCTAATTTTAATTCACAATCAATTCTTCTCTTTTTTAATTTTGTCCAGTTTATTATTTCAGAATCAGCCAATTTTGAATTTGGAACTGTTGCAATAGTATTATCAAGCTTTCTAATTCTTGTTGTCCTAAAACTAATATCTTCAACTGTTCCAAAGGTTCCATTAACTTCTATCGTATCACCAATTACAAAAGTTTTATCTGTTAAAATTGCAAAACCACCAAACATATTCTTAGCCAAGTCCTGTGCAGCAAGTGCTATAACAACACTTCCAATTCCAAGTCCTGTTATAAGTCCACTCAAATCATATCCTAGCTCTGCTATAAATATAAATGCACCAATTACATATATAATTGCCCTAAAAAATTTTATTCCAAAATGTATTGTATGCTCATTTTTAGAATCTTTATCATCTCTGAATTTTTCAAAAAATTTTGTACTTGGCATCACCAATTGTGCAGATAGTCTTGTTATACTATATATCATAATTAATTTGTATATTTTTCTAACCATATACATCCACTGCTCTGGTAAAGAGAAAATTACAATTGCTATATACAATCCGGTGATTATCCAAATAAACTTAATAATTCCATAAATTTTTGAATTTTTCTCAAGTTTCTCTGGTTTAATTTTGAAACATTTCATTATTATTTTTGCAAATAAAGAGCTTAATATTATAAAACTTGCTAATACTCCTGCAAATATAAAAAACTCAACTGCATCTTTATTTTTTATTACTTCTATAAAATTTTTTAATCCTTCCATTTACTTATATTTGAGATAAGAACCTCATATTCTCCTTTCATTATAGAATTTTAAATATGCATTAAAAAAAAATGTAATGACAATGTTATCACTATTAGTATTTTTTGTCAAACCGTGTCTTTTCAAAATCAAAACAAATATTTTTATGTTACAATTCAAAGTTTTATAATTATGTCATCTTGTGTAGGTGATCCCAGAGCAAAAGAGGACATTAATAACTCAAGATTTGTTTCATTTTTTCAACAATTGAATTAGCATTTATTCCAAAATATTCCATAAGCTCTTCTGCTTTTCCAGATTTTCCAAAAGTATCCTTAATACCTAGCTTTATCAACTTCTTTGGATAATATTCTGTCAATACATCTGCAATTGCTGTACCTAAGCCATTTATCACATTATGATCCTCTACTGATACAAGAATTTCCGTTTCTTTTGCACATTTTATTATCATATCAATATCAATTGGTTTTATAGTATGAATATCTACAACTCTTACAAATTTTCCTAATTTTTCTAACATTTCTTTTGCTTTAATAGCTTCAGCAACTGTGTCACCTGTTGCAAAAATTGTAGCATCAGTACCTTTTCCAATTTGTACAGCTTTACCAATTTCAAATTTCTCATTTTCATCATATATAACAGGTGTTGCAGCTCTTGATAATCTAACATATACTGGTCCATTAATCTTTGAAATTTCTTTTATTACCCATTTTGTTTGAATATCATCAGAAGGACTAATTACAGTCATATTTGGAATTGCTCTCATCATTCCAATATCTTCTAACATTTGATGTGTTGCACCATCTTCCCCAACTGTAATACCACTATGTGTTGCACATATTTTAACATTTAAATTAGGATATGCTACACTATTTCTTATTTGATCATAAGCTCTACCTGCTGCAAAAACTGCAAAAGTACTTGCATATGGTATTTTTCCACATGTTGCAAAACCAGCAGCAGTTCCAATCATATCTTGCTCTGCAATTCCTATATCAAAAAAACGATTTGGAAATTCCTTAGCAAATATATTAGTCTTTGTTGCTGTTGATAAATCTGCATCTAAAACTACAATATTTTTATTTTCTTTTCCTAATTCTGCCAAGGCCTCTCCATAACTTTGTCTTGTTGCTATTTTTTTCTCTATATTCATATTTTTTTCATTCCTTTCCATCACATAATTTACTGTAGCTCTTCCATAGCTAATTTATATTGCTCTTCATTAGGTGCTTTTCCATGCCATTCAGATTTTCCTTCCATAAAAGATACACCTTTTCCTTTTGTCGTAATTGCAACAATTACTGATGGTTTACCCTTTACAGATCTTGCTTTATCAAAAGCTTTTATTAAATCTGAAATATTATTTCCATTAACAGTGATAACATTAAATCCAAATTTCTCAAACTTTCCTTCAATATCTTCTAAAGCTTTAACTTCTTCGATAGTTCCATCTATTTGTAAATTATTATTATCCACAATAACACATAAATTATCTAATTTATATTTACTAGCGGTCATAGCAGCTTCCCAAACTTGACCCTCTTCAATTTCTCCATCACCTAATATACAGTAAACTCTATATCCAAGCTCTTCTATTTTTGAATTTAAAGCCATTCCATTTGCAACAGATAATCCTTGTCCCAAAGATCCTGCAGACATATCAACGCCAGGAACTTTGTTCATATCTGGATGACCCTGTAAATTTCCATCTATTTTTCTAAATTCACTTAATTTTTTATAATCAAAATATCCTTTTTTTGCAAGAGCTGCATATAAAGCTGGAGAGCAATGACCTTTTGACAATACTAGTCTATCTCTTGATTCAGCATTTGGCTCTTTTGGATTTATATTCATTTGGTTAAAGTACAAAACTGTTAGTATATCTGCACAAGAAAGTGATCCTCCTGGGTGACCAGATTGAGCCGAATATACTTGCTCTATTATTCCTCTTCTAATATCTTTTGCAATGTTTTCTAATGCTGGCACACTTACTATTTTCATGTTAATTCCTCCTTAGATTAAATATTTTTTATAAGACAATTTTTATAAATTTCTACTTTAGTTTTATCAATTTTTCCTATTTTTAGCAATATATTTTTTGTGAAAATTTTGTAAATTACATCTGTTTTTATTATGCTATCTTTTCTTAGATTATTTTCACTATTTTTACATATAAGTTTATTGGCTTTATATGAGATTTTTTCCACTTTAGAAGACAATATCATACCATAATATAAAACCTTTTCATTTTTTATACTAATATCCACTATTAAAAAAATATGATTGCTTCCTAATTTACCATTTTTATATTTATACTTTTGTACAAAAACTAAATCACCTATTAAATAATTATTATAATTTACTCCACATTCATATAAATTATAATCATCATATTCTAGTGATTCAAATAAAATTTCATCCAAATTTTTTATTTTATTATTTAATTTCGCAAATTCTAAAAAATTCATAATTCTCCTTACTATATTAGATTGAAAAAAAGTAAAATTTCTGCTATAATAACAACATTATAAAGAAAAGAGGTATACATGAACCAAACACAATTATTATTAAAACAATACTTTGGCTATGAAACATTTAGACCCGGCCAAGAAAAAATTATTTCAAATATTTTATCAGGCAGATCTGTATTAGGTATAATGCCAACAGGTGCTGGCAAATCAATTTGTTATCAAATTCCAGCTTTAATCCTCCCCCGGAGTTACATTAGTTATTTCCCCACTTATTTCTCTTATGAAAGATCAAGTAGACAGTTTAAATCAAATAGGTATTTCAGCCACTTATATCAACAGCACTTTATCATCAAATGAATATTCCCAAACAATAAAAAATATTTTATCTAATGTTTACAAAATAATATATATAGCACCAGAAAGACTAAATTCTGATTCTTTTCAAAACATATTATCTAATTTAAATATTTCCATGTTTACAATAGATGAAGCACATTGCGTATCACAATGGGGTCATGATTTTAGACCAAGTTATAGAGCCATAGCACATACTATAAAAAAGTTAAAGCCAACACCAATAATAAGTGCTTTTACAGCTACTGCAACAAAAAATGTAAAAAATGATATTATAAATTTACTTCACTTGGAAGATCCATATATACTCACAACTGGATATGATAGAAAAAACTTAAAATTCTGTATTCAAACTCCTGAAAATAAGTTTAGCTATGTAATAAACTACATAAAAAAACACAGCAATTTTCCTGGTATAATTTACTGTTCAACAAGAAAAAATGTAAACACACTATATGATGAACTAGTTTCTTTGGGTTTTCTTGTAACCAAATATCATGGTGGAATGAATGAGAAAGAGCGAGCAATAAATCAAAATGATTTTGTTTCTGGGAAATTTAATCTAATGATTGCAACAAATGCATTTGGAATGGGAATTAATAAACCAAATATTAGATATGTAATTCACTTCAACATGCCTAAAGATATTGAAGGATATTATCAAGAGGCTGGAAGAGCTGGACGTGATGGGCAAAGCTCTGAGTGCATATTGCTTTTTTCAAAAGATGACATTATGATAAATAAATATATTATAGATTCATCTTTATCAAAGAATAATCACCAAATTGAATATGATAAGCTAAACTCAATGATTAGATATTGCCATACTGATAAGTGTTTGCGAAAATTTATTTTAGAATATTTTGGTGAAAAAATAAGTAATTCAAATTGTGGCAATTGTAGTAATTGTCTTCTCCCATCTGAATCAACTGATATTACAATTGAGGCTCAGAAAATTCTTTCTTGTATTTTTAAATTAAATGGAAAATATGGGGTAAATTTAATAACAGATATTCTAAAGGGTACAAAGTCTTCAAAGATAAACAAATTAAGATTAAACAAGATATCAACATATGGTATATTGAAGAGCCTTTCTAAAAATTCAATAAAAGATTTGATATATTTTCTTATATCTGAGGAATATATTAAAGTAATTGGAGAAAAATATCCTGTTCTACATCTTAATAATTCTGCAAATGATATCTTATTTCATAATAAGAAAATATTTATAAATAGAAAAATTGAAAATGTTGAATTTTCAGACATAAAAAATGAGATATTTAAAAATATTAGCTCTGATGAAAATATCTTTGAAATTATGAAAAAAACAACAAGTAGTGTTTTAGATTTCCTAAAATAAATTTATTATTATTTCAAAACCAGTTTTTATCTATATTTTGTCATACACAAACAAAAGTGTACCGATTAACTAAACGATATACCCGTCGCACGCATACAAAAAGCAGCGCAAGTCCTAAGATATGCGCTGCTTTTTTTTAGCCTGGAACTATACTAGTTGTTGAAACTTGTACCAGTCCATTCTGAACAAACTTTAATTTTGGATACGTTCCTTCATCATATTTACACGAAAATACCTTAGAGTAATACAATCCATCACTTGTTTTCCATGAGTACTGAACACCATAACGTCCACGACCGGTTTCCGTTGCCCATTCAATACAACTTTTTTCTAAAGACGTATTTGACGACATGTATTCATCTAAGCGGATTTTAGCCTCTGATAATACAAACCAGTCTGAAGTAGTAGAGGAATTATATCCATTTTCCTCATAGTGTGCAAATGTTTTATCACTAAATTTTACAAACTTTTCAAACATACTTTCAGATAATATATATGCATCAGATTTTTTGTCATAGTGCATTTCTGTATAAGAATGAATCATTATTCCGGTTATTCCGGCAAAAGTTACTATGCAGATAATAAGTGAATACAGTATCAATTTCGATTTTTTCATAGTATTTTTCTCCTTTAAAATTAATAAAATTTTTTAGTATCTATGTTAACAATTTACATTGTAAAAAAGGATATTAAATTTATATAAATAGGAAGTTTTCCTAGATAACTTATATTATATCATCTTTTTATATTTTGTCAAGTTATATAAAATGGTTTTATGGATAATTTATGATATGATCACCCTATAAAATTAACTTATGAAAAGTTCACCCTATGATATAATGGAGGTATGAGAACTGTTATGAATAAAAAAGAAGAATTAAAAAAAGCAGTAATAGAAAGTTGTATTAATGGAACTATCACTATTAAAGTTGCAGCAAACAGGTGTCCTAATCAAAAATCATTGACAGCGAACATTGTATATTTTTTAATTTTTTATCAGCTTTAAATATTGAAAACAGCAAATTGAGATGTTTCTTTATTACATCATAAAAATACACTAAATTCTATGTTATTGCTGTTAGTATAAAAAGAAAAAAGTTAGAAAACAAATTCTAACTTTAAATCTTTAATACTTATTGTAAAATTACTCGATTTCTCTTTCTGAAATTTCCTCAGAATTTTTCGTAAATGAATTTAACCCTCTTTCTTTACCAATTCCATTTAATAATTTTTGAACTGAATATTCTGGATTATTTATTAACTCAAGCATTTCCTTTTTTACAAAATCACTTTCACTATATCTTTCAGCTATAAGTGTTCCAACTGTATATGAAATTTCTTTTCTTACATTATCCATACCTATTTCATTTCTTATTATTTCAAGTTTTTTCACGTCTAGTTGTGCTATTCTATTTTTCGCATTAATAACATCATTAATAGTTGCATTCGAATTCATTTTGAAATCATCGAAATTACAATCTAAAATATTTTCAAATGTGATTTTTCCATTTCTTTTTGCTTTATGCAAACGTACATATGTCTTTAACATAAAATAATTGTTAAAGGAATCATTTCTTTTTCTGTCTTCAAATTGTTCCTGCAATATATTAGCAATATGACCATATCCATTTTCTTTTAAATACCTTATTGATTCCATTTCATAGAAAATACTTGGAATTTCGCTTGAATATGGATTTTCATTCTTTGTATTATTATAATAATATTGATGTATAAATTCATGAATTACTGTTGGAATATCCGTGACTTCACACATGATAGGAATAACACATAAATCATGTGTTCGATTGTAATAAGCATGATCAACAAGCTTGTCTTTTTCATCTTCAATATTCCAGAGTTGACTTAAATAATCAGCTGTCTGATTTTTTTCCTCTGGATAAAATAAAAATATCCCACCCTTCATCCATTTTTCTTCAAAACTTTTTCCTAGTTTACCAGATGTATCAAACGAATCTAAAATTTTTTTGGATAATATAAATATATCCGTTTTTGTCATATTTGTACTATGCTCGTCATCCAATTCGAATTGATTTTCATTAGAAGAAGTTTTTGTATTATCTTTACCACTTAAAGCATCTATTATATTTTCTTTAGCATTATACATTGTATTATTTATTGCTTCATCTATTATATCTATATTTTTAGAGAAAAAATCATTGTATTTATGATCTTTATAAAATTCTAACTCCCAATTTAAAAGATTACATGCTTTTATCTTATTGTATTTTTCCAAAAATTCGCGTGTATCTTTTGATTTTATAAGTAATTTTAATCCATCTATATCATTTAAACTAGATAAATAATCTAAATACAACTTATCATTTTCAAAATACTGAGTTATATTATAGTATAATTCATCTTTTTGCTTTACTCCAGTTATGGGGATAAACAAATAATTTCCATTTGTATTACTTTTTAATATGTCCATATAAAAATTTGGAAATCTATCATGATACTTTGAATTCAAGATATTATCCATTAATTCAATTGTTTCTCTTTTTAAACTTTCATTTTTTTTCTTAAATCGACTTTTATCAAAATTGTGATTTATTCTAAAAATATTATTCTTTTCAGTTTCAACATCACCAATACATATCTCATCATATTCTTCTAAAAATATTTTATATAATTCCCTGTTTTCGTTAATCTCATCTCTGATATAATTAGCTATTACCACATCATTTTTATATTTATATCTTATAGGTATTATCTCTGATTCAACAATATTTCCTGATGTAAGTTTTTTCAATCTTACTCCAAAGATTCTATTTATAAAATCCTTTAATTTCATAGTTAATCTCCTTTAATATTACTATATTTATGTAAAAATTATATCATTCAATCCCAATGAAAACAATAGTTTTAAAAAAAGTTCAAATACTTTTACGAGAAAATTATCTCATTATAAACTATTTCCTCTGCTCTATTTTTAATGTTATTCATAGCTTGAACCCATGCCAATTGGTCATGGCTTTTTAAATCTTCATTAATATTTTCTAATTTAGATAATAGTTTAATTATAAAAGAAATTTTTTCATTAGCAACAGAATCAATATTAGCAAGCTGTTTAGACAGTGTTCCATTCATCAGTAATTCAGCATATAAGCCTCGCTCGTGGGTTTTAATATAATTTAACCTTGCTCTGCCATGCTTGCCTAAAATTTTATTTTCACAATATTCTGTGTTATTTTCAATATCTTCTTTAACTCTTTGTTCTTTTAGTCTAATAGCTTTCTCAAGAGATAATCCTTTTCCTAAATAATACTCTGGAAAATAGTAATCTCCATTCTTTTTATACCCAAATCCGTTATCTTTATCATATATTTTTTTTTTAATTCTTCCATAATTCCATCTCTTCCTTTCATATTTTATCTTGCATCACTTTTGTTTCTTGCTTTATTACGAATGTTCGCATCTTCTTTAAGTTCAACCTTTTTATTAAGATTATTTGCAATTTCATAATCATCATCACTAAAGATTCCATTTCTATATAGGTCATCACTAATAATTTTATAATTTTCATCTTTGTCGTAGTTAATTCTATTTTGAAAGTGTTTCATAATGTTATACCAAAATTGCTTTAGCTTAGATATTTGCCCTTTTAGACCGTTTACATCTTGTTGTAATTTATTAATATTTTCGTCTTTCTTATTTATTATTACATTTAGTCTATATATCTCATCATCTTTGGTTTCAAGTTGATTTTCTAATTCAAAATTTCTATAATGCATTTTCTCGTACTTATCTTCAAAATCATCTATAAACTTATTTAGCCCATTTATATCTCTAACTGATTGTGTAGTCTTTGAAACATTCTTTGTGTAGTCCACAATCTTTTCTATATCTTCATTTGAGATTACTTTGTTGTTTTTGTTCAATTTGGATGGTTTTAAGTTGTCTAACATATCTGTAATATCTTTTGAAGAATTATCAATTATCTTCATATTTTCAGTGGTCTTGTCAAACTTTTTTCTATTTTTAGCATATTGCTTTTTAAATTCTTTATAGTTCTTCATATCTTTTACATTAACATCTATGTTTCTGCCTTTTTGCTTGTGCTTTAGTTCTGCAGTTCTGCCATAGAATTTATTATAAGATTTAATACAACAATTCCTCATTGAATCTTGTATTGCAGTCAATGACTGCTTTGTAAATATTTTAGATTTAGCAACTTGCTTTTTCATTCCTCTAGTATTGTTATTACTTACTGGAACACCAACTATATGTAGGTGGGGAGAGGTTTCGTCAAAGTGTACTACTGCATTAGCTATTTTAAAATCTGGTACAATTCTTGTTAAATCTTTAATTTGTTCATTATATACATCAATCATTTTGTGTCTATATGTATCATCTTTGTTAGTCCAAAACTCCATATCGCCAAGCTCTACAATAAACTCACAAGCCAAGTCCCATAAATTGCTATCAGAGATATGTTTGAAATAGTTGTCTATTTTTCTGTCTGCTCTAGTTTGCTTATTATCATATTCAATGCGTGAATTCTCAAACTCTTGCAAATACAATTCTTGCACATCACGGTATAAATTATTGGTGCCATATATTACAAAAATGTCTTCTTTGTTATTATCATAATCTCTTAAATTGTGCTTATTAACTCTAGATAGTTGCTTTGCATTTTGAATGCCATTATTACTAAAAGACGTTTCTCCAGATGGATTAGTTTTAGCTATTTCTTTTGCTTTGTTTGTTCTGTTTTTATCACTGCCTAAGTGAATAGAGTATGATAATTCTTCCATTTTGTACAAGCCTCCTTTGATTATGCTTTATATAATTTCTTCTTTAGCTGGTACTATCCATATAATTTGCAGATGAAAGTTTGCAAATTATACAAGCAAAAAAGAAAATGCAATTTTTTCTTTTTGGTAAAATTAACTAGGCTTGTTTTGGTAAGAACCAAAACTTTGCCGATGTTAATTTTCAATGGAGTTATCTCTGATAAGTCCATTGTCATCTAATCAAATTTGAGGTAGCAAATTTGATTAGATGATGCCTCGCAGAGCCCCCGAGTTTTGATAGTATGTCAAAACTCATAGGGTGTTATGAATTTTGTCAAAGCAAAATTTATCTGTGAAAAATATGCACTTAAACTGGCTTAACACCAATTGAAATTGGTATTTGTTCCTTTGTATAAACTTCACTTTTGTTACTTTCATCTGGTATATAATCAAACGCAGAATCTATTTCTTTTAGTTTAAATTTGTCTTCTTCTCGAATGTAAATAATACCAAATTCGTAGGTTTTCATCTTAGAATCAGGGTCTAATTTATAGTAATCTTTTAATGGAAATACTCTAACAATTGCACTATTATCTTGTCTAAAATTAAAGTAAAATACTTGCTTATCTAAGTAATAGGTTGCCTCTGTATAACCAACATCATAGTACTGTCTTAACCTCATAATAATCTCTGCAACTTCCTCTTTTGGAAGGTAATTACTAAATCTAATATTGCCTACAATATTTCCAAAAATAGCTGGTTTTGTAGTGTCAATATAACCACTTTCAAACAATTCTCTGCAAGGTTTACAAATGGATTCTCTAAAGTTTATTTGCTTAACTACAACCTCTGTTCCTATAAGTTCTAGCTCTATATTGTCAACATATCTCATTACTAAATCAGCCTGTTCATCTCGTGTATAATCCTTCCAAGTTTTAGTTTTTTCAGTATATTCTTTGTTTAGTTTTAGCTTTTTTATATAATCTATATCTCGTTTTAAAAGTATATCTTTGGGAGTAAAACATAGTTCTTCAGTACAATCCGTTGTACCAAGTTTTTCTTCTAATTCTGCAAGTGCTTTTTCAATAATTTTTCTTTCATTGTTGTATTCTTCTAGTTCAAAAACACCATCTATATATGCTTTTTTTATTCTTTCTAGTCTATTTTTTTGATTGTTTATTTCCTTTTCAAGTTGTTCTTTTGGTTCATCAAATTTTTGTTTTATCATAGGCAAGAAGAACTGATTAACAACGGAATCATATTCAACTAATTCATTTATTAGCTTGCTCATAAAATCATAAATAATCTTTTCTTTAAACTCAATTTTGCAATCATTACAATAATAATAAAAATATGCTTTCCCGTTTTTCTTTGTTGTTGCTTTTCCACCTAATATTCTGCTACATTTAGGGCATTTAAGTTTTTGAAGATATAAGTAGGTTAATGTTCTTTGATAATTTCTTGAATTCTTTTTCTTTTGAACCTGACAATCTGCCCACATATCTTTTGAAACAATCGGCTCAACTACATTTTCATAATATACAGGGTGTTTAGTCCTTTTTCCGTGTACGAAGTCGCCTTTATATATTTCATTCTCTAAAATTGTAACAATAGTTGAATCTCGCCAATTTGTTTTACCTAGAACTTGCTCATTATTTAAAATATTGCTTATTTTCTTGTAAGAATAACCATTATAATATAAATCAAATATTCTAATCACAATGTCTTTTGTAGCATAGTCTATCACTAATTTTTTATCTTCGTGCTTATAGCCTAGTGAAGCTATATGTGGAATATGTCCGCTTTTAATAGCACCTGCTAAACCAATCTTGGTTCTTTCGCTAGTTCTTTCAATTTCATTTTGACTAACACTCATCAGAAGTCTTGAAATCATTTTGCCATTAGCAGTTGTAGTGTTTATCTCATCATTAACACAGTCTAGGTAGGCATCATTTTCATCAAGGAAAGTCATTAAGTTTCCCCAGTCGTAGATACTTCTAGTTATTCTATCTAGCTTTAAGGCAACAATGGTATTTACTTTTTTAGCTTTTATATCTTCTTTTAATCTTTCAAACTCTGGTCTATGATTTCCTGTTTTAGCACTTATTCCAGCATCTTCGTAATAATCAATTATTTCATAATTCTTAAACTTACAAAACATCTCAAGTCTTTCTTTTTGTTCTGGCAAGCTGAAACCTTCGCGAGCCTGATCTTCAGTTGATACTCTAAGATATAGTCCACATTTTTTCTTGTTTTCCTCCATTTATAAACCCCCCATACACAAAAGAAGTGCCAATAGTAATAAAACATCAATTACTAATGACACTTCTTAAAATCTTTTTTATAAATTAAATCCATTTTCTTTAAATATAAATCCTTATAAAACATACAACATTCTCCGTATACATAATTTGTCTACTTGAGATATTATATTACGATTTTTTGAAATGTCAAATTTTTCAATGATTACACGGCTTTTAGGTATTCTTCTAGCTCTGATATTTTTATTTTATTTGTTAAATTGGAAATATAAATATCATTTGAATAATTGAAACATAAGAATGTAATACCTTTAATAATTACCCTGTGTGGCTCAATGTATGAAAGATTTGTTTTATCAATCTTTCTAATTGTACCGTTGATGTATGCCGGTGTAACCTTTGCAAATTCGCATATAAAGTCTAGTTGCTGTTTTAAAGATTTCTCAAATTGTAGGGTTTCCTTAATTATTTTCATTTGCTTCACCATCCTTTCTTGCTAGGATGATTTTCATTTGCTTACTTTAAATAAGCAAAAAAAATCAACCAGATTTATTTCTGATTGATTTTTATATCTCATCTGTTCTTATAAAAGTTCGAACAGATACGTCATTGGTGGAGGTGAGGAGAATCGAACTCCTGTCCAAAAACCCTTCCATATAAATCTCTCCGAGTGCAGTTTGTTATTATATTTCCTTTATAAAAAAGTTAACAAACAAACTTATTTACAAAGTAGCTAAATAGATACCCCCTATTTTCTTAGCAAAAAATAGCTTCGTTTCCCACTAATCGTCGCCTTATTCTAAAACGTGGGCATTAAAGATAAGACGTCACTGCAATTAGGCAGCGAATGCTAATTCTTCGTTTTTAGCGTTTATATTTATTTTGCTTTTTTTAAGTGGCCAAAGCAACCATCCACTACTCGCTATTTATACTTCTAGATTTCTGTCGAAACCGTTACACCCCCATAAGTAACTATAGCATATTATACTCTAAATCTAATAATTTATCAATAACTTTCCTAATATATAATAAAAATTAAATGAAGCAAACCTCAGTTCACTCCATTTAACACCTTTTTATAATATTTATATTATTCTGGTTCAACTAAACCAAAGTTAACTCCATCTTTTAGTTTAAAAATTACATTAACTTTTTCTGTATCAGCATTTACAAATGTTAAAAACATATTTTTTGAATCTTGTAATTTCAATTTAGCATCTTCAACGCTCATTGGTCTTACTTCATAATATGTTGTTTTTAAAACTTCTTTTTCAACTTCATGATTTTCAGCATTAAAACTAATGATTTCTTGCTCTTTAATAGATCCTGAATTCATTTGTTTTTCTTTCTTAGCTTTTGTTTTTCTAATTTGACCTTCTAATATATCAATATCTTTGTCTACTGAAGCATATAAATCAGACTTTTCTGTTACAGCTCTGTAAACATTTCCATTTATATTAGTAGAAATTTCAGCAACTTGATTTTTTCCTTCTGTTTTTATTGTTGCTTTTATTTCTATTTCATCTTCTGTATATTTTTGTAGTCTTTCACATTTTTTCTCAATATACTCTTTAATTGCATCTGTTGCCTTTAAATCTTTACTTGTTATTTTTATGTTCATAAAAACCACTCCTCCCTATGTATCTTTTGTTTTGTAATTGCTGTACCCTCATTATATATTCTTTTATATATTTTTTCAAGTAATTTCCAAATCTTTTTTGCATATATTATATTCAAGGCAAAATCTCAATTTAATTTAGTAGAGTAGGATATGTGAATATATATATTAAAAAGAAGTGACGCGCAGCTTGGGAGCTTTTAGAAAACATCTTAATACCACAAAACTAAAACGAGGGCACTACAGCTCTCACACCACTTTGTATGGGCGACCAGCAAGTCACTCATTTTTAATATATATATTCACATATCTGGCTTAATAAAAAATATTAAAATAACTAACGTGCAGCTTGGGAGCTTTTAGAAAACATCTTAATACCACAAAACTAAAGCGAGGGCACTACAGCTCTCACACCACTTTGTATGGGCGACCAGCAAGTCACTCATTTTTAATATATATATTCACATATCCGGCTTAATAAAAAATATTAAAATAACTAACGTGCAGCTTGGGAGCTTTTATTCATTATCATAATGTCAACAAATTACACAAATTTCATTTACTATCACAAATTATTATGATATAATATGTAAACTAGAAGGAGGTATTTTATGAATAAAGAGCTTATAATTTTAAATAATTCACATACAATGCTTTCCAAAGAATATATTAACAATTTAGTAGTTGAAATTAATAAACTTAAGATAAATAAATCCATGAAAGAGCTTTTATTAATTGCATCTATAAATTTATTATCTTCCACTAAAACCACAAAAAGTTTAACATATCAATTAGATAATTTTAGAAATCACGGAAAAGTTCTTCCTGAAAAAACAAAAAGTAAATACTTAAATAATATTATAAAAAAAATTAATAAATCATCAGCATCAGATTTTACAAATAATATTAATAACTTAATAAATTATCTAACTATTAATAACATTAACATTAATACCAAAGTAAGTTAAAAATAAAACTTGGACATATTTTATATCAAAATAAAAGAAATTATCGCAAAGTTTGTATAAACTTAAAACTTCTTATGATATAAAAATAAATCCAAGTTTTATTTTAGTAAATATCTTATCCATTAAATACTATATTTAATTATAAATATTTTTTCAATGTTTCTACACTATCTTCTTGCATAGCAACAAAATCATTTAAAATTTGTCTTACATTAGAATTTAAATTAGTTTCCCTATTTTGATTTTGTAATCTAACACCTTCAATTATTCCCATGTTAGTACCTTGAATTAAAAGTTCAGATAACTTTTCATTACTTTGGTCATTCATAGTTTTCATCTGTATTCCATACCATGTCATCGCTTTATTCATAGCACTTGTAGAATGTGGCTCTTTTATAGAATAATTATCATATTCTACAGAAATTCTATTACTTATATCTTGATATTTTCTATATTCTCCATCTAATACCTTTTTAAATGTTTGATCTCCAACTTTATCATAAACAAATTTTATAGCATCCATTCCCATTGTTGCACCTTTATTTATTTCATCTAAAACATTAACATTATTATCCATAATTTTTCCTCCTAATATTTATTATCAATAATATTATGGATAAATTTTATTTAAATATTCTCAAAATTTTCAAATATTTAAAAATACATTTCTTCTAACTAATATTCTACTTTCATCAAAAATAATCCACTTGGAGGAAGTGTTTTTCCAGCTCTTGCCCTCTCTCCTAATTTAATTATTTCAGGAATTTGCTCTGGTTTAATTTTGTTCATTCCCACATCAACCAATGTTCCAGCTATTATTCTAACCATGTTATATAGGAATCCATTTCCTGTTAGCTCTATATAAATTCTACCTTCTTCTGCTTCTTTTACTTCTGCCAAATATATTTTTCTCACACTACTTTTGCTACTAGTTCCACTTGCTTTAAAAGCTTTAAAATCGTGCTCTCCCTCAAAATACTTTATGGCTTTCTTCATAGATTCAATATCCAATTTTACCGGCATATGATACTCAAAATTTCTATAAATGGCACTTTCACATTCATTATTATTTATTATATATCTGTAAGTTTTTTTCTTGCATGTATATCTACTATGAAATCTTTCATCAACTTCTTCTGCCCTTTTTATTCTTATAGATCTTTTTAATTTTGTATTTAGAGCTAAAGCAAATTTATCAATTGGTATACTTTCATTTTCTGTTTTAAAATTTGCAACTTGTCCAAGGGCATGAACACCCGCATCAGTTCTCCCTGATGCAATTAAATCAATATGCTCTTCACCTGTTAAAATTTCAATTGCTCTTTCTATTTCTCCTTGTATATTTAACTTATTTGGCTGTTTTTGCCATCCATTGAAGTCTTTTCCATCATATTCTATGGTTAATCTTATATTTCTCATTTTTCCTCCATTTTTATAAGCGATATTCATATCATTTCAAATATAAATATCGCTTATAACTACTTCTCAAATAATAATTTTTGTCATAATTCTAATTTACTATTTTCAGGTATTATATTATGATTTCTCAATATTGTCAAATTAAGTAAACTTCAATTATTATTCTTTATTTAATTTTAATTTCTTTACCATTTTTCAATATATCCAGATATAGATTCAGTATACATATTATCTGAAATAGATTTATATCTCTCTCCACTATAATCATCAGTAAATCCATTATATGCTTTGTAAATTTCGCCATTATCTGTATCATAAACTCTTTCATAACCTAAAATTGCGTCACTTTGTTTTTGCATACGTATATCATAACTTGCATTTCTTTTTTCCCAAGAAGACATAATACCATCAGAAATTTGATTACATATATTTCTAACATTTTGGAAATTTTTCATCACAGCATCTTGTTGACTGTAAAATTGATTAACAAACGTATCTGTAAATTGTAATGAAGAAACCATACTATTTAATGTACTTTCCCAATTAATAAATTCATCCTTAGGAGTTGTAATAAATATTGTATTATAAACACTTAAATAATAAATATCTATTTGTTTTCCAGAAACAACGTTTTCATTTACATAATAAGGTCCTGGATCATATACATATGCTGTAAATAATCCTTCTCCCTCTTTTCCATCATTATCTTTAAATGTTGCTCTTAAAATATCTCCACCTATAACTCCAGCGCCTAATTTCTCTACAACACTAAAATCATTCAAAGTAGGAAAAGTAAATGTACTAGTATTATTTACAGTTCCAAGTTCATTGAATATTTTATAAAATCCTTCTGTTGTTTTATCTGCAATTACAGGGTTTTTTGCAAACATGTTATTTGGATAATATTTTTGTTGGAAGTTTTTAGCATCCTGTGATTTATTATATCCTTCTGTTTTCATATTAAAGAAAATTTGATACATTGGATTTTGAGGATTATATACTTTGATTGTATAATGAATGTAATCACCAATAACATCAACTTTCCACCCTTCTGGAATATTCATAGAAAATAATCCATTACTATAATTTGTTGTTTTTACAGTTTTGTTAGAGCTTTGCACAATTTTTGGCTCATTTTTTGAATTAATATTATTATTTATTTTATCATTATTACTAACATTTGTTTTATCATCATCTTTATTTTTAACACTTACACTATTATTTTTTTCTTTATTATCAGTATCTTTATTATCCATACTTACTTTTAAAACTACACCTCCTATTATAAGAGCAATTATAATAATAGATAATATTACTATTATTATATTTTTCTTATCTTTTTTTACTGAATCTTTTTTGTTTTCCTGATTACTATTATTGTTTTCATTATCCATAGAAAATCCCCCTTAAATTTTTTACAAATCTACATTTATAATATGTTCATAAAATGATTATAACATAACATATTTTTTAGATATAAAATATTACCAATTTTTCAACTGATTTTCTGGTAATTGATTTTTGTGAAATTTATGATATACTATAGGCTATCAAAATATGAAAGGAACTAATCATAAAATAAGATTAAGTTAGATGGGTACTTTTATGAATTTTAACAAACAATTAAATGAATATATTTCAATGGCAGAATGCTCCTCAAAAGACCTAGCAAATAAATCTGGATTATCACCTACAGTTATAAGTCGTTATCGTAGTGGAGAAAGAACTCCAAATATAAGAAGCAAACAACTTGATTCTTTAACAGAAGGAATCTATCAATTATTAGTGGAGAAAAAAATTAAAATTGAAAAAGATGAAATATATAGAAATCTTTCAATTTCTTTAAATGATGTTAATATTGAGCTAGATCAATTAATTAATAATTTTAATGAGCTTATCCGTATCTTAAATATAAATATAGCTGAACTATCACGAAAAATTGGATATGATTCATCATATATTTCTAAGCTACGTACAGGAAATATTCTTCCATCAAAACCTCAAATATTTATAAATGAAGTTTCTAACTTTATTGTTACAAAATACAATAAAAAAGATGATTTAGAAACTATATCATTATTAATAAACTGCACTCCAGATGACTTAATTAAACAATCAAATTATTATGAACTTTTAAAAGAATGGTTTTCTACAAACACATCTAAAAAAAAGAACCAGATTGAGGAATTTTTAAATCATTTAGACTCATTTAATTTAAATGAATATATAAAAGCAATACATTTTGATGAAATGAAGGTTCCATATATTCCATTTTATAAATCTGGATCTAAAAATTACTATGGAATAGAGGAAATGAAAAAGGGAGAATTAGATTTCTTTAAAGCAACAGTTTTATCAAAATCAACAGATTCAATATTTATGTGCTCTGATATGCCTATGGAAGATATGGCAAAAGATCTTGATTTTGGCAAAAAATGGATGTTTGCAATTGCCATGACATTAAAAAAAGGGCTTCATTTAAACATTATTCATAATCTAGATAGACCATTTAATGAAATGATGCTTGGATTAGAAAGCTGGATTCCAATTTATATGACAGGACAAGTTTCACCTTATTATTTAAAGGGATTTCAAGATACAGTATATTGCCATTCTACTTATGTTTCAGGAGTTGCAGCTCTTTCTGGAGAATGTATTAAAGGCAATCATGACAAGGGAAAGTATTTTTTGACAAGTAACAAATCTGATATTTCATACTACAAGACTAAAGCAGAATGTTTATTAAATAAAGCAAATCCTCTTATGGAAATATATAGATCTGAACAACAAAACTCATTTAATGCATTTATGCTATCAGATTCTAAAACGAACTATAATAGAAGAAGGATTCTTTCATCTTTGCCAATTCATACAATTTCAGATGAATTATTAATAAAAATATTAAAAAGAAATAATATATCTGAAGAAGATATTAAACAAATCTTATTATCAGTAAAAAAGCAAAAAAATATTATTAATACAATGATAAAATCAAATACTTTTGAAGATGAAATTTTAAAACTTTCAAAAGATGATTTTAAAGATTTTCCCCCTGCTCTTTCACTTTCTAATAGCTTTTATGAAAAAAAAGTGTATTATAATTATGATGAATATATTGAACATTTGAATTTGACAAATACTTTTGAAAAAAATAATCCAAATTACAAAATAAATTATAATCCATATCGAACTTTTAGAAATATTCAGGTATATTTCTGTGAAGATAATTTTGTTATGATTTCAAAAGACTCAAGTCCTTCTATTCACTTTGTTATTCGTCATCCAAAACTAATAGATGCTATTGAAAAATTTGTACCACCATTTTTTGAATAAATGCTTTTAGTAAATAACTAAAAATTATACTTATATGTTAAACTTTGCAATTTTATAAACAAAATGGATATAAATATCTTAATATAATATTTATATCCATTTTTATTTCTACTATTCTATAAAATTTAAAAATTATTCTGCTGAAAATGATACAGTATTTAATATATCTTGAACTACTGATGAATCAAAAGTTGTTTTGGCATCATCTTCTTTACCACCGAAATCTTGTGTATAAATATGGAATGTTACATAAACTTTTTCTGTTGCTGGTAATACTACTTCATATCTATTATATGAACTATAATAATATGAATATCCTTGTACACCATTATATGTTACTTCCTTATAATCTTTTCTTTCCTTATCATTTTCCTTTAAGTCATTAATTGTTTCACTTCCGAAGAATTCATCCATTTGAATAGCAATATTAAAATTATCTCCTTTTAAAATCGCATCTTCTCTTGAAGTTCTAAACTCTTCTTTATTCTCTGATAAAGTATAATTTGCACCTTCTTCAAAACTTAGATTTACAGATACTTTTGTATCTTTATCTTTAAAAGTTACTGTTTGAAGTTTTTTCTTTTTTCCACATCCTGTTAAAGCACATGCGCTTACTACTAATATAGTAATCATTGCTAATATTGAAATAATTTTTTTCATATGTTCTCCCTTCTTTAAAATCTTTTTGCAGATTTATAAAAAATTAATGATAAATTTAGTGTATCATTTTCTATATTACTTATACCACAAAATAATTTTATTGACAATATAAAATTATAATTTCCTATTATATAAAAATACCTAATGAGAAACTCCCAAAAGGTATTTTTATTGCTTATTAAGTTTTATATATAATGCTCTATATATTATCTTTTTTATTTTCTTTTATTAACAACAATAATACTAATAGCACCTAAAGAAACTATTGCTAACATAAAACTTACAATAACATTATCTCCTGTTTTTGGAGAATTTTTAGCTTGTTCATTTTTTTCTTCAACATTTGTTGCTACAATTCCATATTGGCTTAAATGTGTTGTTTCAAATACTATATATCCATCTTCTACTGTTGCTGGTAAAGTTTCTTTTATTTCATCATCTGAAATATAAACAACTTCATATTTGTTAAATCCTTTTAAGTCTTCTGGTAATGCAATTCTTATTTTCATTTTAGTATCACTAATTTTAATAACATCACCATTTTCTAATACATTTATATCTACTATGTATTTAACATTTTTATTTGTTAAATCTTCTTTAACTTCTATAGGTTTAATATCTAATTCATAGTCTTTGCTAACTTCATTTTCAAATTCAATTTTTGCCTTTGTTTCTCCTGTGCTTTGAATTTCTTTTACTGTTTCTGGCTCTTCTGAAATTTTAGTCCAAGAAGCATATAAAGTTACATTTTGATAATATTCAGCACCGTTTGCATTTTTTATAATAGTGTTTCTGTTAAGATCTTCTTTATCATCTTTATCCCATCTTCTCCAATATATATAAGTATAGTTTTTTCCACTTCCATCCTTTTTAGCATTCCATCCATTAAATTTATATCCTGCTCTTACAGGTATGTATGGTAAAAGTGACATAGCTGTTCCTGAATCTCCACCACCTAAATAGTCATATTTGTTAGATGTTTTACCAGAAATAGTTCCACCATTAGCATCTAATACTAATACTCTATCATCTCCAATAAAAGTATCTTGTGTATATGTAGCAGTTAAATCAATTGAAGCGTCTTTTGCAAAAGCACTTGAATCTATAGAAGTAACAATTTTTCCATTAAAATCCCAACCTTTAAAAGTATACCCTTTTCTTATAGGAGTATATTTTGTTAAATCAATTGTTTTAAATTCTGTCACATTACTTTCCAATGTTAATTTTGCTTTACCATTTACTGTACCTCCAAATGCATCAAGACTTACATAGTATTTGCCACTATCTTTTAATTCTTTATCTGAAAATTTAGCAATAAGCCTTAATCCATTAGTATACGTAACTTCTTCACCTGTTGATTTATAAAAATTGCCTGAACTAGTAAAGTCCTCTATTTTTAATTCTTCACTAGCTTTCTCCTTATTTATTGTTTCCCAATGTGAGAATTCAGTTTTACCATTGAAAGGAACAATTCCTTTTGTTAATTCAGATAATTTAACTGTTGTTTCTCCTTCTGCAATATTAAATCTTACAAGTTTAGCATATTCACCATCAATACTAGCCTCTTCACTACCACTAATAGATAGTAGTAAAGAATATTTACCATCATTACTAATTGTCGCTGCATTTGCTTTGTTTGAAAAACTAAACAGACATATACTAGCTAAAATAATTGCTAAAAATATTAAACTTTTTTTAATTTTCATTTTACTTTCCTCCTATTGTTTTCTTTTTTTACTATTTAGACTAATATGCATTTATAAATATATTAATGTGTATTTTGATTAAATCTTTTAAATATAGTTTTAAACAAATTCTATTCTATAAGCAACTTTTAGTCTAAATAATAACTTCTCTTATTTTCTTCTGTTGTTAACTATTATTAAAGTAGTGATTCCAATTACTGAAACTACAGATAATACAAGATATACTAATAAATTATCTCCAGTTTTAGGGCTTGTACTAATATTTTCTTTATCATTTTCTGTATTTACAATTTGCTGTTTTTCTTTAAATTCAAATTTTGTTGTTGCTTCTTTTCCATCTGAAAAAGCAACTTTCAATGTGTGCTCTCCAACAGATAATGTTCTTAAATATTCATCTTTTAAAGTAATTACTGTACTTCCTGATTTTGAATCATAATTTTTACTATCTAATAAATTATCATCTACATATACTTTATTGCAGAATAAACTATAATCTGCATCTATTCTAAATGTTGCATTTTTTGATTCATTTATTATATATATTTGATTTGCTCCTTCTATAAAAGTATATTCTTTTGGCTCTTCATCTTGATATTTAAATGTAAAATCATAAGTACATTTAGTATAGTAATCAGTTCTTGTTTCATTTATAACACCATCTACAGTACCGTCATATTGTAATTTTGAGCCTGTATATTTAGTATAAAGACCTTTAAATTTCTCTTCTTTTTTGCCATTAACGTTTACAGCTGATAATACTGCTTTGTTTTCGGATTTATTACCAACTATTTTTATAACAGCTTCACTTTCATTTTCTGTTAATAACAGACTTTCGTTTGATCTTTTGTAATACAATGTTTTTTCTAAATCTGCAAACATTTTTAAGCCTTTTGTTAATTCATCATCTTTAGAAAAATCAATTACATATGTTTTATTATTAGTTAAATCAATAATACCTGTTGATGTTATATTGTCATAAACATTTTCAACTTTTGTATTAACAACTGTATTGGCCCTTGTTAACTTGATATTTAATGTTCCATTAAATTTACTTGATTCTAATTTGAATGTAGAATTTGTTGCATAATAATACTTGTTATTAATACTTAATCTTACAATTTGAGAAACAATAGTGCTTCCTGTATTTTCGCTTTGATCTTCTTTAATTACAAAATTGTAATCTGCTTCATTTAAATCTATTGTCATATTATTTGAAATATTAGCTACTAATTCATTACCTTTAAATAATTGTATTTTACCAATTTTACTATATTCTACATAACCATCATGAATGATTCCTCCGTCAAAATTTAATGTTACCTCATTTTTTGTTTCTGCATATGCTTTATTTGTAGTCATTTGGAATATAAAAAGTGCAAACAAACAACTAATAAATAATATTAACAATTCTTTTGTTTTTCCCATTTAATTTTTTCCCCCTCTCTTTAATATTTTTTCGATTTTTATTTTATCATATACTATTTTTATTTTAATATTTGTTACCAATTTTTCCATGTTTTTTTGGTAACTATTTTTCTTTATCAGCCAATTTAAATACTGCTTTTGTATATTTAAATTTATCTATTAATTCATAATCACTTTAACAGTGTTAAAGTCCATATCATATACGTTTTCTGATTTTACTACTTTGTAATATTATTTTACATTTTTTCTATAAATATTTAACCAATGTATATTCTTTATCCTTGTTTAGCTCTTTTTTCATAGCCTAGTTTACGATAAAATTCACACCCATATATTGAAGCAAGTATATATAATTCTTTTGCCCCTATACTTTTTGCATAATTTTCTATTTTCTTTATAAGCATAGTTCCTATTCCTTGATGATGATTTTCTGTTTTTACAAATACTGTTAAAATTATATATTTTGTACCTGTTGAATCTCCTCTTAATTTATCTATACTTATAGTACCTACTACTTTATTTTCTTCAATAGCAATATAGCTCTTTGTTCTTTTTGGATAATTCTTTTTTATTTCTTCTTCTGTAAAATGTTTTGATAATTTATCAATAATCTCTTTTCCATGATCTTTTATATTTATTTCATACATATTGGTTATTATTATATTTGACATTTCTTTTGCATATTTTTCCTGATATTATTTTATTTCAGTCATAATATTCTCTCCTTTATAAAAAAAATTTTACATATTGGAAATATCATATTCATAAATTGCTAATCCATAGTTTTTATTTTTCAGACTCAATTTCATCATAATTTATAACCTTTCCACCCATTTTTTCATAAAATGCTCTTGATGGATAGTTTTCCTTTAAGCAACCCAATATCATTTGTTTTTTACCTTCTTTTCTTAATAGCTCTATAACATATTTCATAAGTTTTTTTCCAATTCCATTTCTTTTTAATTTACTTGTTATATAGAGAAGAAATTTCACAATCTGCCTCTGGATATTTTCCTGTGTTTTTATTATAATTTCTATATAAACAAAATCCGACAACATTCTTATTTAGTTCAGCTACTATAATATTTACACCATTATCTATATTATTCCTTCTCTTCTCAATTTCTTTTTCTCTATCCATATTATCAAGAAAATCATCATCTATAATCCCTCTATATGCCGTTTGCCAACTTTCAATTTTAATGTCTGCAATTTTCTCAACATCTTCAATAGTTGCATTTCTAATTATAATATCCTGCACTTTAATCACTCCTTTAAATAAAAATAAGCCTCACAAAAGAATCTTTTAAGACTCCCTTGCAAGACTTTATATCTCACTTCGTGTAAACAACTAATCTATTTATAATTGTCCTTTATCGCTCAGAATGTTATTTCCTAGATAAACTCTTAAATATGTTTTTAATTGTAGCATATTATTTGTCATTCGTCAAACTTAATATAATTTTTTGATGTAACTATTGTTTTTATTTTACCTCACAAAAAGTCTTTTTTATTATTAAGCCCAATCATAATTTACATTGTGTGATATACTAGAATATTCATCACATTTAATTAAATTATTAATTGTTTTGGGTCTAATATCGATATTATCAATATCTTTTATTTCGACAATTTTAAATTTATCCCAACCATCATTTGGTAGCTCTATACTTTCAAAGCTATCAATTTCTGCATAATACACAAATTCAAGCATTTGGAATTTATTTGCTTTTGAAATATTTTCTTCTATTGATATTAATTTAAAATCAAGTTTTAATTTCAATTCTTCTTCTATTTCTCTTTTTATTGCTTCATCTGAATTTTCTAATAATTCAAGTCTTCCACCTGGCAACAAAAAAGCCTCATGGTCAGTTATGGCTCTCATATTAGTTAAAAGAACTTTGCCATTATAGGTTGTCTTTTAATGTCATCACTACACAACACTCCACATGTGATGTAAACGGAAACATATCCACCGGCTGAACTTCCCTTATCTCGTACTTTTTCTCCATTATTTTCAAATCTCTCACCATAGTTGCTGGATTACAGCTTATGTATACAACTCTCTCTACATTCAATTTAATAATATTTTCAATTGTATTATTATCTAATCCTTTTCTTGGAGGGTCTACTATTACTACTGATGGTTTTACTTTTTCCTTTTTAATTAATTTATCAAATGCTTGCTCAACATCTCCGCATATGAATTCAATATTGTTTACATTGTTTAATTTTGCATTTCCGTGTGCATCTTCTATTGCTTGTTTTACTATTTCAATTCCATATACTTTTTTAGCAAATTTTGATGCAAATATTCCTATTGTTCCAATTCCACAATATAAGTCGCATACCACATCATCTTTTGTAATATTTGCTTTTTCAATTGCAATGTTATAAAGAGCCTCTGCTTGTATTGGATTAACTTGATAAAATGACATTGGCGATATTTTAAAAATATAATCACCTAATACATCTGTAATATAACCTCTTCCAACTATTGCTTCATTTTTTTGGCCCATTATTACATTTGTATTTTTTGTGTTTATATTTTTTACAACTGTTTTTACCATTGGAAATTTATCAATTATATTATTAGCAAGAGCTAGTTCATGTGGTAGCTCTTTGCCGTTTATTACAATAATACACATAATTTCATTTGTTTGAATCCCTACTTTTGTTACAATATGTCGTACTAATCCGGTTTGCTTTTTTTCATTATATACACTTATGTTATTTTTCTTTATATAATCTAAAATATAGTTTGCTATTTCATATGATATTTCTTTTTGAATTTTACATTCTTTTATTGGTATAATTTCATGTGTTCTTTTAGCAAATACACCAAAAACTTTTTCTCCATTTTTATTTGTGCCTACTGGATATTGAGCTTTATTTCTATAATTATATGGATTTCCCATTCCTAATGTTTTTTCTACTTCTACTTTTTTAGTTAGTGTTTTGTTTATTAAATTTTGGACTTTTTGTTGCTTTATGTTTAATGTTTCTTCATAATCAATATGTCGTAAATTGCATCCCCCACATCTTTTATATGTTTCACAATCTGGAGTACATCTTACAGGAGATTGCTCTATTAGCTCTAATAATTTTCCAAATGCATGTGATGATGTTATTTTTACTATTAATATTTTACATTTTTCGCCTTTTATTGCACCATCAATAAAGATTGTAAAATTATCTATTTTTGCAATCCCTTCTCCTTCAAATCCATTATCAATTATATCAACTATATATTCCTTATTTTTTTGTATAGGAATTTCCATAATCATAAGCACCTTCTTTATTATTTATTATCTTTTTTCTCATTTTCTTTAGCATCTTTTTGCTTTTTATCTTCATGCTCTTTTGATTCTTCTAATATCTCATCCATATTTATTTTAAATTTACTTAATATATCTTGTCCATCATCTAAACCAAGATCTTCAAAATACTTTTCTCTCATAATATTTTCTCCTATCTTTTTGTTTACTTTTTTTAACACTATATGTAATTTTTAGCTATTTATTTCATTATTATACATGTGTATATATTTGTATATTTCACCCCAATTGTGAACTTCTGTTATGTGTGGATTATCTTTTATCTCTTTTATTCCTGCATCTCTAAAATATAATGTTTTTATATTTTTTTCTGCTATTTCTAAGCAATTCATGTAGTTGTCATCTATCATTACATCAATTTTTTCTTTTACACATACATCAGCTTTTCCTCTTTGAGCCCAATAATATTTGTCAAATTTTAAGCCTTCTTTTTCAAACTTTTCTTCTGCTATTGCTCTCATTTCTTTTTTGTCACGACCTCTTGCTGTTATTATTATTAGGTTATGTCCTTCTTGTTTTAACATATCTAACACTTCTTTTACACATGGCATGAAATTTGAAATTTTTGAACATTCTATAAAATATTTATCAGCAAATTCTTGTATTTCTTCATCAGTCCAATTGTATTTTTCTTGAACTCGTGGTTCATCATATGCTCTTATTGCTCTGTTATTTAGTTCTATTGTGTTGTACAAATCAGCTACTGTTCTAAATACTTTTTCACTATCTAATATTACACCATCTATATCTAGTCCTATGTTCATTTTATCCTCCTAATTGATCTATTATGTAACAATTATAACATATGTATATTGATTGACAAATCCATTGCATAATTTTTGTTTAAAAAAAAATGTCTGCTCTTGATATTGTATCATAATTTCGTTGAAAAATCGATTAATTTACCAGATTAAACATATCTCTCTAAAATTTTCCCTAAAAAATTCCATGGTCCTGTTTTTTCTGTTAAACCTTCATAATTATTTGAAATTCTTTTAAACAATTCATCTTTTGAAAAATATCGTACTTCAGATACTTCTTCTTGCTGTATCTTTATATCTGAAATATCTATATTTTTTGTAATTAAATAGCATTCATTATAGTGTTTATTTATAATATCTCCTTGTACGTTTATTGATGTAGAGCCAATTAGATATTTAACATCCTCATCATTAATTTCAACTCCTAGCTCTTCTTTGACTTCTCTTATTAGAGCTTGCCTTCCAAATTCTCCTGCATCTACATGACCTCCAACAGTTACATCCCACATATTAGGCCATAACTTTTTTTATTACTTCTTTTTTGCAATAAGATATTTCCTTTATCGTCTATAATAAATGCATATACTGCCCTATGCCATAATCCCTTTTTATGGCATTCTTCCCTAGTAGCAATTTCCCCTGTAAATTCTCCGAATTCATTCAAAACATCAAATTTTTCTTCCATAATAACCTCCCCCAAAAAAAAATCATTGAAATAATTATATCATACTTTTAAAATAAAAAAAGAAACAATATACGAAAAATAAGATTTCACGATTTGAGGCATACTCATGCAACTCTGCTTTTATATAAAGGTGTAGATATAAAAACTATTTCTAAAAGATTAGGACATAGTAAAATAGGAATCACAATGGATACATATACAGATGTACTTAAAGAATTGGATTTATACGCTTCTCAAAAAATGAATGAAATATAGAAAATTACACCAAAATTGCACCAAAACCTAAAAATAAACCGCTGATATATTGAAATATCAACGGTTTATTAAATATAAATGGTGCGGATGAAGGGACTTGAACCCCCACGTCGTTGACACTGGTTCCTAAGACCAGCGCGTCTGCCAATTCCGCCACATCCGCATTTGGAACTTATACAATATTAGCACAATTTTATATTCATTGTCAATAGATTTTTTTATTTAATTTAAAAAAATTCATAAGATTTTTGTCACATTCAAATATTAATCAGCTAAATTTATAATTGCTAAAATTTAACTTAATTTTATAACTGTATGCAATACTGATAAATCCTCACTTTTTATAACAACAAATTCCAAATTTTCTTGCTCTGTATAAAAACATCTCACTTTTTCACCCAGTTTTACTTCTTTTTTATACATTATTTCAAAGCTACTGCAAGACTGAACCTTATACTTATCTAGAGCTATCATATCCACCAAATCCATATAATAGATATTATTCATATGTCTATTAACATCAATCCAATTCCAATCAATTTCATAAATTTTTTCATTCAAAAATTTTTCTGGTAATTGTAATTTTTTCAACTTTAATTCATTATAGTTTGATTTATTAGGCTCTACATCATAAGCATTTATTGTTTCATCTGTTATCTTGGTCAATTTATTATTAGACATATGTGCCCAATTGGATATAGCAGTAACAACTATTTCACCGTTTTGATTTCTAATTTCAAACTCCCTTGCAGATATCAAATTTTTCATATCTGTAACCCATGTATACGCAGTTAATATATCCCCATATTCAGGTCTTTTAATAATATTAACTTTATATGATATCAATATCCATGTTGAATCAAGACCTGTAAATTTCTTTCCTATCTTTATAGAATGAATTCCAGCAATATCTTGAAAAATATTTAATATTGCACTATTTTTCATTTTAGAGTTAATATCAACTTCTCTAAAACCAACAAAAAAATCATGTGATACAATCATTTTTTTCCTCCCACAAAAAACATTTTAATTATTCAAATATCTCAAAATCTCATTAGCAAGATTTTCATTAATTCCTTTAATTTCAGTTAAATCTTTAACTGATGCGACCTTAATTTTATCAACGCTTCCAAATTTTTTTAACAACAAAGCTTTTTTAGTAGTACCAATTCCAGGAATAGTATCCAATACAGACTGTATCATAGCTTCATCTCTCAATTTTCTATGATATCCAATAGCTGTATCATGAACTGAATCTTGAAACATTGTTATAGCACCAAGCAAACTTTGCGAAATTTTCAATTCTTGCCTATTTTCATCCATTAAAGCTCTTGTTTGGTGTTTATCATTTTTTACCATTCCAAAAATTGGTATATTCAAATTCAAATCACTCATCGCCTGCTTTGCAGCTCTTATTTGAGTAATACCACCATCAACAAAAATAACATCAGGTAATCTACCAAAGCCTGAATTCTCAGTATCTATTGAATGTTTCAATCTTCTGTAAATTACTTCATTCATACATTTTGGATCATCTTGATTATTAACTACTGATTTTATTTTAAATCTTCTTGACAAGTTCTTTTTTATTACTCCATTTTCCATCACACACATTCCGGCAACAATAAAATTACCAGATATATTAGAAATATCATAACACTCTATTTTTCTTGGATAATCACTTAAATTTAAAACTTCTTTAAGCTCTGTCAAAACATTGTATTTATCTTTTTCTTTATTACTTAAAGTAACATATGCATTATTTTCAGCCATTTCCACAAGTCTAAGTTTCTCACCTTTTTGTGGAGTTTTAATTTCAACTTTTCTTTCAGCTTGTCCTGTTAATAACATTTCCAAAAGCTCTTTATCTTCAATATCTTCTTTTATCATAATCTTATTTGGTAAATCGGTTTTGCCTATATAAAACTGTTTTATAAAACTAGATATTATTTCTGATTTTTCTTCATCTTGTAAGCCTTTAAAAAAGTAGTGTGCCCTTCCAATCATCTTATTTTTTCTAACAAAAAATATCTCAATACACACTTCAAAATCATTTCTTGCAAGACCAATTACGTCAATATCATTTTCACCTATATTAGAAACTTTTTGGCGTTTTGAAACATTCTCAATTGCAATTATTTTATCTCTCAAATATGCTGCTTGTTCATAATTCATTTTATTAGAAGCTTCTTCCATCTGAAATTTCAAATCTCTTATAATTTTATCTGTTTTTCCCTCTAGCAAGTCGATAATTTCATCAATTTGTTTTCTATATTCTTCTTTAGAAACATATCCCATACAAGGTGCAAAACACTTTTTTATATGATAATTAAGACATGGTCTATCTTTATATTTGAAGCTTTTACATTGTCTAATTTTAAACTTTTCTTTTATAAAATCAACCATTTCCTTTGCACTTCCAGAATTAGCATATGGTCCAAAATATTTTGAACCGTCATTAATAGCTCTTCTTGTAATATATACCCCTGGATAATCATCCTTTACATTTATTTTTATGTATGGATATGTCTTGTCATCTTTCAAAAGAACATTAAATTTTGGCATATTTTTTTTGATTAAATTACACTCCAAAATTAATGCTTCAGCTTCATTCTCTACAACAATGTATTCAAAATGATCAATTAAAGCCACCATGTTTTGTATTCTTTTAGTTTTATTTGTCTTTCTAAAATATGATGTAACTCTTCTTTTTAAATTTATAGCTTTCCCTACATATATAATTTTATCATTCTTATCATGCATTATATATACACCTGGTTTATCAGGTAATTTTTTTAGCTCTTTTTCAATATCAAACATTTATAACCCCTCATATTACTCAGTCCATCTTTAGTGTAATAGATTTTTAACAGTATCTTATTTATTTTTCTTATTTGTAATTACCTCTGTAAACTTTTCATTTTTAGAGCATCCAATTATAGGAAAAAATATTGAAGGTAATATAGCCATAAAAAACGAAAATGCATCTCCTTTTTTATAAGACTGACCTAATCTTATTGATATTAAAAATCTATATACCAACAACCCTATTAACATAATTATAGTAATCCATTTAATATCTCTGCCAGCTACATACCCTATGACAGGAATTATAAAATCCAAATATAATAAAACGAGCCATGGACTTAATTTACATATTTTTAATAATGTTATTTGATTATAAACTGGTATAATTGATTTCCATTCAGGAACTCCTGCTTTTGCAAATATTCCCCATTGACCTATTTTTTTTGACATAAATAAGATTGTAAAAATTATAGCCATTACCATTAGTATAACCATTGATAATGCTAGTGAATACATATATAACATATTTATTGTTTCTTGTTCCATTTAGATACCTCCTACATAATTTTCTTAATTATACATTTATATCTTATAGGTGTCAAATTCAAATCTGTCCCTTTTTCCCAAATCTGGGAAAAGAGAACCGTCCCCCTTTCCCTCTTTTCCCTCTTGCCAAAAAGAAAATTTTAGTATACTATATGCACATAAAGATATACAAAAAATTAAGTAAGGAGGTTACTATTTAAGCGCCAGAGCAATATTATATATTGTTGACGAGGTTAGAGTTTATCGAGTTTTCGGCGGATGCTCTATGGCAAGTGCTAGTCATTAGAATATTTACAAAAATCAGTAGTAATACTGTTTACAGAAAAATATTCATAGCATTAAAATTCGTATATCTTTTGAACTTAACTAAAGAAAGGATTGTGATTTTTATGTGTGGAATTGTTGGTTATGTTGGAGGAAAAACAGCTTGTCCAATTTTAATTAATGGTCTTTTAGCCTTAGAATATAGAGGTTATGATTCAGCAGGAATAGCTTCTATCGAAAATGGCAAAATTTGTGTTATGAAAGACAAAGGGAGAGTAAAAAATTTAAATAATATAAAAGGAATTGATAAATTAACTGGAACAATTGGTATTGCTCATACTAGATGGGCAACTCATGGAAAACCTTCAAAAGAAAATTCTCACCCTCATATGGATAATAGCGAAACATTTGCAGTTGTTCATAATGGAATTATTGAAAATTATAGTGATTTGAGAAAATTTTTATCTGATAATGGATACAAATTTTTATCACAAACAGATACAGAAGTAATTCCAAACCTTATTCACTACTATTTTACAAAAAACATTGATAATACTGATAATAAATTTTTATCAGCTGTGCAAAAAGCAACTGCGGATTTAAAAGGAAGTTTTGCAATAGAAGTTTTATCATCATTATATCCTGATGAAATGATTGTTGTAAGAAAAGATAGTCCTTTAGTCATTGGAAAAAGCACAGAATCATATCATATTGCATCAGATATCCCAGCTTTACTAGAATATACTAGAGATTTTTATCTTTTAGATGACTATGAATATGCACTTATCAAAAAAGATATGATTAAATTCTATGATTCAAATTTAATAGAGCATAATAAGGAAATTAAAAATATAGAATGGGCAGCATCAGCAGCAGAAAAAAATGGCTATGATGATTATATGTTAAAGGAAATTTATGAACAACCAAATGCAATAAGAGAAACTATCGGTTCAAGATTGAAGTTAAACGAGAAAACTGATTTTAGTGATATAGATATTTCAAAAGATTATCTAGAAACTATAAGCAGAATTTATATTGTAGCTTGTGGAACAGCTATGCATGCTGGATTAACAGGTAAAAAATTTATAGAAAATCTATGTCATATTCCTGTTGAAGTAGATGTTGCTTCAGAGTTCAGATATAGAAATCCTATTGTAAATGAAAAAACTTTATGTATTTTTATTAGTCAGTCTGGTGAAACTGCAGATACAATTGCAGCTTTAAAATTATGCAAAAATAACGGAGCAAAAACTCTTGCAGTTTCAAATGTTATAGGAAGCTCTATAACCAGAGAAGCTGATTACACTGTTTATACACATGCTGGACCGGAAATAGCTGTTGCATCAACAAAGGCATATACATCACAAGTTGTATTATTAGGAATTTTAGCAATTTACTTAGCTGAAATATTAGAAAGTACAGATACAGAAACCTTAGAAAATCTAAAGAAAGATATCTTAGATTTACCTGCCAAAATAGAAACATCTCTAAAAACAGCTGAATCTGTAAAGTCTTTTGCAAAGAAAATACATAATGAAAAAGATATATTCTTTATTGGAAGAGGAACTGATTATAATGTTGCCTTAGAAGGTTCTCTAAAATTAAAAGAAATATCATATATACATTCTGAGGCATATGCATCTGGAGAGCTAAAACATGGCCCAATAGCATTAATAGAAAAAGGAATAACCGTTATTAGTATATTAACTGACGAAAAACTAGTAGAAAAGTCTATTAGCAATATTCAAGAAGTAATAACTCGTGGAGCAAAAACTTTTATTATAACTAATTTAGATTTATCAAATTCAGAATTTGACAATGTTATAACAATTGAAAAAACAAATCCTCTTATTGCACCAATTCTATCTGTTATACCATTGCAACTACTTGCTTATTATATATCAAAAGAGAAAGGATTAGATGTTGACAAACCTAGAAACTTAGCTAAATCCGTAACCGTAGAATAAAAATATGGACTTTAAAATTTATCAAAAATTTTAAAGTCCTTTTATTATTCTTCCCCTGTATTTTTATCATCTATAACAACTAATCTATCATTAGGCTCAATTTTATAATCCCCATTTGGAGAGATTTCTAATTTCGTATTTTCTTTTTTTACCAATAATACATTCATTCCAAAATTATTTCTAAACTTTAAGTCCCTCAATGTTTTTCCTATCCATTTATCTCTAGCTTTTATTTCAACAATGTCATAATTATCTGAAATATTAATTGCTTCCATTACATTTATATCCATTATACCTTTTGCTAATCTTATTCCCATATCTTTATCAGGAGAAACAATTGTATTAACACCTATTTTTTCTAATATTTTTTTATGAAGATTACTTGTAGATCTTGCAATAATTTTCTTAATCCCAGCATCTAAACAAAACATTGATGCCATTATACTTGAACCTAAATCTTGCATTGCAACAACTGCTACATCAAAATTTTCTAGTGGCAATCTTTTCAAATCCGTGGAATCTTTAATATCTAACTGAATTGCTTCTGTAGCGAAATCAACAACTTCTTCTACTCTCTCAATATCTTTATCAACAGCAAGTACATCGCAATTATATTCGTATAATTGTTTTACTATACTTTGTCCAAATGTATTTAATCCTATTACCAATATATTTAATTTTCTCATTATTATCTCCTATCCTACCAGTATATCACATTCTGGATAATTAAATTTCTTTTGTGCATTGCTCTTTTTCAGCACTGCATATGATATCGTGATTGGACCCACTCTACCAACAAACATTAATAACATTATGATTATTTTTCCAATTACACTTAATTTTGGAGTTATTCCTAAAGTAACCCCCACAGTTGCATATGCAGAAAAAACTTCATATATTATATCCATAAATCCGAATTTTGTATTATTCAATTGGTTCATTGCTGATTGTTGCTCTTGATAAAGGTCTTCTGTAATAGTTAAACTTATAATTGCCGTCATTACAAATATTATACTAACCGCAAAAATAACAATTGCTCTTTTTAAGATTTTCTGTGAAATTGTCCTCTTATGCATTACAGTATTTTCATAACCTTTTAAATATCCTATTACCATAAATATTAAAATTGCAAATGTTGTTGTTTTTATTCCACCTGCTGTACTTCCAGGCGATCCTCCAATAAACATATAAAATATTGATATAAACTTACTTGCAGTTGTAAGATTTGTTGTATCAACTGTTTCAAATCCTGCTGTTCTTAATGTTACAGAATAAAAACAAGACTTCAAAATCTTTGTTCCTATATTATCATCTTTCATTATATTAGAATTATCTTTTTCCAATAAAAATGTAAATATTGCCCCTGATACTATCAAAATTAAAGTTGTAATCAAAACAATTTTTGTATGTACTGTTAATTCACTAAATATTTTACCCAATTTACTTTTTCTTTTAAATATCTTTTTTACTGCTAAAATTATATCATTCCAAACAGTATACCCAAGACCTCCTATAATTATTAATAACATAACAACAATTGAAACTAAAGCATCATTTTGATATTTTATAAGACTAGTGCTTCCTAATATATCAAACCCAGCATTACAAACCGCAGATATTGAATGGAATATTGAATAGAAAATTCCTGTTTTTAATCCATATTCTGGTATAAATCTTATTGATAATAAAATTGCTCCTATAAACTCAACAACTATAATATATAAAAAAATCTTCTTTATAAGTTTTATTATACCATTTTCATTATTTTGATTTAATGATTCTTTAATTAAAATCTGCTCTGATAAATTAATTTTTTTCCTCATAATCATTAATATTAATGCTATAAAACTCATGAATCCAATTCCACCAATTTCTATTAAACACATTAACACGACTTTTCCAAAAATTGAAAATTGATCAGCAGGAACTATTGTATTAAGTCCAGTTACACAAACAGCGGAAGTTGCAGTAAATAAACTATCTACAAATCCAATACTTTTTCCCTCCACATTACTAATTGGTAATCTTAACAAAATACTTCCAATTAAAATACTCCCAAGTACACCTAAAACTAATATTTGAGAAACTGTTAATTTATTTTTCTTTACTTTTTTCATGCTAATTTATCCTTTGCTTTATTAAACTTTCTTAACCATATATTAATATTCACAGTCATTCATTTTTAACTACCACTTTCGCTCTACTTTGTACAAGCAACCAGTAAGGAATGAATTTTTAATATATACGGCATATTTAAATAACCAAAAACCTATATACAATATTCTCAGTTTTGGCAAAACTTTTAAATATATACATATGCGGCAATTGTTAATAATTATAAATCTATAAATATTAACACCCGTATAAAAATCTTTTCTCATTATATATTCTTTATATTATATTTTCAACATTTTTTTCAAAATTCTTGACTATCCTATTTATTTATGTTATAAATATTAAGTATTCAATTTATGGCCCCTTGGTCAAGCGGTTAAGACGCGGCCCTCTCAAGGCCGAATCATGGGTTCGATTCCCGTAGGGGTCACCAAATTTATAATATTTAAGAAAGCAACTATTTGTAAATATAGTTGCTTTCTTCTTATTTTCTTCAAATCTTCAAAATAAAATTAAAAACAAAGCGGACATTAACAGCATTTGCTCTGTTTAAAACATTTTAAGTCCTAGTCTTTGTTTGTGCTAATTCACATACTATTATACTGCTCTTTAGCAAATTATTCTTCATAAAACTCTTTAGAAAGTTTTCCAATTGCTTTGGTTTCAATTCTCGATACATAAAAACATTTTTATGACTAATAAAAAAATCTATAGTGAATATACTTCAATAGGAGGCTATATGGACTATATTTTAATTTATAATAACACAAAAGAATCTATTGAAAATATAATTGATAAAATATGTGCAAACTTTATAGAAACCGAATTAAACTCAATAGGATTTACTTTAAAAAATGAATAATCTTTTTAATATTACTAATCCCGAATACTATAAAGTTGCATTATATATCAGATTATCAAAAGAAGATTTAAAACCTGGCGAATCAGAAAGCATTTCAAATCAAAGAGCTCTTTTAAAAACATTTACAGATGACTACAATCTGACAGTTTATAATGAATATATTGATGATGGAATAAGTGGAACTACATTTGATAGACCTAGTTTTAAAAACTTAATAAAGGATATCTCTCAAAAGAAAATTAATATGATAATTACAAAAGATTTATCTCGATTAGGTCGTGATTATATTCTCACTGGATACTATCTTGAAAAATTCTTTCCAGAGCACAAAGTAAGATATATTGCCCTTTTAGATGGAATCGATACAGAATCTGATAACTCAAATAATGATATTACCCCATTTAGAGCTGTATTTAATGATATGTACGCAAAAGATATTTCTAATAAAATCAAAAGCGTAAAACACAACAAACAAGATTTAGGGCTTTTTATTGGAGGTAAAGCTCCTTTTGGTTACAAACTAAATAAAAAAATTCCAAATAAATTATTTATAGATAAAGAAGCTAAACCAATAGTAAAGCAAATCTTTTATCAAGCCAGTTTACGGATATTCATGTAGAAATATTGCTAATATATTAAATGAAAATAAAATCCCTACTCCCTCTCAATATGCACTTTCTAAAGGTCTGAAAGTAGCCAAAATCAGTAATATGTGGTCTGACTCCAGAATAAGAGAAATCATACTAAATGAAGTTTACATTGGAAATATGGTCCAAGGAAGAGTTCGAAAAATAAATTATAAATCTAAAAAAAGCATTAGGTTACCAGAAAAAGAATGGAAAATCGTGAAAAATACTCACGAACCAATTATTGATAACAATACATTTCAAAAGGCAAATGAAATGCTAAATTTAAGAAAGCAAACACGAACCAAATCTCATGATTACTTATTAAAGGGATTAGTATACTGTCATGAGTGCGGAAAAAAAATGAGTTGTTCCTCAAGACATTTAGCAAATGGAACCAAATACTACTTTAGATGTAGAACACATATTTCCAATGGAAAACTTGGATATTGCACTCCCCATTCTATTAGAATGGATTATGTTGAATCATCAATAATAAGCATTATATCTGATTTAATAAAAAAATCTTACAATAAAAACAATTTTGAAAATTTAATAAAAACATACACTAATAAAATAGAGCAAAATCAAATTAATTTAAAAATAAATTCTTATACAACAGAGCTCTCAAAAATCACAGTTACAATTGACAAACTATATAATGATAAAATTAATAACATCATTTCATCAGAAGATTTCAAAAGAATTTACAATTCAAAAAAAGAGCATCAATCTTATTTAAAAAAAGAAATTGTTAAATTAAAAAACTTTAAAGATAATATAAATCCATCTAACATTCTAGAAATCATAAAATTAAAGTTGCAGGATAATTTTACAATAACAAAAGAAATATTAACAGATTTTATTGATAAAATTGAAATAGATAAAACAAAGAAATTATACGTATATTTAAAATTTAAATCAATAAACTAAATATAAAGGAGGGTCTATGTCAAAAATTAAAGTATTCGCCAAATCTATATTAATTCCTGTAATAATAGGGGGAATTGTAGGAATTTTAATATCAAAATCTATTGATTATAATAATTTAGAAAAACCACCCCTTTCACCACCAAGTATAGCATTTCCAATTGTTTGGACCATTTTATACATTTTAATGGGAGTATCTTATGGTATATTAAAAACTAATTCTCTAGTTTCATCAGACATAAATAAAATATATTATACTCAATTATTTGTAAACGCCTTTTGGTCAATATTATTCTTCACTTTTAAATTGAGATTTTTCTCTTTTTTATGGATTTTATTACTTGATATTTTAGTAATTATCATGATTATTAAATTTTTTAGAAAGAGCAAATTATCTGGATTGATTCAAATTCCATACTTATTATGGACTTTATTTGCATCATATCTAAATCTTTCGATTTATTTACTAAACAAATAGTTTTTAGTTACTATTCACAGAAAAATATTTTTAACTACCGCATATGTATATATTTAAATAGAATATTTAAAATTTGCAAATTTTTATAAATACAAAAAATGTACAATTAATGCAAAATCCACAATATTATTAAATTAATTACCCATTCAATTTAGTAGAGTAAGACATGTGAATATATATATTAAAATAAAGTGACGCGCAGCTTGGGAGCTTTTAGAAAAATCTCTCATTTATCAAAACTCAAACGAGGGCACTACAGATTTCACACTACTTTGTATTGGCGACCAGCAAGGAACGAATTTTTAATATATATATTCACATGTCTGGCTTATTTAAAAATCTATAGCAATAAATATTAACGAAACAATTGTGTACTACCAATCTCGCACTACTTTTTGTGCAATCAGTAGCAAAACATTTAAATATATACATATGCGGTAGTTATTAATCCACTGTAAATAGTAATTTTTTATATAATTATTTAGTCATATAAACGTTTCTATACATATGAACGTGATATTCCAAGCATTTTTGCAATCTGATCTTGTGTTCTTGGCTTTTTACCATCTAAGCCAAACCTCATTGTTATTATACCAAATTCTCGCTCTTTTAAGATTTCCTTCATTTTCTTATATAATTTCTTAATTTTAAATTTTAAATCAACCTCATCTTCAATACTTCTTTCATTATTTTCCAAAACTTCTTGAAGACTAACTGTATTATCATCTTTATCTTTTCCTATTGTATCTTCTAAATATACCTCGGCACTTAATTTCTTAGTACTTCTAAAATACATTAATATTTCATTATCAATACATCTTGAAACATAAGTTGCAAGTCTTACACCCTTCTTATAATCAAAACTATCAATTCCCTTTATTAGACCTATAGTTCCAATTGAAATTAGGTCATCTAAATCTGCATTATTATTAGAATACTTTTTACAAACATGTGCCACTAGTCTAAGATTTTTTTCTATTAAAATAGCTCTAGCTTCTTTATCTCCATTTTCCATCTTTTGTAAGTACATTTTCTCTTCTTCTGAACCCAAAGGCTCTGGGAATAAACTATTTTTAGATATATATCCAATCACAAAAAGTGACGTCTTTAAAAATGTTAAAAATCCTGAGATAGAAAGTACTAGCATACATATACCTCCATTTTTTCTTATATTTAAATATATGTTTATAATTTTCTTCTGTGCCTGACCTTCTAATTATTCCTATTTTAATAAAAATTTCTTATTTATAATAATCCCAATTGCAGAAATTATTAATAGATAATTACTAACATCTATAGAGCCTGTCCTTGGTAATTTTTCTTTTTTTATATTTTCAAAAATAATATTTTTTACTTCATTTTCATTTAATTCAACTGTAATAACATCTTCTGATAAGATATAATCTTTTGCTGATTCTACTTCTTTTATTATATATTTGTGATTTATTGGCAAATTACATATATCCGCTTCGCCTTTATCATTTGTTATAACTGTAATTATTAAATTCCCATTTTCATCAAATATATTAAATTTTACACCTTCTATTTTTATTTCATTATTATCAGCATCAACTTTTATTATTTTAATATTTCCTTTTTTTATTTCATTTTCTATTTCAATATTTTTAGATTCATTATAATTTAATTCAACTATATATTCATTTTTACTTATATTATAAAATTTATTGTTTTCTAATTCTTTAACTATAATTTCTCCCTGGTGTAAATTTTCTATATATATAACTCCATTTTCATCTGTTGTATATGTTCCAATATTTGTACCATCCTTGTATTTTACAGAAAATTTCACTCCAGCAATAGGACTTTTGGTATCTTTATCAATTTTAACAATTTTCAAACTTGACTTATTAATTTCAATATTTATATCATTTACAGCATTAAAATTATCACTAAAACTATCACAACATAATAAGTAATTTTGATAATTTCCATTTTTACATTCAGAATAATATATTGGATAAGTTTTACAAATACCATTAATTTCTATTGTTCCATTAATATTTTCCATAATAGATGTTTTTGGAACCATTAACTTAAATTCCTCACCTCCTTTAAATGAATATTTTTGATTTCCATCTATATCTGTAATAATTGTTCCAGCCGGAAAATTCGAAATATTTTTTATATAATATTCTTTGCATTCAACTTTTGATTTGATTTTTAACTTTTGTGAATAATAATTTTTATTTAAAGAATCTTCTAAAAACTCACTGTCTTTTTCAATTTTTAAAATATCATTTGATTGTATTGTTTCTGTACCATTATAACCAATATTGATTAATTTACATATTGCTTCAATAACTTTAGTTCCTCTACGCTCTATATCTTCTAAACTTTGACCTTCAACTTTATCTTTACCTGGTCTATATAGTGTTCGTATATCATTTTCAGTATTACCTCTCATAATAGCATATATAGCCATTTTAGTTGCCAAATACGCATCATCATCTGTTTCAACTCCCATTGATTCTGGAGAATTATATGGATATCCATTTACCAAAGCTCTCCATAACTTATTATCAGATAATAAATTCTTTATTTCTACATCATAACCAACAACTTCTCCAGAAATATAACCAATTCCCTTTAAGTCTGGATTTACACAATAAGCAATTCTTGTTATACCATTATCATCTATATAAGTTGTTCTACTATATGTAACATATATCCAATTTGATCCATTCCATTTTTGAATTGTATAATATCCCTTTTCAGCTCTTTGTAAGTATTTGGTATTACCTATTATCTCAGCATTAACTTTATTTGACATCAAAAAAAAGACAAAAATAATAGCTAACATATAAAACATTGTTTTTACAATTTTTTTCATTTACTTCCTCCTAATATAATACATTTTTATACATAATTTTTTTCAGTTGCTTTTATACATAATCTTAAATTTGGACTATTTTTTATACATGTTATTAATGTCATTGTATTAATTTTTGTATTTTCTAAAATTGATAAATCTTCTTCTGAAATTTTCTCAATTTCATCTATTGTATAGATTCTAGTTCCAAATTTAGTTTGATATGTTATTTCATCACCAATATTAAGTTTATTAATATTTTCAAAATAATGAGCATAAGTCCCTCTATTATGTGATGCAAGAGCAACATTTCCATTCCAATAACTACTATTAAGAAAATGACCTACTGAAATTTTCAATATATCTTTAGTTGTTCCATCTAAAATTGGTGCTTCAACTCCTATTTTAGATATTTTAATTTTTCCTAAAATATTTTTATTTTCATCAATTTTATTAATAATTACTATATCTTTATTTTCTTTACCTTCTTCAGTTTCATTTTCTTCATATTCTTCTTTTTGGGAAATTTCTTTAGAATTAAAATTTACTATATTTTCATTTATAATATTATCAGCTAGATTTAATAATTTTTTCTGACTTTTATAATTTTGATTTTGAATATAGATATAAATTAACATACAAGTTAATACAATTACACTAACACAAACACTGAAAAACCTTTTAAAAGTTCTTCTTTTCAACATCTCACCTCCTCTATTTCGGCGAATTATTTTTTATAAAATTTTAATCTGGAAATTTTAAGAAATAATTTTTAAGATTTAAAACAAAAATGTACAGATTCTAAATATAAATTAATAACATTTGCCATATCATTTTTGCAAATAAATAATACTAGCATTATTCGAAAATGTCAAACATTTTTCGTCTACAAATTCTTTCATTTTTCGACTTTTGAATAATTTTATTAATTTGAATAACTTAAATTTAACTTCAATAACCTAAATTCAACATCTTATTATATCACTTAACTCAGTTAAAATATTTGCTCCATCCTTAAGTAATTTATTAGATCCTTTAGCTGTACTACAAAATATACTGCCTGGAATTACCCAAACTTCTTTTCCCTGGTCAATAGCGAAATTTGCAGTTATCAATGACCCGCTTTTTTCTGACCCCTCAACAACAATTACAGAATTTGAAATTCCACTTATAATTCTGTTTCTTCTTGGGAAATTTGATTTATCTGGTTTTGTTCCAATTACATATTCAGAAATTATGGCTCCACCATTTTTTAATATTCTATCAGCTAATATTAGATTTTCTTTTGGATAAATAGTATTTAAACCATTTCCTATAATTGCTATTGTCTTTCCTTTAGCATTAATTGCACTTGTATGTGCAATAGAATCAATTCCTGTGGCTAAACCACTTATAATATTTACATTTCTTTTAGCCAGTTCATAAGAAAAAAATTTTGCACACTTTCTACCATATTCGGAGCAGTTTCTAGAGCCAACTATTGCCATAGATTCATTATTTATACTTGATATATCTCCTTTATAATACAATACAATTGGTCTATTTTGTATAAATTTTAATTTAAAAGGATAATTTTCATCATAACAATTAAGAATTTTTATATTATATTTTATCATATAATCCAAATATTTTTCCAAATTCTCTCTATATTGGATATTGCAAAAATCCTCAATAATATTATTATTAATTTTATCAACTTTAAGTAGCTCTTTATTATCTAAATTCCACAAATTTTCCAAGGTTTTATATTTGGATATCAAGAAATTAAAAACTTCATAATATAAATTTTTCATTCTTGATATCCAAATCCAATACAAATCTTCTTTCATAAACCTCCTTTATAAATTAAGTTTTTTTTGCTCTTTTGCTGCTTTAACTACATTATTCATAAGCATAGCAATAGTCATAGGTCCAACCCCACCTGGAACAGGCGTTATGTATGAAGCCTTTTTTAAAACATTTTCAAAATCGACATCTCCAACTAATTTTCCGTCATCTCCTCTATTTATGCCTATATCTATAACAACAGCACCTTCTTTAACCATATTTTCTTTTATGTACTTAGGTTTTCCAAGTGCAGCAACTAAAATATCCGCATTATTTGTTATTTCATGTATATTCTTAGTTCTAGAATGGCAAATTGTAACTGTTGCATTCTTTTTTAACAAACATTGTGCTAATGGTTTTCCAACAATATTGCTTCTACCAACAACAACCGCATTTTTTCCTTCAATTTCAATACCATACTCCTCAAGCATTTTCATTACACCAAATGGAGTACAAGAAATAAAGCAATCCTCACCAATAACCAATTTTCCAACATTTACAGGATTAAACCCATCCACATCTTTTCTATAATCAATTTTATTAAAAGCTTTATTTATATCTAAGTGTTTTGGAATAGGACTTTGTAATAAAATTCCATTTATATCAGGTTTATTATTTAATTCTTCAATCAAATTTAATAAATCTTCCATTTTTGTATCATCTTTTAAAAGAAATTCCTCATATTCAACACCTATTTCTTCACAAGCTTTACTTTTATTTCTGACATAAACTTTTGATGCTTTATCTTCTCCAACCATAATAACTGCAAGCTTTGGAAAAATATTTTTTTTCTTTAATTTTTCCACTTCTTCTTTCAATTCCATTCTAATTTTCTTTGCCAAAGCTTTTCCATCAATTATTTCTGCCATTTCTTATCCTCCCATTTTACATATATATATTACAAATTTCAATCTTTTTCATATACAATATTATTGTAATTTTCTATATTTTTCTATATTTTTTTACAAATTACTACATATTAAATAAATTTTTTTACTATTAATATAAAATTTCCTTTTTTAGTGTTTCCATTTATTTCATCAATAATAAATTTTCCTTTTCCTCTAATTGTAATTATATCCATTTCTTTAATTTGTTTAGTATTCTTATCTATATTTTCATAGTTTACAAAAACTCTATCTTGCTCCAATAGTTCTGCTGCTTTATTTCTAGATGTTTTAGCTAATTCTGAGACAATATTATCTAATCTTAATGATGAAGTAATTATTTTCATATATTGAAAACTTCTTTCTTTTTTGAAAACTTCATCTAATTTAATATTTGATATTTCCGACTCCTTAAATCTTGTCAAAGTTTTTAAATTACTATATAAAAATTTCTCGGTTTCTTTTTTCAGAATAATATCAGCCCCATTGTTATATACCAATATATCACCGATTTTTTCACGTTTTATCCCTAATTTTATTATTCCTCCCAAATAGACACTATGATTATACAATAATCTACCATTTTCTGGATTTTTTATTCTTATAACAGAAATTAATGTATCATATTTAAATCTTTTATTTTCAAATACATCCTTCAACTTTTCGGGAAAAATTATAACGATTTTTCTATCAGAATTTTCTACAACGCCATAAAACTCATAATTTTCAAATCCAATTACATTAATAACTTTCTGCAATATTTTTTGTTCCATTTCATTAAGAAAATCTGTTGATTCCACTTTATTAGATTTATTAGCAATTTCGATTTTATCAAAAAACTTCGATATTAAAAGCTTATCTTCACTGTTTTTATATTTTTCTAATATACATTTTTTATCCATTTATCACTCCATTTATAATACTTTTTCTAGTATCACTCCATGTATGTACAATACTTTCCACATCTAAACCATTTATCTTTTCAATCTCCGAAATAGACCCCTGTTTTACATATTTATCATCATAACCAAAATTTCTTACTTTAACATTTGTAATATTATTATTCACAATCAATTCATTTACAGTTGTAGATAAACCGCTTCTTAAAAGACCATCTTCTATTGTTATAACATTTCTTGTTTTCTCAATAGATTTAATAATATTATAGTTATCAAAAGGCTTCAAAAATCTTGCATTTATTACCTCAGCATCTACTCCAATTTTACAAAATTCATTTGCAACCTCAATTGCTCTCTCCACCATTTTTCCAATAGCTATAATTGTTAAATCTGCACCTTCTTTTAGTAGCTCTGATGCTCCTAAACTAATTTTATCATGTTTTTCAAATTTAATATTTCCCTCTCCACCTCTTGGATATCTAATAAATATCGGGAATTTGTAATTAACAGCAAACTCTAACATTTGCTCAAGCTCTTTAAAATCCTTTGGGGCCATTATAGTTATATTTGGAACTATTGAAAAAGCACTCATATCTAATAGACCCTGATGAGTTTCCCCATCACTTCCAACAATTCCCGCTCTATCAGCACACATTATAACATGCAAATTCTGCATACACACATCATGTATTACTTGATCAAAAGCTCTCTGATAAAAAGACGAATATATTGGAACAACTGGTATTAAACCGCTCTTTGCCATTCCGGCAGCCAATCCAACCGCATGTTGTTCAGCAATTCCTACATCAAAAAATCTATCTGGATATAATCTTTTAAATTCAGACAATCCTGTTCCTGAAGCCATTGCAGCAGTTATAGCAACCACTTTATTATTTTCTTTTGCAATACTAACTAACTTTTCCCCAAAGACTTTCGAATAATCTATACCTTTAGGTTTTAATAACTTTCCAGTACTTTTATCAAAAGGTGCTATACCATGGAACTTAGAAGAATTCTCTTCAGCAGGAACATAACCCAATCCCTTTTTAGTAACCACATGAACTAAAACCGGTCCTGTACATCTTTTACTTTGTCTTAATATCGATTCAACTTCATCTAAATTATTTCCATTAACAGGACCTAAATATGTATATCCAATATCCTCAAAATACATTTTTGGAATAACAATTTGTTTTATACTGTTCTTAATATTTGATGTAAAACTAACCATTTTTCCACCGATTTTAGGAATATTTCCAACCTTTTCTTTAACTATAGCATTAGTTTCCGTATACAATTTTTTTGTTCTCAATTTTCCCAACAATAATGAAATTCCACCAACATTTTTCGATATACTCATCTCATTATCATTTAAAACAATAATAATATTAGATTTACTTGCTCCAGCATCATTTAAAGCTTCTTCTGCCATTCCACCAGTAAGAGCACCATCTCCAATAACAGCTATAACCTTATTATCTTTTTTCATAATATCTCTTGCTCTGGCCATTCCCAATGCTACTGAAATTGAAGTACTACTATGACCTGTATTAAAACAATCAAACTTTGATTCTGAAGTTTTGGGGAATCCAGAAATTCCATTCAATTTTCTCAAAGTTTCCATTTCATTTTTTCTTCCAGTCAATATTTTGTGAACATATGTCTGATGACCAACATCCCAAATAATTTTATCATTTGGAGTATCAAATACAGAATGTAGTGCAATTGTAAGTTCAACAACACCTAGATTCGAAGCTAAGTGTCCTCCATTTTTAGAAACAATATCTATTAAAAACCCACGAATTTCATCAGCTAATTTTAATTTTTCTTTATATGTTAAATTTCTCAAATCTTTTATTTCTTTAATGTTATCTAAAATGCTATCCATAATAATTCCTTCTAAATTTTTCTATAAAGATATCATATTCATGCGCATTTTACAAGAAAAAAATCTAAAAAAGAACGAGATAAAAATTTTACATGTTACTATTCACAACTAAATATAAATTTAATTTATGAGAGTAGGATATGTGGATATATATATTAAAAAAAGTGACGCGCAGCTTGGGAGCTTTTAGTTAAATCTCTCATTTATCAAAATCAAAATGAGGGCTCTACAACCCTCACACCACTTTGTATGGGCGACCAGCAAGTCACGCATTTTTAATATATATATCCACATATCCGGCTTTATTATAAAATTTAACAGATTTCATCTTCAATTGCTAATAATCTATTATATTTGGCTACTCTATCTGTTCTGCAAGGAGCACCAGCTTTTATTTGACCAGCATTTATAGCAACAGCTAAATCACTAATAAAAGTATCTTCTGTTTCTCCAGATCTATGAGATACAATTGTCTTATATCCTGCTTGTTTTGCTAGCTCTATTGTATCTAAAGTTTCAGTTACAGTTCCTATTTGATTTGGTTTTATCAAAATAGCATTTCCAGCTTTTTCTTCTATTCCATGAGCTAATCTTTCAATATTTGTAACAAATAAGTCATCACCAACTAATTGAATTTTATCACCTAATCTTGAAGTTAGCTTTTTCCAAGAATCCCAGTCTTCTTCAGCAAGTCCATCTTCAATAGAAATTATAGGATACTTCTCTGTAAGATTTGCTAAATAATCAATCATTTCATCTTTTGTTTTAAATATATTCGTTTTCCAAAATAAATATCCATTTTTCTCTATTTTTCTAGCTTCTTCATACATTTCACTTGCAGCTATATCTAAAGCTATACAAATATCTTTTCCAGCAATATATCCAGACTCTTTAATTGCTTCCATTATAAAGTCTAATGCTAACTCATCATTTGGTAAATTTGGTGCAAAACCGCCTTCATCTCCAACTCCAACACTATAACCTTTTTCTTTTAAAACTTCTTTTAAGCTCTTATAAACTTTAACACCCATTTCCATAAAATCAGAAAAACTCACTCCACCTACTGGAACAATCATAAATTCTTGTATACTAATATTATTATCAGAATGCTTTCCTCCATTTAGAATATTCATCATTGGTACAGGTAAAACACTAGCATTTATTCCTCCCAAATAATTATATAATTCCATTCCAAGAGAATTAGCTGCAGCTCTTGCAACTGCAATTGATACACCTAAAATAGCATTTGCACCCAATCTAGACTTATTATTAGTTCCATCCAAACTAATCATAATATCATCTATTTCAGCTTGATCATAAGCATTTTCACCAATAAGTTCCTCTGCTATTGTATAATTAATATGCTCTACTGCTTTTAGAACACCTTTTCCATTATATCTTGTATCATCAGAATCTCTTAGTTCCACTGCCTCAAAACTACCTGTAGATGCTCCTGAAGGAACGCAAGCTTTTCCAATGCTTCCATCTTCCAGTTCAACCTCAACTTGAATAGTTGGATTTCCTCTAGAATCTAAAATTTCAATCGCATGAATGTTTTCTATAGCTATATAATTTTTCATAAACTACCTCCTAACAATTTTATAATTAGTATTTTCGTTTTTTTCCAAATTATACAAAAATTAAATTTTTCTTGTTAATGCATTTTTTGCTCCCCATATACAAGGTGCTGTACATCTAAATCTAGGATATGTACATCTTGCTCCTTTTGTATATGGTAATAAGTAATTATAAATATCTTCATTACTATTTTTAGTTGCTTCTACATATTTATTCAATGTTCTCCAAGTTTGCTCCATTATTTCAAGCTGTGCACAGCCACATACACGCTCTTGGCATTTTAATATGAAATTTTCAGCTGTTCCTCTTTCATTTATTTGAATAAGCATACCTTGAGGATATAAATCTGCTAAACTATTAATATCTTTTAACCATTCATTTTTCAATTCCTCATTATTTTCTATTATCTTAGGAACATAAAACTCAGGATTATCCAATAGTCTGATTTGACATTGTAGAGTTCTATGTCTTTGATTTTGTGCATATTCTGCAAAAGTTCCCAAATATGTTGTACAATAATTTTCTCCAAATTCTTCTTTTCTATTTTTTCTTTCATCAAATAAAGAAATTTTTCTACCTTTAACATCAGTATTAAGTTCAGGTATTACAATATTTGAAACACTTTCAACAAATTCTTGTAAATATGGTTTCAACATTTTATTAAATTTTGTATCTTCTTCATTTTTTATAAAATCTTCAAACCAATGAACAATATAGTTTAACTGTCTTAAACTAACTGAATATTCCATTGTAGTTGCAGGTGTAAAAACACTTATTAAATATCTTGCATTTTCTTGCGCTAATTTTTTAACCTTTTTCTCATCTATATTTGGATATTCTTTAGAAATCTCTTTCATATAAATATCAATCCACTTCTCGTATAGATTAGATTCTCGCTCTGAAGGCTTCATCTTCGTATATCTAGCTGATTTTTCTGATGTTGTATACATCTTTTCATTATTTAGTATCATAGCTAAGATCTTAGGAATTTCTTCTAAAGACAAATTATATGTTGTGTGATCAAAAACACTATGATGACCTGAACCTAGAGTCATATTAGCCCTTTTTAGAGTTTTCTCTTCTGGCTCTGAAAACAATGCTTCTATATCATCAGGCATATAACATATACCTGCTGATTTTCCTCCAAATTTTATTGCTTCCTCTTTTGTTAAATTATATCCTGGTTTTGTTGATGCTAATACAGAAACCTCCATTACAATACCTCCATTATTACAATATTTTTCTACTATTTTTTCATTTATGATTCTATACCAAAAAAAAAATACATGCAAGAAATTTCACAAATTCTTACATGTTTTTATCTAAATTCAATTAATTCACAAAAATTTACACACTATTTGATGCTTCACTGCTAATTATCAAGTAGAGGCTGGCATTCTGTGTAGATTTCCTATTACCTTATCCACTCCGACTTTTTATAAAGCCCCCTTTATTATTGTTAATTAATAGCACTATTTAATAACATTAATTGCATCTTTTGCAACTTTATTTTTATCAAACTTATTTACAAGCCAAATTATCAATCCTGCCAAAACAAATGTAATAGCATATATTCCAATAATCATCTTTATATTTCCATCCATTATTTTTGAACCAACTAATGTTGAAGATATAACAGATGGAAATCTTGCAAATGTAGATATTAATATAAACCTTGATGGTTTTATTGGTAACAGACCTCCTAAATATACTAATAAATCTTTTGGAGTTCCTGGTATAATAAATAAAATCATCATAATTAACTCAATATTTTTTGAATCTTTAAAGAATTTACTATTTTCAATTTTTTCAATTTTTTCTTTCTTAAAAAAATGTACTAAGTAAGATTTTCCATATTTTCTTACAAGATAAAATATTAAAGATGTTGTAACAAAAACTGTTCCAAGTATAAACACTGTTCCCCAAAAAGTTCCAAAACACATACCTGATAATACTTCTAGGGGCTCTCCAGGAAGAACAACTAATAAAATTTGAGCACACTGTAAAGCAAGTAATATCCAGAATTTTCCCATTCCCATGCTATCTAATTTTTGTTTAAATACATTTCTTCCTTCAGAGGTAACTATTCCCTTCATTGTTGGCCATAAATATATAATAAAACCTATAAAGAGCGCCACTGATCCAATTGTTAGTACGATTTTTACAATTTCTTTTTTATTTTTCATATTTTATTCCTTTATTTTTCCAATTTTTTTCTAATATTATTATTTTAAACAAGCATCTAAATCAGCTATAATTTTTTCTTTATCCATCTTTTGACCTATAAATACAAGTTTAATAACTCTATCTCCATATTTTGGATCCCAATCTCTTAAAATATCTGGATTTTGAGCAATAATTTTCTTTTGATCTTCATCACTAAAAGAAGCTACCCATTCTCCTGCACAAAAAGCTTGTACTTGTTTACCAGATTGTTCAAAAACATAAGAAGACTCTGGTTCATCTTCAAACCATAAAACACCCTTACATCTAATAATGTTAGAAGGCAAGTTTGTAGCAAACTTATCAAATTTTTCTTTATCAAAAGGAGCTCTTCTATAATACGCAAATGTGCCAATACCATACTCCTCTGTTTCGCCTTCTATTTCATCTTCTTCATTATCATATCTATTTAGCTCTTCTATCCAACCTGCAGACATTGAAGCTTCTTCAAAGTCAAAAGAATTTGTATTTAATATTTTATTAACATCAACTTTTCCATAATTAGTTTCAATTATCTCGGCTTTAGGTTGCAATTTTTTAATAATAGCTTTTACTTTATTTAGCTCTTCTTCAGACAAATCATCTACTTTGTTTAAAATAATTTTATTACAAAACTCAATTTGTTGAATCAATAAATTTTCAATATCTTCTTCATCAATTTCTTCTTTAACTAAATTATCTCCACAATCAAATTCATCTCTTAAACGTAAAGTATCAACAACTGTTACAACATTATCCAATCTGCAAATTTTTGGTAATCCATAATCAGCAGTTTGCTCTGATAATACAGTAATTGTTTGAGCTATTGGTAAAGGCTCACAAACTCCACTTGCTTCAATCAAAATATAATCAAATTTTCCTGTTTTAATTAAATCTACTATTTGTTGCATTAAATCAACTTTAAGAGTACAACAAATACAACCATTTGATAATGGAACAAGACTAGAATCTTTCTCTTTTACAATTCCACCTTTTCCAATTAAATCTGCATCTATATTTACCTCTCCAATATCATTTACAATTACTGCTACTTTAAACCCTTCTTGATTATTTAAAACATGATTTATAAGAGTAGTCTTTCCTGCACCCAAATATCCTGTAAGCAATGTAATTGGTACTATTTTTTCTGACATATAAATTACTTCCTTTCCTAAAAAAATCTTCATATATTATATCTAATTTTTTCAATATTTTCAAGCATTCAATCCATAAAAACAAATAGAATTTGAAACATTGTTACAATTCACAACTAAATATCAATTTAGCAGAGCAGGATATGTGAATATATTATTAAAAGAAGTGACGTACAGTTTGGGAGATTTTATAAAACATCTTATAATCACCCAAACATGTCACTACCGTTCTCACACTACTTTGTACGAGCGACCAGCAAAGAACGTATTTTAATATATAATTCACATATCCTGCTTATAAAAATATGAAATCTAACACACAAAATTCGCAATTTTACTCAATTTATTCAATTATTTTCATAGCACTTGAACTATCAACTCCATCTAAATTATAATAAGTATTTGGAACTTCTCCTACAATTATTGATTCAGCAATTAAAACCTGATTTTTTACTTTTTCATTTTTTGTATTATATGGTGTTAAAACCATAACCTCACACCCAATATCTAAATATACTTGATGCAATGTTTGATTTACTCCAACAGATTTAAATTCAGATTTTAAATCTGTTTCCACATTTCCTATGCAAGAAATTTTAATATTAATCTTAGGTCCAAAATAAGAAAGTAACTTTGAGCCTGAAAAACTTCCCAATCGAATCCCCATATCTGCAGTTTCCACATTATTAAGTTCATTTTGTACTCTTATAGCAACATCTGAAATAATTTCATTTACCGGAATAATATTCAGTTTTACCATCTGAATTTTTCCATTATCATCTTTAATTACAGTTGCCAAATCTTCATACTTATATTTTTCCATAACAATAGAAGACTGCTCATTTGTTATAATTGTAGCTATATTTTTAGCTTGATTTACACACTGAGTATCAATAATAGGATTAATTGCATTAATTATATTCCTTGCTACCAAAATTTCTATTATAAAAATAATTAATATTTTAATAATAGATTTCTGCTTTTTGTAATTTTTATTTGTATTATTTGTCTTATAATATTGAACTCTCGGAATTATTATTCTTTTTCTAGAATAAATCTTTTCATTTTTATTGTGATACTTGATTGTAGACATATCTTGGAATATATAGTTGCTCTCCTATATTAATTTTATCAGGATTCTCAAGATTATTTATTTTAGCTATTTCATCAACAGTACTTTTAAACCTCTTTGCAATTTTCCATAAAGTATCTCCACTTTTAACATAATATATAACTAAACTAGCCCTTTTAGCATTTGATATTTCCTTTTCAATCTTTATATTGCTAACTATATTAATTGGGTTCTTCACATATGTTTCCACAATAAAATTCATACTAATTTTCAAATCTATAGAGCTATCTGGCATACACACATAATCTTTAGACTCAATTTCTATTACAGTATTTATACTTGAATTTTTACTTATAAACTCAGAGCTTACAGTATGAGTAAAATCAATCTTTTGCTCCTTTACTTCCATTCTGTTTGTTATATTTGATTCATACAACATAGATACAAATAATTCACATTCATATGAAATAGAATTATTCAAAATATTTTGCTTAATTATATTAGTACTAACTTGCAAATTATATATTTTATTATCTTTAATTTCTGGAACACTAATTTTCTCTTGAACATCACAGTTATTTGTTATATTTCTCTTATTTTGCATAAGATTAACTATTTCTTGACTCATAGAAATGTCTTCCTCAGGGCTATATAAATCTTGTATTAAATTTAATTCCCTTTCTTCATAAGCTTTACATGTTATCAAGAATTCTATTTCAACATAAATAGAATGGTCCTCAACATTATTTGGTTTAATATTTATATTTCTAATTTCATAATTAGTATCACAAATTTCATTATCTGAAACACCTGGAATATCTATAAATCCCATTATTGGGATTTGTGCTGTCATAGTTTTAATTTGCTCTTCTTCTGTTAGATATAATATTTCAATCATTACATCCGCTTTTGACAAAACTTTATTATAACTTATTTTTATTTCTTTATTTTTTGTACAAATATTACTACTTAATATGTCTGCTAAATTATCCTCTACTGAAATTGTATCTTTTGCTGTTGAAACGGTTTCTCCACAGCCTTTCAAGGAATTTACCTTTACCGAATCACTTATCATCTGTAATTGATCCATATCACTTATAGACTTTACTAGCTCTTTTTCTTGATTTGAATATATTGTAATTTCGGCATCAATATTTACCTTTATATTAATCTTTCTTCCATTTAAAATTTTAGGCTCTATGCTTTTAACTTCAAAATTACAAGAAAAATTACTATCATCACTTATATTGTCCAAATCAATATTTTTAGAAAAATCTAAGACAGTATGTACCCCCCTAACATTATTTTGCTCATTATCAGCCAAGTACATTATATCAACTTGAACTCCACCATCAATTTTTAGTTTTCCATTCACAATTTCTTTTTTATAAATATATACATTCCCTGAAGATCTGATAGAGCTAAGAATATCCGGTTTTATATCCGGAATTATTAAATTGTCCTCAGCTGAAAATGTTTCCTTTTTCTGAGCTACTATCTGATTTAGAAATATTTTTTCTGTTTCAAAATTCATATTACATTAGTCCTTTCTATTTTTTTACAAAATTAAATTTTGCATTTACTTAATACTAATATATTAGACAAAACAAAAAAAATTCCATAATGATAAAAAAAAGATAGCCTAAGCTATCTTTAAAATAAAAAGCGAATAAGTATTTTTCAACTTATTCACTCCGGCTCTTGACTAAGAGCCAAAATATTTAATTATTAATTTTTAATCAATTTTTCTTCTTCTTCTTTTAACTTCAACAACCTCTGGCATTAATGGTGTATATCCATCTCCATTAAAAACCTGCATTTCAATAGTTCTTGTTAAAACATCTGTATAACTATATGTTACACTTCTTTCATTATCATCATATTTTACTACAAAGATGTTAGGATAAGTTTTTTCAATCGTAGCTTCTTTTTCAAACGATTTACTCCTTCCTAGAGAACCTTTGACAATTATTTTCTGTCCAATGTTTTCTCCTATATCTGCTTTAATATTTGTTATATCGTTTTTGCAAATCATTTAATCACCCACTTCTTTATTATGCTTGAATTATAGCATTCTCATAAGAAAATGTCAAAATACGTTTTTTAATGTCGTATCCGTAAAGTGCTATATTTACTGCGTTTCGAGTTTTTTGTTCTCAATATCTCATTTTCATTACAATTATATTACAAATATATTACAGGCATTTACCTCTTGCACCTATTCCACCAATTGCTTTTCTTCCATTCCTAATTTTTCCTCCGTAGTTTGATATTTTTTTGAATATTTTAGATACATTTAAGCTTAGAACCATAAGCTTTTTATTTTGTCAATT
>CAKPRA010000005.1 GCA_934180065.1 uncultured Clostridia bacterium | reverse complement strand
ATTAGCCATTTTTGAAGTTTATTGAAATGTTTAGTTTTTATTGAAATATAAGTGTTTATAGCACTTTTCTTTTACTGAACTCTTGTGCGATTTTAGGACATTTTTGAGGGCTTTTGTCCCCTTTCTGTCCCCAAGATTTTGAAAGTCTTGTCGCACAAGATGTTCAAATATACATTTGCAAATTGGGGACATTTTGAATTTTATATAATTTGGAGGTTTATTTATGAGTAATTTTAGAAAAGTTAATGATGATATTATTAAGGAATGGTTAGAATTTAGGGAGGAAACTGCATTCTGCAATATGACTTCTCAAGATAAAAAATATTGTATTTACTTTGATGAATTGGCTGAAAAGATTTTGAATAATGTACCAAAACAAAATAAGAAATATGTTCAGAAACAATTAGATCAGCTTGATAAAAATTTTATGGACTATCTTTGCTACTGGAATGAGAAATATTATAGAAACGGTTTCGTAGATGGTTCTCAGTTAGTTATGGGATGTTTTAACTAAAAAATAGAAAAGCAAGATTATATTTATATATAATCTTGCTTTTTTCTATTCCTCTATTATATATTTTGTTCTTGAACCTTCATTATTTTTAAAAGTTACTTCTGTAATTTCACCACATTCCTCACACTTTATATATAATTTTGTTACTATAGAATCTTCACCATGCTCATCTCCACTTATAGTAACTTTTTTACTTTTGCAATTTTTACATATAAATTGAGAAATAGGATCAAAAATTTTGTGTTGAATATTTTCATATATACTTACTAATGAAATAATTAATGCAATACATGTTGATGCTTCATATATTGTAGTATTTTGTGAATGCGTTATTTTGTTAGCATAATCCCAAGTTGCTTCTGTTATTTTTTTTATATAACTTCTATAATCACTATTTTCACTATCATTTAAATAAAATTTTATAAATAATTCCGCTTTCTTTTTAAAATTTGATTTTTGAGGTTGCTCTTCTTCTCCTTCCATGCCAGGCATATATATTGCATTTCCGAGTTCTATTAGTATTTCCCTGCATTGAACACCAATTGCTTGAAAATCTTCTATTTCCCTTGCATTTTCTAGTTTATCTGCAGTATTTCTAAGTTTTCTTAATAGTACTGGCGTTATTTCTATACCTAATGTTGCTGCCTTAATATAATCTTCAGAGGTATATTCTTCTCTTGCTCTCATCATTCTATTCATTAATCCTACATGAAAAGAATAAACTTCATCAGCTGTAAGATATAAAGCATCTTGTGAATATAAGTTCATTGGTAATTCTTCACCTTCAACTACCCACCAATTTCCAGCTGCATCTGTTTTTACATTCCATACATTTACTTCAAATTCTAAATCATTAAATGAACTTTCAATTTTAGCACTTACAACTTTGCATTTTCCTTCATTTTGCTCTTCAACATATTCTATAACTTCGTCTATAGTTCTTTTCATTATTGTTCTCCTATATTATTCTTAATCTATAAAGTTATTCAACTTTATATACCTCTATTTAAGCATTTCTTGGAAGTTAAGTGGTTTAGAAAGAACTGGTGTACCTTCACTTGTGTTTCCAGTTTTAAAGATTGTAGCCCAATAGTCATAATTTGATTTACCTGAAAAAATAGTACTTGCCAAATTTCTATCTTTCCAAACTGGTAATTCTATAAAATTTTTAACAAAATTTTCAATGTTTTTCCATAATTGATCTGGAATTTTTTGTTGGAATAAATTATTATCATCATAATCAACTCCAGTATTTAAAAAATATGATCTAATTATATTAGCAATTATTTTTAGCCAATTAACAAGTAATTCCTCTTTACTAACTCTATATGCAATTAAGTGTTCATCCGTTATATCTTTATCTTTTTTATTTATTATTTGTTGTTCTATGCGATAAATTCCCACTGAAACATCAAATTTGCCTATATAGATATTTTCAGCCAAAATATCACATAGTTTTTTTAATTGAACCGATTCTAGCACTCTAGGATTTTCATCATCTTTATAATTCATAGGTGTATTTAATATTGTCTTCGAATTAATGAATAAAGATAAAAATGTCTTTTCAAAAGCACTATATGATATAGGTTTTTCTTTTCCTTTTCCTTCAAAATCGATATAATCAGTAAGTTTTGAGCCTCTTGTAATATTATCTTTTTGGCTATTAATTATGTATTGTTTTACATTGCCTCTTTCACCTTTAAAGTATTCCACTAAGTCTTGTTCCGAAAAACTATAATCATCTTCAGACATATTATGTCCTTTTTGATATTCTTCTATTTTTTCATTTAATAGTGTATTATGTAATTGCCTGATTATAGATTTATCAAAGGCAATTTGTTTTAATTTGCTTCCTGCATTAGTATTAGTTTCTATTAATCTTTCAACATCAGGATTAATAAACAATCTTAAAGTCATTTTTCTTGTTCCCAAAAGTATTTGTGCGACTGCTTTGTGCTGTCCGTCAAAAATTTTAATTTTATTATTGTCTATTCTAGCCAAGCTTAAATGTAATTGAGGGTTTTTCTTATAAAACTCTTTAACTAACAAGCTAATACTATTATTAATTCCTCTTGGGTTTATTAATTCATCATGATAAATATATTCTATTGGCACTTCAATAAATGCTGTTTGCTCACCAGATAAATGGTCTGTATAGATTGGAGATTCATATACTTCTGTACCTAATTCATTAAATGTATATTTAATTTTATTATCTTCTATTTTATACTTAAAATCATATTTTCCTCCATCAAAAGCCTTAAGAACATCATTTAATGTTGCTTGTTTGTTTTTAGGAGTATTAACCTTTATATCTTCCAATTTAGCCAGTACACGAGCTACATTTAAATCAGCATCAAGTTTTGACCTGTTACAATGAGAATGAGTTAGTGCAAAATTTATCTCACTATCTTTTCCATTGTTAACCAATGGAATTATGTGATCAATATCAGTATCATGTAATTCTGAGTCAATATCTTTACAACAAATAAAACATTTTCCTTCTTGCTGTTTGAATAACCTTTCTCTTAATAAGTTTCTCTTTTCTTCACTTAAAGAATCTAAATATTTTGAGTTTGACATTTTACCACCTCTTATACTATTTTATTATTTAATAAATTTTTGTATAATATTTAACAATAAATTGTACCTTTCTCTTGTATTCTCATTTTTATTGCAATACTCTCTTGCAACTTCTTCATTTGGTTCATATTTAATATCAATATTATACAAATCAAATTGATCTCTAGTCAAGTCAATATAATGTCCATTTATTTTATTAAAATAATGTGTTCCTCCACCATTGACTCTTATTTTGTGGATTGTTCCACCAAACAAGTCAAAAACTAATGTTGCAGTAATTGCACATTGTCCATATGTTGGATCATTATCCTTCTCATAATCCGCTTGCGAACTTGGATATGCTGTATTTTTCTCCCAGGCTTTAAGCAATACTTCAAATAAATCATTTAATGTTTTTATTTTTTCATATTCATTATTAATTACTTTAATATCGTCGCCGTACTCTTCTCCATAATAATAGACATTTCTTCCACTTATTGTTTTAAATCTGCCTACATTTCTTGCAAATACTTCGTTGTCTAAATTATATGGTTCACTATCTTCTGCTACTTTTAAAATATCTTCTGTAACTTTATTCAAAGATTTATATATTTCTTCCATATAAATTCCTAGTATTCTTTGCTTTGCATCACTATCATCCAATAATAATTTGTATAATTCTCTATTATGATCATAGCCTTCTTCAAGTGCCTTATCAACACTTCTATAATAAGCGAAATTAAAATCTTTATATTCGTTAACCATTGCACTGTTTTTTAACTCTTGATTATGCATTAATATATCCTTAATTTGTACTAATGATGAATGTGCTAATTTTGGATCAATACTAATTCCTTTTTCGAGATTAATTTCATCTATTATTTCTGCTAACTTTTTCATTTGTTCCATTTCTACAGTTACAGGTCTTGGGTTTATGTATTTAATTTCTGGTTTTGCATCAACAGTTTGTGTTCCCTTTGGAATAATATACTCACCCGTTTTTTTCTGTTCTAATCCAGATATATCAATAGCTTTTACTACATTAAAATCGACCTTAATTCCTTTTACATCAAGTTCTTTATATAGTACAGTTAAATAATTATATTTTTTATGCAAATCAACATCTTCAAACGCTGTAGCTTGTATTAAAAATCTATAAAATTTATTAAAACTACCAATATTCTTTTTTATTTCTACTTGTTCTTTTAGATCTCTAGATTTTATCTTACTTAGAGCTTTATCTATTAAGCTTTCCATCTTTACTTTATCAGTAATTCTTTTTTTCTCTTTGTATGCATACTCATTAAATGCTAATACATCTGCGTAATCCATAAAATTATATGTGTCAACTTTTCCTATTAAATCATATACCATTTCTGGATTTACACTTTCTGCTAATATAGTTCCGTCATAATAAGGTTCAAATGCTCTCTTAATATCTTCATAACTATTCTTGAAATCTAGTATAAATGTCTGTTTATTAAATGGTGGACATATTCTATTTAATCTTGATAATGTCTGAACAGCTGCTATACCACTCAATTTTTTATCTACATACATTGCAACTAACTTTGGTTGATCAAATCCTGTTTGATACTTATTTGCAACCAATAATACTTGATAGTCATCTTTGTCAAATTCTTCTCTTAATGCATTTTCTGGTATTTTATTCATACCTACTTCACTATACTCTTGTCCATCTACTGTTACTTTTCCCGAAAAAGCAACCAATGCTTTTATATCTCCATAATGATGAACATTTATATATCTTTCAAATTCATTTCTATATCTAACAGCTGCTTCTCTAGATGATGTTATAACCATAGCCTTTGCTTTTCCCCCAAGTTCTCTCATAATGCAATTTCTAAAGTGTTCTATTATAATTTCAACCTTTTGACCAATATTAGTTGGATGCATATCAACAAATCTATTTATTTTTTTCTTTACAACACTTGCAAACACATCTGGATTTTCTTCCATCTTTTTTGTTAATTCATAATATGTTCTATATGTTGTATAATTAGTTAGTACATCTAGTATAAATTCTTCTTGAATAGCTTGTTTCATTCCATAAATATGAAATGGTGCAGGCTTTCCTTCTGCATTCATATTACCAAATAATTGTAATGTTTGCTTCTTTGGTGTAGCAGTAAATGCTATCATTGAAATGTTCTTTTGCTTTCCTTGTTTAGCTATTTCATCTAGTATTAAGTCTTCCACAGAGTCATTTTCTTCATCTTCATCAGATAGTACTTCTGTTACAGCTGCCATATTTTTACCAGATGTTGAAGAATGTGCTTCATCTATTATTATTGCAAAACTCTTATCGAGTATATTTTTAGTTTCATCTAAAATATATCTAAATTTTTGTATTGTAGAAACAATAATTTTGGTATTACTTTTTAATGCTTCTGCTAAATCTGCTGATGTGCACTTTTCATCCATTACCTTAATTAAACCTTGTTTATGATCTATCGCAGTAATAGCATTTTGAAGTTGTTGGTCTACTACAATTCTGTCTGTAATGATTAAAACAGAATCAAATATATTCTTTTCTTTTAAATCATGAAGAGATTGTAATCTATGTGCAAGCCATGCTATAGTTTTCGTTTTTCCACTTCCTGCACTATGTTCTATTAAATAATTCTTTGCAGTTTTATTTATTCTTATATCATCAACTATCTTTCTGATAGCATCTAATTGATGATATCTAGGGAATATAACACTTTCTTTTGTCTTTAATATCCCTGTAACTGGATCTTCTTTTTTTTCAACTTCTACAAATATGAAATTTTTAATTAAGTATAAGATAGTATCTTTTGTTAATATATCTTCCCACATATAGCATACATTCAATTTGTTCTCTACATGAGGATTTCCTTTTCCTCCATCTTCTGTACCTTTATTAAATGGTAAGAAATATGAAGATTTTCCATTTAATTTTGTACACATATATACTTCTTTTGTATCCATTGCGAAATTAACTAATGCTCCACTTTTAAACGATAATAATCTAGTATTAGAATCTCTTTCATTTTTAAATTGTTCAATTGCATTCTCGTAATTTTGCCCAGATTGATTGCTTTTTAATTCTATCGTAATAATTGCAATACCATTTAAAAAGATAACCAAATCAATTCTTTCATCTTCTTTATGATACACTTCTTCCATAACTGAAAATATATTTTTTTTATATAGTTCATTTAATTCTTCATTAAATGTTGTTGCTGGCTTATCATACATTAAGTCTAAGCTAATGTTATTATCAAAATATATTCCATTTTTTACTCTACTTATTAAGCTACTATTCTTTTTAGTAATTTCATTATTTACTCTTTTTATTATAAGATTATCTGCATCATCACCATATATCTCTCTTATCTCTTTTATCTTGTCAGGCTGAGTGTCTTCCAAGAACTGTAATAGCAATTCAGTATCCATTGCATAAATAGGATTATAATATTTTTTACTATCTCTTTCTATGAATTTATTCTTTTTAACCAAATAATCTATAATATATCTCTGATAGTCATATCTTTCCTTAAAAAAATTATCCATATAATTCTTCAGCTCCTTTTACTCTTTTTTTACCAGTTACGTATTCATATATTAGTGATTTTTTATATTGTTCCATTTTATCTATTTGAGCTCGTTTATTCTTTATTAAATCATCTATTTCTTTACATTTCTTATCTAAATAGTCTGCTATTTTCTTTTGCTCATCCACCGTTGGAATAATTGTCAATATAGAGTTTAATAATTCCGCATTTATTGCTGGATAAGCAATTCCATAAGAATATTTATCAACTTGTTCTATGAATTTTTCAGATTTTATATAATAATAAAAATATTTATTGTACATGGCATCATTTAATCTTATGACAGCAAATCCAGTAGATACTATAACATTCTCGTCATCTTCAATAAATGCAATTGCCTTTAAATAAGTTCTTACAGTAGAAATTATTATATTACCCTTTTTTACAATTCTCCTTGCCCTTGAAGGTGAATCTTCAAATTTCATTTCTTGATAAATTTCTATTCCATTATCATAACTTACAGATCCAATATCTATATATCTCATATATAAATCAGATTTTGTATTTTCTTTTAATGTTGATTCATTACATTTAGATATATATTTTAGCTTACTAATTATCCAGTGCTCCGGTATTTCTCCAATCCAATCGATACCACTATCTTTCATTTTTGCATTATTATTTAATCCTTTAGTTACCACTTCAGTAATAAGTGATTGTTTATATTTATTCAATATACTAATTTGATTATATAAAAATGTTAATATTTCATCTATTTTTCCAACTTTATTATCTAAAAATTTTACTATATTTTTTTGCTCTTCTATAGATGTAATAGGTATTATAAAAGTACCTAATATACTTCTACTTACTCTTTGCATTGTAGATCCTCTTGCCGCATCATTTGCATCTTCGGAATATCCTGTCGTATTCATACAATACATTATAAATTTTTTATCAAATTCTTTATTTGGTCTTAAAATAACATTGTCAACAGCAACAACATAAAAATCTTCTATATCAGGAACTATACAAGCTCTACCTATTGGCTCGTTCAATCTTGAAATCATTAAATCTCCTGGTAATACTTTTAAACATTTTAATTTTTTAAATGTTTCCTCTGAAATATAGCCAGAGCCTTGTTCTTTGAAAAAACCAGCTCCAACATTTCCAGTTGTTAAATATCTAATACCTTTTTCAATAATTACATCGCTTTCTATCCAATCTCCATCTATAAATAAGGATTCTGGCTTTGTGGCTAAATACTTTACTCGTTTTGTACTCCATTCTATTGGTATTTTTCCAATCCATTTAATACAACTATCTTTCATTTCTGACATACTTTACGCCTCCTCTAGAAGTGCTTTTATTTTGTCATTCAACTCATTCTCAATGTTCATAAATTCTTTTAACAAATTTTCAGCTTTCTCTGGTTCTTTATATTCATAAAAATATCTTGTAAATGGAAATTCTGCACCTGTTTTGATTACAGGTTTCTTTGCATTTAAATCTTCTTCAAATTGATATATAGCATCTGGAACATGTGGTAATACTTCTTCATTCATATATTCTTTTATATCTTTATTATATTTAACGATTTCTGTATCTTTTGTTGTTTTATCTAATATAATTTCACCCTTTTTATTTTTATGTACTTCTGCTGTTTTATCCATTTCTGATAATCCTTCAACGATTTTTTCTATTAATTTTTTGTCAATATCTTTTAACACATTTTTGATAACAGGTAAGAAATCACTTTCTCTCTTATAAATTCTATCTGATACATTGTTTTTTAATAATTTTATAATATCTTCATATATTGGCTTTCCCTCTAAATATTTATCTAATTGTTTTTTCTCTTTTGCAGGAATAGGATCTAATAATTGTAATTCTTCCGCTTTTTCTGGATCATATAAATTAGATAAGTAACCTGAATTTAACATATTTTCAATTCTTTCATTTGTCATAGCATAATTTCTTTGTAATGGTTGATATACTGCATATTCTCTATATAAAAACTCCTCTTTATCAAATATTTTACAATACTTATTTTCCTTAAAATCTGCATATATTTTAACAATTTTTTCTATTTGTTTCGGACTTAATTCCTTTCTCTTTTTACCAAGTGATTTTCTTAGTTGAGTCCAAAATTCTTCAGATGTTGCATTTATTAGTTGTATTTTTCCTCTTCTATCTTTTCTTTTAGTACCTTCTTTTGATAATATAAATACATAAATTCCAATATTAGTGTTATAAAATAAATCTGTAGGAAGAGCTATAATTGCTTCTATTAAATCTTGTTCTATCATATACTTTCTTATTTGGCTTTCTCCTGATGAAGTTCCTCCAGAAAATAATGGAGAACCATTTGTAATAATTGCAGCTTTACCATTATCATCTAATTTTGAAATTGCATGCTGCATGAATAATAGTTGCATATCTCCTGTTCCAGGTAAACCTGCTCCAAATCTTCCTTTATATCCCTTTTTATATTCTTCATTAACTGCTTTTTCAACACCTTCTGCAGCATCTTTTCCTCCCCATGGTTGTCCAAATGGAGGATTCATAATTACATATCTCATTTTCTGTTCAGGTTTATTTACTGTAGCTTCAAAAGAATCTTTTATCATCGTATCTTGGAATTTAATATTATTAGCATTCTGCCCTTTTATCATCATGTCAGCTAAACATATAGCATATGATTCTGGATTAACTTCTTGCCCAAATAATTGAATATCTGCATCTGGATTCATTTTTAGTATTGCATCTCTTGCTGTACTTAGCATTCCACCTGTTCCACAAGCGGCATCCAATATTGTAACAGTTTTTCCAGCTGCCATTAAATCATCACTGCCTTCTGATAATAATACATCTACCATAAGTTTAATAACTTCTCTTGGTGTAAAGTGATCACCAGCCTCAGCATTTTCAGAAAATCTCCTAATTATATCTTCAAATATATAACCCATTTTATGGTTACTTATTGTTTCAGGATTCAAATCCAAATTTGAAAAATCTTTAATTACACCTAATAATCTATTATTTTTATCCATTTTATCTATTTCTGCACTAAAAGATAAATTATCAATAATCTCCTTAATATTAGCAGAAAAACCATTTATGTATGATTTAAAATTTGCAGCTATATGCTCTGAATCATTCAACAATTCCTTTAAATCAAACTTACTTGTATTGTAAAAAGAGTATCCTGATTTTTGACATAGTATTTTTGCAGGTGTTGTTTTGTCTTTCTCATATTCTTCTAATACTGCTTTTTTAGTTTTAGATAGAGCGCATTCAAATCTTCTTATAATTACCATTGGAATTATTACATCTTTATATTTATCACTCTTATATGGTCCTCTTAATTTATTTGCTATACTCCATACCACAGCCACTTCTTTTGATATATTCATTGATTCTTCCATTTCTTCTACTCTCCTTTTAATATTTTTCTTATTTCATCCCATTTTTTATCTTGTTTTGACATCTTTTCTAAAATATCAATAGGTATATCATTTCGATTTTTAGCTGCTAAATCGTAAAAATCTTTTCTTTCGTTCATTGGTATGAGCTCATTAGCGAGTTTTTGTTGTATGTTTCCTTCTGGAGCAATAACTTTTCCGTGAAGTATTTGTCCAAGATAATTATGAGACATACCAATTTTATTTGCTAAACTTCGAATACTTATTTTTTGGTCTTTACACTTTTCTTTGTATTTTTTATTTAAAAAGTCGCTAAACTCACTCATTCCAATCTCCTTTCTTTCATTTTGTAACATGTAATATTACATATTACATATTAGCATTATAACGAAGCTTTTTCAACCCCTTTTTATAAAATTATTATAAAAACAGACACATTTCTGTGTCTGTTCTATAATTCATACCTTCTTGTCTTTTTCTTTTGTTTTTGCTCTTTTTCCTGTTTCTTATCTTTCACCTCTTTAATCTGTTCTTTCATTTCTGGAACATTATTATAAATTACATCACAAAGTTTTATTTCCTTCTTCGCTTTCTTAAGCATATCTGTAACAATAATAATATCCTTAGTAAAAGCATCCTTTTCTTCCCCATTACTACATTTATTCCTGTGATAATATAACTTATTTCTTTTATTAAGTATTATCTGTTTTTCTCTAAGTTTCTTAGCTCTTAGATCATCTACTGCATCTGTTGTTTCCAATTTATATTTACACATAAATTTAATCTGTTCTGAATAGAATTCCATTTTTTTTATTTCTTTTTGCATTTCTGGTGTTAGCTTGTATTCTATATTATTCTTTTTATGAAATCCTAATAAGAACTTATAATAGTAATATAATGCAATTATTCCTTTAGGCTTATATTTTTTCTTTACACTAAATTTGCTTGAATAAAACTTTGATTTTGTAACTCTATAAGGAACTATATCTGCTCTTCATACATAATCGTTTTGTAGAATTCTTTTTGTTATATTATCAACAGAATATTCTTCTCCAAAAGCTCTTTCAACTCATATATTTCTTTTATAAGGTTCTCTCCTTACTGATAGTTTTCCAGCTCTGTAATAATATTTATATCCCATTGATTCTAATATTCTGCGAAAGTCTTTTGTTGTATAAGAATTCTTAATTGCATAATCTAAGTCTTCTTTAACTTCTTTATGATAATCACTTTCTTGTATATGCTTTTTATAGAAGTTTTCAAAGTTTATTCCAGATTTGCATTTCTTTTCTTCTAATACACTTAAACCATATTCCCCCCAAAGTTCATCAGATGTTTTTCGCAATAAAGCTGTATTTTCAAAATTACTATAATACTTATATCCATCTTTAAATGAAACTGAATTAATTACAAAATGATTATGAAGATGTTTAGTATTTAAGTGAGTAGATACTACTACTTGAAATCTATCTCCCCACATTTCTTCTGCAAGTCTTACTCCAATTTCATGAGCAATTTCTGGTGTTACTTCATTTTCTTTAAAAGATTGCTCTGCATGAAATGCTAATATGCCATCTGTTTTGTGCCAGAAGTCTTTTGCATTTCTCATTTCTTCTACTGCAGAATCAACATCACAATTTATACCTGTTGTATAAAATTGTTTTTCTGTTTTATCTGCGTTTGTTGCATACATCATTGCATGATCGTTGTAAGTTTGTTTACTGTCTTACTCATAATTCTTGCAAGATCATCTATTGTTATTGGAATATTCTCACCAAATAGAACTGCTCCATGTGCATTACACTTTGCAACTAATGCTAATAATTGAAACCATGCTCTACAATAGGTGTCCCCATCCCTACTATTTAGTAGTTTTTTAATTTTTTCATTGTCAAATATATCTGCCTGTATCTTAAACCAATGAACTTCAACCATTTTTCTTCCTCCTTTGCTATCTTTCTGAAACTCGTTCTTTTTCACATAGATATTCATCTGGTGCTTTTTCTCTAAACAAGAACTTGCCGCCTACTTTGGAATATGGCATTTGTCTTTTCTTAACCAATATGATACTCCTAAATAGTTTGCTGCCCCTCTCATTATTAGAGTTATTCTTTTGACTTCTTTAAATTCCATATACATTCCTCCTTTCTTTTGAAATTTTCTCTTCTTCGTTGACAACTTATCTTTTGTATGGTAAGCCATTGTTGTAAGTAATCAATTACTTGTTTCATGTTGCAATTTTACTGAAATGTCAAGTCCCGACTGGGTTTCATTCTTGTAATTGATTTTATATAGCAATCGTTTACTTTGTTAAAAGTACACCAGTAATTAATTATATTTATCAAAAACTTACAATAATTTTTTATAAATTTTTAGTAGGTATTCATATGAGCCTGAATTTTAGTATGTTTGAGGGAAAAAACATTTTCAAATTTACAAAATATGAGATTAAAGAAATAGGAAAAATAAAATATATTGTTCCAGATAGTATAAATAAAAAGCACTCTAGTGGTGCTCCATTAATTGATATAGAAAAAGATTTTGAAGAATCTATTTTAATAGATTTATTAAATATTGGTAAATTAGCTTTTTATAATAAAAATGATATAGAAAAAAGCGTTTTAGACTTTGTAGATAAATATTCTACATTAGGATTAATAAATGATTTACCTTTAAATAAATACTTTTTCTTAGATGATAAAATAGTTTTAAAAGATTATAACTACATTGGAAAATCTGATTTAACAACAGTAATAGATAGAAAGAAATATTCTAAATTATTCTTTTCTACTTGTAATGATAGTCAGATTAAAGAATTAATAAATGATGCAATTAAATTAGTTAAAACTCCTGCTATGGAGAAATATATATTATCTGATGTAAATAAATTATTAGCAGGATCTAATTTATATTGTGAACCTTTAGATATGTTTATTCAGTACGCTAAATACTTATATAGTTTATTAAATAACATTTCTAATGAAGATAATTACAATATAGATGAATTATTAAAGCAATTTGAAGTTACTAACATTAAATTGAGTTTATCTAGAAAAGAAACATTGTATGTTGAATTTCAAATTACTTGCTTAAAACAATATATTAATTATTACTTTGCTAAATAGTAACTAAAGATATGTAAATTCTGTAATAAAGCTTTTCTTGCAGTTAATCCTAAAGCTGAATATGATACCCCTCAATACAAGAATAAATCTAATGTTTACAAGAAATAAACGACAAGATTTAACTCTTGTCGTTTTCTTTTTAATTTAATAAACTTTTAAAATTATTTCTAAAAATATTATTTACTTTACTACTATCTATTTTCTTAATTCTGGCAACGTACTTTATTATTTCTTTCATAAATATAAAGTCATATAAGTTATTTTCAGTTGCCAATGGTGCATCACTTTCTATAAGTATTCTATTAATAGGTACTTTTTCAATAATCATTCTTCCTTTTTTTGTGTTTAACATTTTAGGGTTTATTGAAAAATAGAAATCTCTTTTAATACATAAATCTAATTCATCCATACTCCCAGAAAACCAATGCATTATTACTTTGCAATTAAATGCTTTCTTAATTATGTTTAAAATATCTGTTGCCGAATTTCTAGAATGAATAGATATGATTTTTTTTCCTGTTTTTTCACACTCATTGATTATATGTTCAAATAATTCCTGTTGCTTTTCATAATCATTAATATTTTTTCCTTTATCTAAACCAATCTCTCCTACATACCTAGCATTTTTTATTTCCTCATCAAATAAGCCTATTTGATAACTATATTTTGCTATTAGTTCCGGATGAAATCCTAATGCGAATCTTATATATTTTAAACTACCATATTTTTTTGAATATTTTTTATATAATTCTGGTAAATTTGTCATTGCTATAGTATATGATTTTTGATCTTCAATCTTTTTCATAATACTATTCATATCTTTAAATAAATCAATATGTAAATGTGTATCATGGAAAAATATTTCATTCATAATAATCCTCCAACACAGCTTTTAATTCCTCTATTCCTCTATTATATAGGTCTGCATATAAATCTATGTTTTCTTTAATTTCTCCAGATAATTGAATTTTCATAATTGCAGATTTTTTATTATATCTCTTAATTCCTAACAAATAAGAATTTAAATTTTCTTTTGCAACTTTATTTTTTTTAAAATCTTTATCTCTATACTCTGTTTTATCTATTCCAATTCCTTTTTTTATTGAGGCTCTTCTTACTATGCATGGTAAACAATATCCACAATGTTTAGCTTCAACTTCCTTGAACATTCTTCCAACATCAGGGTGTGAACATGACATGGTTTTATCAATATTTTCTTTTAATAGTTCCATGTTTTGGCATTCTAAAATCATTTCACCTTTTGTTTTAAATTGATATGGATTTTTTATTTCTATTGTAAATCCTAATTTATTTAATACTTCCTTAAACAGTCCCATATAATATGGATGCGTAGTTCTTGTACTACTACTTCCAAGTCGTGAATATGTCAATGGAATATTTAAGGATATTAGTCCATTCTCTGGTATTATTAATTTTACATTTTTATTTAATGTAGAAGCAATTGCTATTGCATGTGAGAAAAACATAAATGATCTTGTTCTTGTAGTATCTTCTACCCCTTCCTTAGCTGCAGCATAAAAACTAAAAAATTTTTCCTCATTTATTTCATATTTTTCTTTTAAAATTTTTTTTAAATATTGTTGAAATTCTCTAGTCCCTTTTCCTCCACCATAATGGCTAATAAATTTAACATTTTTATTTTTTTCTAATATATCTATTGCACCTATAAAAGAATCCAAGCCCCCTGAGAACATACAAATAACGCTATCATCGCTTTCTTTGTCGCTTATTTTACTTAAATATCTTTTTTCTTTTTCTGTAATTTCTCTTTTTCTAAACTCTATTTTCCATGTATCTCCACTTAGAAAATTTAACATATTTTCTAGTAATTTTTTATTAGAATTCCATTTTTCTAATTCTATAACTGGAATATTCATATTTATATTCCTTGACCATGAATCTATTGACACATCCCTTGAATGAATTCTGTCTATATAAAAAACAAATAAAGATATATATAATAAATCAATAGCAACATTTGAATATTTTCCAGTTACATTTTTATAAGATTGTTCCCAAAATGTATAAGTAAACATACTATTATCTTCTAAAACTATGGAATGTGCATTTTCTATATTAAAATCATCATCTTTTTCAATTTTGCATACATATTTCATTATTCATCCTCCCATATTTTATAACAGTCTCTATATATTTTTTCTATTGCATCTAAATCATTATAATTGAAACTTTTAAAGTTTATATCTTTAGTAGCATTATTTACGCTAAAATTTATAAAATCTTTAATATCTTTTTCTTTCTGTATAACCGATTCTATGCTTTTTGCATATTTTTCAGCTCTATATTCTAAATCATTTAGAAATTTTGCAAACACATAGTTTTCTATATATTTATTCATTATGAAATTAAATTTGCTATCATCTAGATTATCAAAGTATGTAATGTCTTCACCTGTTGTTTCAAGCAATTCATACAATTCTGTTAAAGTTTCTATTAACGCATCTCTTCCTGCTACTTCCTCTTTTGTATTGGCATTAGGAGACAAAATATTTATAAACTCTGAGAATATAGAATTAATTGATTTATCTTTATATTCTATTTTATACTCTCTTAATGTATTTTCCAAACCAGAACTAGAAATTTTATTTAGTAATCCTCCTAATCCTGATACACCTTTTATTCCAGATGTTGAACTTCTTGCAATTCTGTTACTGCCACCATTAGCACTTGTATATTTATTTATAACATTTTGTCTATTTCCATTTTTAGCATTAATATACTTTGACATTGCGTTTTTGGCTTTTTTCCATGCTTTTGGATCTATTTTTTTATCATCATTTGGCTTCTCTTCTTTTTCGTCTTCTTTATTATCCCCTATATAATCATCTGGTAATAGTTTGTTATCTTTAGGTCCACTATACATACTTGATGTTCCCATATTATTCCTCCTTATTTATATACTCTTTTACATCTGAACTTAGTCCATTTATAAAATCTTCCATTATTTCTTTATTACCTAAATTATTTTTAAATGAAGAAATTAGAGGAGCATGTACCATTTTTATTTTATCTGGATTAATTGATTTTAAATATTTAATTGCATCTCCATATAAATCTTCATGTACTTCTGCAAATCTCATAAACACCTTAAAAGAATTATTATTCAACTTATCGTCATCAATTAATTTAGAATATAGAATTTCCAATATTTTTTGTAAATCAAGATTTCCTAATTTTTTAGATTCTTCAATACCTTTTTTCTCTGCTATTTCAGAATTCAATAATAGTAGCTTTAATACTTCTTTTCCTTCTTTGCTTATATCTGGTTCAATACCTGAAAATCCTTTATTAGATTCCCTTAAAAAGTATAAATACTTTGTTAAATCTTTTTCTGCTAATGATGGCTCAACATCTATCCAATTTTTGACCCAATTGTCATCTTCATATTCTTTATTGTCCTGAAAATCATTATTTTCAATTTCTTTTATATGTGAAGACATTCCTTTATTATCCAAATTTGAACTTATAGTTTCAAATAAGACAGGTTTGAAATATTCTAATAGCATAATCTTAGCTAATATTTTTCTATCTAGATCAACGTTTCTAAACGACGCCATTTTTTCTCTCATACTTAAAGAATTTAAAAATCTTTTACACTGTCTTGGATTTCCGTTTAATCCAGCTGAAAGAATAGGTGATAACTGTTTTGCAATACTAATTTCATCTCTTGTATTATTCGCTATATCTTTATCAAAATTCATAAGTAATTCGTAATCTACATCAAAATCCAAAAACTTTTCTCTTTTTTGTTTATTTAAGTAATCTATTAATTCAGCAAATTTATCTGTATCTAATTTCTTCTGGAGTAACAGACATATCATATAAAATTCCATTTCTTTGCTATTTAACCTTGGAATTCTGATTGGATATTGAATTAATTTTTCTAGATATTCTTTACCAATATCAATTTCTTGTCCCTTAATTTCCTTAAATTTATTTTTTACAGCATAAGCTATTTGTCTTTCATCTGCTCCAATAATAAATACAGTATTACCTGTAAATAAAAACAGCCTAATTGCTTCTAGCGTTGATAATATTGTGTCAGGGCTACATCTATCTAATTCGTCAATAAAAATTATAAGCTTATCTATTTTTGTTTCTTCTAATAAATCGTCAAATTGTTTTCTAAATTCTTTAATATCATTTCTAATATTATTTTCATTCATCTCATCTTTAATGTTTTCTTTTATTTTGTCCATCATTTTGGTATGGTCTCCTTTTGCAGAATCTGTTAATAATAGAGATAATGCACTAAATAATCCTCCTGTAGTTGCGATATTCATTCCAAAAAAGAATGATTTCTTAAATAGTTTTAATTTATCTATACTTTTATATAATGCTTGAGCTATATCACTTGCTTTTTCTGTTAATTTTTTTTTCTCACAAATTTTATCCAATATACTACCCAATAATGATGCTTTCGCGTCTTCGTAACTTTCAAATAGCCATGCATTAAAGTTTAGGCATACTATATTCTTATTGTCCTCGAAATCATTAATTGCTAATTTTATTAAACTTGATTTACCACTTCCCCAATCTCCATATACTCCGATTGTAGCAGGTAATAAATCTTCATTATCAATAATATCTTTTAAAACCTCTATTAAATAATCAAAATCTAAAAAATCAATTTCTGCTTCGCTATCTTTCCACATAAATTTTCACCTCTCATTTATTTTAATGATTATATCAAATTTTTCCTTTATTCTCAATACTTTGACAAAACGTTACATTATATTACAAATTTCGACAAATTAAATTTATATTACATTTTATCTATTTTTTTATTGTTCTATATAAGTTTATTTATGAATCTTATTGTAATCTTTGTAACACCTGAAAAATAAGCAAAACTCACTAGTAATCATCAATAATTAGATATATAATTATCACAATAAAATACGAAACTCTCACCCATGGTTATGACTGCAAGGAGGTGAAAAAGACAATGACTGTGAGTATAAAAAAAAGAGGTGAAAATACTTATAGGTTAGTAGTATCTACTGGTAAAAATCTTGATAGATCTAGAGCTAGAAGAACAAAAACTATTCATGGAACTCGTAAAGATGCTGAAATTGCACTTGCAGAGTTTGTTACAGAAGCTAATAGTGGATTAGTACCTGAAGGAAAGCCAGTAACTTTTGAAGAATTCTATCATATTTGGCAAGTAAATTATGGTACAAAGGATTTAGCGCCATCTACTTACAACAGATATGTTGGAATGTTAGAAAGCAGAATTCTTCCATATTTAGGCTCTTTTACTTTAGAAAAAATCAAACCTACAGATCTTATGAAATTGTATGATATGCTAGAACAAGATACACAAATAAAAAGACTTGCTAAAAATAATGGCGAACGTACTTTGAAACCATTATCTAAGAAAACTATTCTAGAACATCATAGATTAATAAGTGCAATGCTACACAAAGCTGTATATTGGCAACTTATACCTTATAATCCTGCAGATAGAGTTCAACCACCAAGAGCACCAAAAGCACAACGTAAATTCTACGATGATGAACAATGCAGAGTTCTTCTAAAAGGATTAAATGAACTTAAAGATAGCGAAATAAAATATAAGGTTGCTATTATTCTTACAGTATTTACTGGAGTAAGGTTAGGAGAATTAATGGGACTAGACTGGGAAAATATTGATTTCAAAAACAAAGAAATATCCGTAAATAAATCAAGTCAATATTTAGCAAGTACAGAAGTTTATACCAAGACACCTAAAACACCTAGTTCTTATAGACACATTTCTATACCTGATTCTGTCATTGAAATACTTGAAGAATATAAATTATGGTATGATAGTAAAAAAGAGCTTTGTGGCGAATTCTGGGAAGAATCTAATAGGTTATTTATACAAGATAATGGTAAACCTATGCATCCCGATACAGTAAGTAAATGGTTTGTTAAATTTGTTCAAAAGATAGGACTACCTTATTTGAATTTTCATGGTATTAGGCATACAAATGCTACTCTACTTATTTCACAAAATGTTGATGTAGCAGTTGTAGCTGCAAGATTAGGACATGCACAAATTAGTACAACTTTTAATTTCTATGTACATCCACTTGCTTCTCATAATAGAAGTGCAGGTATAGTCTTGCAGAATTTATTAGTAGATAAAAACTAATATACTTATCAGCTAAAACTCTTGATTTCAATAAGTTCAAAAATTGCTTTTTTTAAGATTGTAAATGAGGATTTATGCTATTTTATGAGCTTTATAAAAGCTTGTGTCCCCAAGCTGTCCCCATTTACGTAAAATTACGTCAGAAACAAAAAAATAAGAGTCTGCAATCTCTTGCGACTCTAGTTAAATTCTTGGTTGCGGGGGTAAGACTCGAACTTACGACCTTCGGGTTATGAGTAACTCCACCTTACACTCCACATATCTCTTCTCTCCCCACCAACTCGGAAAAACCTCCTTCAACTTCACCGTTCTTCTACTCTCGAAATCCGTCAAAATCTCCATCTCCCCATTAGCTCTATCCAACTGCATCAAAAATTCCCTACAAGCTCCACAAGGCATACCACCATTCTTTGGTGGATTCTCTCTGCATGCAATCAATCTCCTAATCCTCGTTTTTCCAGTACTCATATACATATTCAAAGCTGCAACTCTCTCCGCGCACAAATTCATAACCCCACTTGCGCTTTCAATACAAAATCCAGTAAAAATTTCTCCATCTTCACTCTCTACTGCAGCAACAACATGATGTGCCACAATAAACGGAGAAACTTGCTCTCTATGATATTCAACCTTAGCCTTATTATACATTTTCTCCCAAATATCCAATATCATCGCTCCCAACTCATTTAATATTCTTCCAAATTAATCCTCACAAAATCCAAATCGCTCCTCTAAATAACAACCCCATTAGTATGATCAACCTCATGCTGAATAATCTCAGCTACAAATCCAGTATACTCTCCATGTTTCCTCTCAAAATTCACATCCAAATAATCCACTTCAATCTCGTTATATCTCACACATTTTCTCTCACCAATTAAAGACAAACAACCTTCCTCAATTTCATATTTTCCGCTTCTCCCCGTAATAACCGGATTAATCATCACAAAATCGAACAAACCACCAGACACACAAATAATCGCCTTATTATATTCAATCATATTAGCAGCCAATCCAACACATCTATCTTTATTTGCCTTCAATGTATCTAACAAATCTCTAGCAATAAACTTATCATCCTCTGTTGCCATTTCAGCCTTTTGTGACAAAAACATTACATCTTTTACTATATCCTTTACCAAAAAAATCCCCCATCTCTTTTCATAAATATTCATTACATATTAATTAATTTAAAAGTGCAAAAATTGCACTTTATTCTTATTTTACAACTTCTTCGAAACAATCATATCTCTCACAACATATCCATTTTTTTCATAAAACTTTAATCCACTAACATTAGGACCAAACACTTCAATATTTGTTATAATACAACCAATATTTTTAAAATAATCCTCCATTTTATTTAGTAATATCTTTCCAACACCATTTCCACGATTTTTCTTGCTAACAATTAGCTCCAACACTTCACCAGTTTTAACACAATCATTAGTTAATTTATCAACTTCATCTACAGTTTCAACAACTCCAACAATTAATCCGTTAACCAATTCATCTTCAATAGATAAAAATATCTTACCATTCTGCATTTTTACTTTCTCCATATCCAGTTCAAAATATTTTTCTTTATATTCTGGAACCATTACTTGTGTATGCCAATCATCAATATCAATCAAATAATTTTGTAGTTCAGTTAATAATTCTTTAATTTGCTCATTATATTTTTCATTATATTCAACAATCACAACAATTCATCTCCTACAATTTACTTCATTTCAAACTCCCACAAACTCAAATGTCCTTTTGCCTCAATAGGTTCATCGAAAACCTCAATATCCTCCATTTGCCAGCCATAGTTCTCCTTAAAAGCACTATCTGTATATATATCCTTATTTTCCTTCAAAAGCTCAGATTTAAACTCCGGAGACATTTTCACACAATCAACCAACTTAGCTTTTCCCAATATTTTACCTTTTGGCATATCTTTGGGGATATATTTTTGTAATCTTTTCATCGCCTCTTTATCAATTCCTTGTCCAGCATGAATAAGGAGCTCTCCTCTATAATTTGTTTTCCAACTTCTAAATTCAAATCTTTTATAACCAAGCATTATCAAACTAGCCCATGGTTGCTTTATTGTTAATACCTTCATATTTCCACTCCTTTGCTTTAGAATAGTATTTTCTCAAATTTAACTATACAATCTTGCTAAACATCTCTTTTCTTATCATTCGTTATATCACCATTTCCACTCACAGGAACTTCATCTCCTAAATAAGTAGGCTTTGGCTTAAATATACATTTAACAAAATCCTTATCTCTTGCCAATATTTCTCTTATTTCTCTATATGTTGCCCCAACATATTGTCTTGGATCAGAACATACTCCATATGCATCTAATCCCAGCTTTTTCGCATCATACAAAGCTCTATACATATGATAATTTTGTGTTACAATTACTACCTTTTTAGCCTTAAAAATCTCTTTTGCTCTATACATAGTTTCATAAGTAGAAAATCCAGCATGATCCATAAAAATATCTTCTGATGGTATCCCTTTTTCAATAGCATAATTCTTCATAAGATTTACCTCATCATAATCTTCTCTTCCATGATCACCACTCATTATAATTTTACTAGACACATTATTTTTGTATAGATTAATACCTTCTAACAATCTATCCTCTAACATTGGACTTGGTTTATCTCCCCATACTCCAGCACCTAAGATAATTATGCAATCTACATCAGATAAATCTTTATACTCTTGATTTTTTATAATTCTATTTTTAGTAGACTGTTTAACATAAAAATTTATTCCCAAAATAAATATGATAACTATAGCTATTCCAATTAACAAACACTTTAATGCCATTTTCATAATTTTCTCCTTTTAATTATTTTTCGCGATTACATGAAATATATGCCAATGTTGTAATCCTGTTTTCTTATATAATTTCACCTACTCACTTTTCTTCAACCAATCCATCAAAACTTCAAATTCTTCATAATGATTTCTAAAAAATTCTCCTTCATCATTCATTTTCTTTATTTCATCAATTGAAAACCAGCCAACTTTTTCAACTTCTTCCTCTTGTAATTTTAGTTTTTCAATATTATCAACATCCATTTTTATATAATAATCATCCCAAAAAACTCTTTCTTTTTCAGACCTTCCGCCATAGTATTTTACTAATTTTTCTGAATTTAAATCCACTCCAATCTCTTCTTTTACTTCTGTTAATATTCCCTGAATACTATCTTCTCCAGATTTTGGATGTCCACCTGTAGTTGCCCATAATCCATTTTTTCTTGCACTTCTTTTTTGTAATAAAAACTCTCCTTTAGAGTTTTGTATGTAAATAAGTACCACTACTATATATGAGCCTTCAGGTACTGACTCGCCTTTGTATATTGTTTTTCCTGTTAAACTTCTATTTTTATCATATAAATCTCGTTTTTCCATAGTTTTATCCTCTCTTTTATAATTTATAAATCTACCTCAAATAACACATTTGACTTTTCATTTTCTCCAATTTCTTCCACAGAAACTTTGGTAACTATGGTTTTAAACTCATCATTCATTTCAAATTCAATCTGATCATTTTCCGTAGTTCCAAGGGTTATATGAGGTATATATTCAAAACTCATTTTTTGATTTAATACTTTTTCATATATTTCATTATGCAGTATCTTTATTTCTTTCACGCCTGACACGACATTTAAAAATATATAGTTAGTCTTAATATTTTCATCTTTATGTAATGACACACCTGACATCACTATTTCAAATGGTTCCACGGATTTTAAAACTTGCATTAATCTGTCTTTTAGCTCATCATTAGACATAGAGCTTTCAAACGGAAATGCTAAAGTTATATGTGGTGGCAATATTTTATACAATTCATCATACTGTTTTCTAATATTTTCAATTTTTTCTATATTCGTAAATTGAGGAAATATTAAAATATCCCTTTTCCCTTTGTTTATATACTTCATATTTTCCCTCCTTTCTTTGATGATTGTATTATATCAAATTATATTAATTTTTACAATTTTAAAGAGGAAAAGATTATAAGACATTTTCACTTACAAATCACAATATTGTACATAGTTAAAAATACAAAAAAACTATGTTATTAAACATAGTTCTTCTGTATTTTTAATTTTCTCCTTCTATTAAATACAAATTATTATTATCCATTAAAATTTCTATTGGTTCATTATAAATAATACTTACTTTATTTAAATATTCAATGAATGGATTTACTCCTTTTATTGAATTTTCAACTATTTTTTGAATATTTTTATCATTTCTTTTTTCATTTAATTTTTTTATTTTATTTCCCGAATTAATAAAAAACTCATCAACTTGACCTTTAGAAATAAATGGTATTTTAGATATTAATTCTCCCGTTCCTTTACTAGCATTTGCTAAACCTTTAGTCAATATAGTTTGTATAGATTTTCCTGTACTGCTTTCGATTTCATTATAACATTTAGTATATAATTCTCTATAATTAAACTCATATTCGCTAATTTTTTCTTTTACTTCATTAATATAATTCTTATTAAAATTTTCTAATAACATCACTTCAAGAAATGATGAAAATGAATATAAATATAACGCTAATTGATATTCCGTTAAATTTTCGCCTAACTTTTTAACTTTTGATTTAATCTCTTGATCACTATGCATTAATTCCTTTTTTGATAGCATAGTTTGAATTAAATCTCTATATAATAAAATGCTTTGTTCTGAATTTCTTTTAATGTCTTGTACTAATATATGTTTGTTATTTTTATATTTCTCATTGTCACAATTAAACTTATAATTATTTAATACATCTATTAGTGTATTTAAATTTCCTCTTATCTTTGCTTTTTCCTTTGCCTTAACAAAGTCTAACATTTCTTGCTGTATACTTTTAATCTCATCCAATTTATTTTCAATTGTCATTAATGCCACAGACATAAATATCATTGTCGGATCACATTGCAAAGGTTCCATTATAGCTTGACCTCCTCCAACACCACCATTATCTGCTTTCAAAGATCCTATATATCCACCTTTAGATTCAAACATTTCCATTCCCTTAGTATTTACTCTATAAATACCGCTCTTTCCGGTTTTTTTACCTAATTTTTGCATTGCAGATATCACTGGTTCTGAGGCAACTCCTAATGCTGCCAGATTTTTTATTGAATATTTTTCATATTTTACTTTTTTTAGAGATATTTCAGTTATTGTTGGTAAAAATTGAACTTCCATTATTTCATTTGACATATTTTTTCTTAATTCTTTTTCATCCATTCTAATTATTTCCTTTCTAATTTATATATTCATATAATTTCTTTCTGTCTTGCAATTCCTCATAATCTGCATTTTCAAAATTTATTGATATTATTTGTTAATCTTTGAAATTTTTAATATAGATAAATAATTTTCTCTACTTATCCTTTCCATAAAGCTCTTCCTAACTATAAAATAATTATACCCTCTTTTATTATTGCAATCAAGTTTTTTCAAAATCATGAAAAAACTTTTATTTTTTATGAAGTATTTTCAAATATTTTTATTTTTGCCTACAAATATTATACACTAACTAACTTTTACTACGACATAAATAACTTTAATAAGTTTCAGAATTTTATCTTACGAAAAAGAATCTGAAAAAATTTTTCATTCTTCAGATTCTTCAAATTATCTTTCTATCTCACTTAAATATCTCTCAATATTATCAATATCACACTTATCCTTTGGTAGATTTCTTTTCTTTTTATCCATTAATATTATCTCTAATTTTTGAAGTTGGTAACCATATTTAAAATCATATTGATTCTCAAATTCTGCTGGCGAATCAACTACAACTTCCACTAAATCATTTAATTTATAAAATCCACACTCATTTTTCTTTTCTTCGACTAAATTATATTTTTCTTTTATATTATTAAACAATTTTTCTGATATACACAAATCTAAATCATTAGCTTTTTCTCGTAGACCATAAAATAGTAAACAACCACTAGACAAAATATAATATTCTTCTTGTGGAAAATTTAAGCTTTCTACTAATTTAATTAATTCATTTTTATCCATATGTATTTTCTCCTTTCAGTTCCAATGGATTTTCACTAAAATTATTTCCATTTTCCCAAATTTATTGCTTTATTCAATCTTTCTCAAATATTCATCATAATTTCCAATATAAGAAAAAAATCTTTTTTCTTTTACTTCCACAATTCTTTCCGCCAAGTTATTTATAAAATATCTGTCATGCGAAACAAATAGTACTGTTCCTGAATATTCCTTTATTGCTTCTTCTAACAATTCTCTTGTTTCAATATCAATATGATTTGTTGGTTCATCCAATATTAAAAAATTAATGTTTTGTTTTAGCAATTTTGCAAGTATCAATCTAACCTTTTCTCCTCCAGATAAACTACTTACCTTCTTGAACACATCATTTCCTCTAAACATATATTTTGCTAAACTTGTTCTTATTTCAGTTTCATTTCGATTATCAAATTGTTCAAAAAAATTTAATATTGTTTGATTATCATCTTCAAATTTTATTTCTTGTGGGATATATCCAATATTTACTGACTGACCTATTTTTATTTCACCAGTATATTCACAATCTTCATTCATAATGATTTTTAATAATGTACTTTTTCCTGTTCCATTTTTTCCTATTAGCGCAATTTTTTCACCATAGTGTATTTGCAAATTTGCATTTTCAAATATATTTTTACTTTCAAAATTTTTATTCAAATTATTTATTATAACAACATCTTTTCCAGATCTTGAATCAATATTTAATTTAAAATTAAGTAATGTTTTTTGCTCTAAATTAACTTGTGGAAGTTGCTCTATTTTTGCTAATTTTTTTTCTATACTTTTTGCTCTCTTAAAGAACATTTCATTTTTAGCAAGCTCTCCAAATTTTCTTAAAGTTTTTATAGACTCTTTCATCTTTTTAATCATTTTCTGCTGATTTTTATAATTTTCAAATTCAGCAAGAGTTCTTTTTTCGTCTTCTTTTAGAAAATATGAGTAATTTCCAAAATATATTTTTTCTTTTCCATTTTCCAATAAAATTGTTTTGGTAGCAACTTTATCTAAAAAATATCTGTCATGCGAAACCATTAATATAGTTCCTTTATATTCTTTTAAAAATTTTTCTAACCACTCTAATTTTTCCATATCTAGGTGATTTGTTGGCTCATCTAACAAAAGTATACTTGGCTCTTTTAATAACAATGCACCTAAATTTACTATAGTTTTTTCTCCTCCACTTAAATCATTATAATTTTGATTTAACATTTTTTCATTTATTTGTAATCCAGAGCATATTTTATTAAATTTTTCTTGAATATCATAGCCTCCCATTTGTATATATTTTTGTTGTACATTTCCATATTTTTGTAGTAATTCACTCATTTTTTCGTCATCTTTTTCATAAGACATCTCATCTTCCAATTTTTTTAATTTTGTTTCTAATTCAAAAAATTGCTCAAAACTTCTTTGCAAAAAATTATATACATTTGGAATTTCTTCTTCATATTCATAAATTTGTTTCAGCATACCTATTGTAGCATTTTTCCTAATATTTATTGTTCCAGCACTTATATTTTCTTGTTTCATTATAATTTTAAAAACTGTGCTTTTTCCTGCTCCATTGCAACCTATTAGTACTGCTCTCTCACCTGTTTTTAGTGTTAAATTCATTCCATTTAACACATTTTTTAATCCGTAATTTTTTATTATATTATTTAATTCTATTTCAATCATAATTATATCTCCTTATATATGTATTTTTATAACGAGATATAATGCCATATATCAACTATTACAACAACTATATTTAATATATAGCTTTATCTCGTTGTAATAGTTACACAGCCGAAGCCCCTATATTTTATTTTACTCCTTAGCTCTTTTTCTCTATTCATTTTTTTGCTCTCCTTTTTAATATTATGGTTATATAATAAGCTCTTTTTTCTAGTTTGTCAATTCAGCTCTTTAATACCCTTACATAAATATTTCATTGTACATATTCTAACATGGCAGTACCAATTATTCTAGAATCATTTTTATATTTTGCTATTCTTTTTATTTTCAATATATCTAGCCCTTCTTTCACATATTTATTTTTCATAAAATATCTCCAAATGGTTTCATTCAAATAATTTTCAATCATTAATAGCTCTATTCCCTTATCAATTCCTATATATTCCTCTGCAAACCAAGGTGATTTTTTTTCTAAATTATATCCATCCTTAAAACCATATTTTCCCCATAATTTTGGAAAGTTATTGTAATAATATTCCATTGCTTTTATACTTTCATTTGGTGTAAAAACAATTGAACCTATTGCACCACAAGGAGATACAGTACCATCATTCATTTTATTTAAATTAGCTTCACTTGGTTTAGCTCCAAATTCACAATATCCTCTTGGAGATAAACATGAAGTTAATCCCCATGAATTTTCGTTATATGTTTTAAAATTATTCATATTATTTATGCAATATTGTCTATTTGCTTTAGTTGCTTTTATAGAATTTTCAAACCAATCAGTTTGATTTTCATCTTCTAAATTTCTAAAATCTATCCATGCATGTGAAAACTGATATGGAAATAATGTCCCACAATATGTATATATTATATCTTTAATATCGCAATAATCAGCTTTTTTCCTTTGGAATGTATAATACATACTTTTTTCTATAGGAAATGTTGGAGAGCTTACTCCCAAAACATATAACATTAATTGCTCTGCATACATATCCCAATGTCCCCAAAATCCAATTTCAGGTTTATACCCCATATAAAAATAATTATCTTTTTCGTTTCTATACCACTGCCAATTTATTTTTTTATACAAAATTTCAGCCTTTTTCTTCACATCTTTTCCAAAATATTCCCCAGCAGTCAAAGCTCCACATATGAATATAGCTGTATCTATTATAGATACTTCACAATTCCATTTTCTTTTACCATTTTCCATATTTACAAAATGATAAAAAAAGCCATTTATTCCTTCTACATTATTAATAAATGTATCTAAAGTACCAACTGCCTTATTATACGCTTTTCTATATGAAATCCATTTATGTTCTACACCTATAACCAATGCTGCTAATCCATAACCAACAGATGCAATACTCGCAATATCATTTGCTAGTATTGTTTTATCTCTAATAAGACCATATCCATTACCTTTCTTTTGATTATTTGCCTCTTTAATAAAAAATTTGTAGCAAGCCTTTAGCTCTTTTCGTACAATCTTTTCACCATAACATTTCAAAATTCTCATTTACATCACAATCCCTTTATTTAATTATATTTTTATTTTTTCCAATAATCAATGGAAATAAAAAGGAATAGTTTCCTTTTCAGATACATATAAAAAGAAATATATTTCGTTTTTCTAGACTGTCCCTTTTTCCCTTTTTTGGGAAAAGAGAACCGTCCCCTTTTCCCAATCATATAATAATATTAGGTGATTTTATGAAATTAGGTTTATGTTTATCTGGAGGAGGAATAAAGGGAGCTTCGCATGTAGGAGTGCTACAGGCTTTAGAAGATGAGAATATTAAAATTGATTATATTTCTGGAACATCTTCTGGAAGTATTGTTGCTACACTATATGCAATTGGCTACAAGCCTTCAGAAATTTACGATTTTTTTAAGCAATATGCTAAACAAATAACAAAAATTCAAAAGATAGAAATAATAAAAATAATTTTTCAATTAATTTTTACACGGAAAAACAACCGTAACTGGTTTAAATAATGGATTGCGATTTGAACATATCATAAAAAAGATCTGTTCAAAACGTAATATTTCTAATATCAATCAAATAAAATTCCCATTAATAATACCAAGTGTAGATATTCAAACTGGAGAAACTTACATATTCACTTCACAAAATAAATTAAGATTAGCTGCTTATAAAGATACTATTATATATATGAATAATATCCCTATAGAAAAAGCTGTAAGATCAAGCTGTAGTTTTCCAGGAATATATTCACCTTGTAAATATAACAATATTCAATTTGTAGATGGTGGAATTCGTGAAAACATTCCTTGGAGAGAGCTAAAAAACCTAGGAGCTGATTACACAATTAGTATTACTTTTGAAAAAAGTCCAAAAAGTAAACATGAGTATAATCTATTTGAAAATATTTCAGAATCAATAAATCTTCTTTCACATGAGCTATCTATATATGAAGAATATGGGTCTGACTACATAGTAAAAATAGATACAAAAAACACTAGCTTACTAGACCATAAACAAATTGATTTTCTTTACAATACAGGATATTCAACTATGAAAAAATTTATAAAGGAAAATGCAAATAAACTATAATAACTCATCATGGTATTAAATATTTCATTATTATAACAATATTATTATGATAATGAAATATCTCACAGTTTGATAACTTTATTTAAGTATCAACATTTTTTTCAAACAAAAATGATAATACTTTCCTCTTTAATATTACAAAAGCAGACATAAATCCTTAATTAGATTTATGTCCGCTTCTATTTATTCATTACCTTTTAAACTTGATACCATATCAATACTTTTTATTTTTCTAGCAAGTAGTTTTGAAACAACATAAGATACCGCAAAAGTTCCAATAGCTGCAATTATATATGTTATTGTATTTATACTTGCTCCCATATCGAAGTGCTCTTCAATAGCTTTTTTAAACAACCAGTTTGTTAAATAATATCCTAATGGTAAACCGAAAATTATTGATATAATTGAAATCCAGTTATTTTGCTTAATAAATATTTTCTTAATTCTTTTACTTTTAAATCCAAGTACCTTCAAAGTAGCAAATTGATATTGCTTCTCACTATAAGATAAAATTCCCAAGTTATATATAATTATTATTCCTAAAAGAACAGCAATTCCAATTATTAATATAAGCATAGTCTTCATTGTATTAAGCATATTACTTATACCTTCTTTTAAAGATACTTTATCTTGAATTAATTCAACATTATCAATTTCTTTTACATTACTTAAATCATTATTAGTATATAAAGAATCCGGTTTATATGTAAGACCTAAGCTTTCCATATATTTTTTTGTCATTGTAACATTTTGATTTTGTGGATCTTTATTAAATCCAACAATCTTAGAAGTATAATATGTATTATCACCATATATGTGCCATGTTATTTCATCCCCAATTCTATAGTTATTTAATTCAGCTAGCTTGTATGTTACATATACACCATCATCAGAATTTAGCTCTATAATTTTCTCTTTATTATCAATAAATCTTATGTAATCTTTCGCTTGTGATATAAATATATTATTTGATTCTCTTTCATCACCTTTTTTTATTTCTATTCCCAAGTTTTGAGATGAATAATTACCATATTTATTTTCAAGCTCAGCTAATTGCTCTTCAGTTATATCAGATTTTAGTGATAATTTATAATTAAAATTATAGATCTTTTCATATTGTAAATCTATGAAATTATTAAGTGAATCAAACATTCCCAATGCACAAACAATTAACATTGCACAACCAGTAACACCTGCAATTCCCATAAATGTTCTCATTTTATTTCTTAAGATATCTCTTAAATTCCATTTACTAGAAAATCCCATTTTTTTAAAAATACCTTTAGTTGTTATATTAATTGATTTTTCTTTAACATTTGGAAGTTTATTTCTTAATGTTTCAGCTGCATTTTCTTTTAAAATAGATTTACAAGTTAAATATGTAATAAATGATACCGCTAAAACTACACCTACAGCAACTAAATAGCTTGATGAAACAATCTTAGGAGCTCCATTTGGAATTTCAAAGAAAGACATTTCTTTAGCTATAAATATTTTTCCTATTCCAAAATATCCTATTATTATTCCAACTACTGACGCAAATAATGATATCCAAAATCCATATCCTATATAGTGTAATAGTATTTTATACTTCTTAAATCCTAATGCTTTCAAAGTTCCAATTTGAACTCTCTGTTTACTTACTACTCTTGTCATTGTTGTTATAACTGAAAGCATCGCAATAAATAAGAATAATCCAGAAAATACTCCAACATATGTTTTACCTTCATCTATCTCTCCTTGATATGTTCTATAAGAAGCAGTATCTTCAATATTAATTATTGCCAAAGCATTTTTTACATTATCTTCAATATCATTTTTAACTTTATTAATTTCATCTTTATTATCTACATCTACCATTATATAATTAAATATATAATAATCTTTATAATTGAAATCTTTTACATATTGATCAAATATCTGTTCATCATTTATTCCTGCTTTTTGCATAGCTTTTTCTTTTATATATGATTCCGGTATTTCATTTATTGATAAATATGCAAAACCAAATTCTTTTCTATCTGGATACAATTGAGATTCATCTTTTACGTCATATACATGATCTGGTATATTTACCAATCCTTTTACAGTTTCTGTTAAATTCATTTTATCATATTTAACTAATATTTTATCTCCAACTTTTATGTCATTTTTTTTCGCATAACGCTCATCAATCCAAACCCCTGATTCATTCTCCTTAAAAGAATCTCCATCAACAACATAAAACTTAGAAATATTATTAGTTTCTATAAAGTTTAATAATAATGTATTATCATTATCAGTTGTACCTGTTACTGATAACTTTCTTTCTGCATCTTTAACATTATCAATTGATTTAATCTTATCCAAATCTTCCTTTGTAAAATTTTCTCCCATTAAATTCAAATCTTGCAAATTATTTTCTGAATAAAATTTATCAGCGGTATATTCCATTCCAGACATATAAGCTTCTATTCCAACATATGCCATAACTCCAATTGTGACCATTAAGAAGATAGTAACAAATTGTGATAGATTTTTTCGTATATCACGAAACATTTTCTTTTTTAACATATTACCAAACAACCTCCTCTATCTTCTTAGGATTTTCATTTCTATTTATTTTGTCAATTTTTCCATTTTTTACATGAATAACAGTATCTGCAATTTCTGCAATTAAGCTGTTATGTGTAACAATTACAACAGTATTGGCTCCACTATTTCTATCACATTGTTTACGTAATAGTTTTAAAACTTCAACACCTGTTTTAGAATCAAGAGCACCTGTTGGTTCATCACAAAGCAATAATTTCGGATTTTTTGCAATTGCTCTTGCTATTGAAACTCTTTGTTGCTCACCACCTGAAAGTTGACTTGGAAACTTCTTTGCATGTCTTTCTAGACCAACACCTTTAAGAGCTTCTTCAGTACTTATTGGATTTTTTACAATATCTTTAACTATATCCACATTTTCTTTTACAGTTAAACTTGGAAGTATATTATAAAATTGAAAAATAAATCCAACATTTTCTGCTCTATATTCAGAAAGTTGATTTTCATTATATGTATCAATATCTTCACCATCTACAATTAATTTTCCTGAAGTTGGATTATCCATTCCTCCTATTAAATTTAATAAAGTAGACTTTCCAGCACCTGATGGTCCAAGTATAACAACCATCTCACCTTTATTAATTGAAAGGTTTATATTATCTAATGCTTTAAACTCATTATCACCTACCTTATAAACCTTACTTACATTTTTTAATTCTATTATTTTTTCCATAAATCCTCCTATCATTATATGAAATTTTTATCACATTCTATCAAACATTATATGAAATTTTTTTCATATTGTCAATATAATATGAAACCTTTTTCATATTCTTGACTGTTTTATTACTATTATGTTATAATAAATTTAAATTTCATAACATCCTGGAGGTTTTATTTATGGGAACAAGTGATATTAGGGAGCCAATTCAAAAAAGATCAATAATAAAAAAAGAAAAAATAATAAAGGCTGGTTTTGATTTGATTTGCTCAAAAGGGTTTTACAATATAAATACAGTACAAATTGCCAAAAAGGCAGGAGTTTCAACAGGAATAGTATATCAGTATTTTAAAGATAAACATGATATTTTTATATGTGGATTAGAAAAATATGCAGATGCAATTTTTTATCCAATGTTAAAAATTCCAGAAACGAAATTTGACAAAAAAGATTTTCCAAAAATAATAAGAAATATGATTAATCAATATATAACAAATCATAAACTATCTGAAACCGCGCATGAAGAAATAACAGCCATGACTCATTCTGATAAGGATGTTGCATTTTATTTTCATAAAAGAGAAATGGATATGACTATAAAAATAGCCCAAACATTAGAAAATAACGGATATAATTGTAACCATATGATTGAAAGGGTACATATTATAATTGGAATAATTGATAACTTATGTCATGAAATAGTTTATCATAAACATAATAATGTAAATTACGATATAATGATTGATTTAGTTATTAATAGTATAATTAATATGTTAGAAACTCAAGCGTAATGCTTGAGTTTCTTTTGTCACCCTAAAAATCCCATCGTGACTAAAGGTATAGTTTAATTCTCGAAGATATCACCATATTTTCCACGAGTCAGCCAGTTCAGAAAATCAGTACTATCTTTTTTTCTGCTAAAGTTAGCAACTGTTTCGATGTTATTAGCTCCTACCACTTTGCTTGATACTGCAGTAGAGCCAAACTTTAATGCTGTTTTTCTGATTCTTTCGACATGTTGCTCAGTGCTACGCACCCGAGCCAAAAAGTCTTTTTTAGCCATAAACAGACCTCCTAAAATTTTATGTTACAATAATAACATATTTTAGGAGGTATAACAACACTTTTTGCGAAAAATGTCGAAAAATGTATTATATAATATTCATCATTGGAGCAAAACTTTTAAATATTACATACACTGCAACTATTAATAATTATAATACTGTGAATAGTAATTTTTTATCATTCATTATTCACTAAATTTAAGAATCACTTGATGTTTTACTTCTTTTATTTATTATCATAGATTTAATAATTTCAATAATAATACTTAAAATATTTAGAACAACAAATATTCCAACCAAAATCCATGTATTTTTAGCAATTAAACTATTATCTGTATTAATTAAAACATCTCTAAAAGCCCTAATTGTATATGTCATTGGTAATAAGCTTGTAAATCCTTTGAAACCATTATCAATTGTTTCAACTGGGAAAGTTCCTCCTGATGCTGCTAATTGTAAAACTAAAATTATTAAAGCTAAGAATTTTCCAATATCCCCAAAGTTTCTTATTAAAAATTGAATTACAGACATAAAAACAAGACCTGCAAGCATACATTCACCTAAATAAACCATCATATTATTTACACTAAATCCTAATCCAGCTTTTAAAATTAAACCTGTTAAGATACCATCAACAGCACCTATTGCTAAATAAACAATATCTTGTAAAATTTTGCTTTTTTTAGTGTCATGATCCAAAATTCCAAATCTATGTCTTTGATCATAATATAGTACTACATAGCACATTAAAGCACCAACCCATAAACCTATAGATATAAATAAAGGTGCAAAAGCAACGCCATATGAATCAACTTCACCATAAGATTGCTCCTCAATCTTTATTGGATCTTCTACATAACTATCCAAATTATCCAACTTTTTAATTTCATCTTTAGCAGAATTTAAACCTTCATTAATTTCATTTTTAAATTTCTCAGTTCCATCTTGTAGCTTTTTACTTCCACCTAAAGCTGTTTGAGATCCATTGTTCAATTGAGTTAAAGCATTTTTAACTGATGTTGAACTCTCATTTAATGTTTCCAAACCAGATGTTAATTGCTCAGCACCAACTTTAACTTTAGCATTTCCATTTTGTAAATCAGACATTCCTGCTGTTAAACTAGTAGTTCCAGCTTGAACCTTTTGTAAATTTACTTTCAACTCATTAATACTTGAACCAAGATTCTTGATATCACCTGTTGCATTATTCAATTCTTCAGTACCAGCACTAACCTCATTTATACCAGCTTTCAAAGCTCCACCAGAAGTTAACTTTGTCTTACTATCTGTAGCTGTTAGCTCTTTAGATCCACCAACCAAGCTCTTTCCTTTACTTGTATCATTAATTCCAGATTTAACAGATTTCAAAGCCTGTAATGCAGCACCAGCTTGCATTTTTGTTGTAGGATCTGTAGAGCTCACATATATATTAGTATATTTTGCTATTTCTGAATCTAATGTTTGATCTAAACTAATTACACCATTTGCAATAGACTCACTTCCTGTAACATAAGCATTTATTCCATTTTTCAATCCATCTTTTTTATTAACACCATTATTTAATTTAGCAATACCAGATGTTAACTCACCAATCTTACTTAAATCAGCATTATTTAAAGCTGTATTTATCTCAGAAACTCCATCATTTAATTTGCTCGCACCTGATTTTAAATCACTAATTCCAGAGCTTACCTGTGAAGTCCCATTAGCTAAAGTCTTACTTCCTTCATATGCAGAATTAACACCATTATCAAATTCTGAATACTTTGTATCTAAGGTATTTATACCATCACTTAATGTTTGAATTCCATTTGTCAAATCAGTGGCACCATTATTTAATTTATCTGCACCATCAGCCATTTTTTCCAGACTATCTGGAACTTCTTTCAAGTTATCAGACAAAGTAGCAGTTACCTCTCTACTTACTTTTCCCTGTAAATTTATTTCAACTGTTTTTAATGCAGTATTTAAAATTTGAGATGCTAGATAATTTTTTCTTTTATTAGGAGTATATGTTATAGTAGAGATCTGTTTATCTTCTGTAGAAGCACTATTTAGTGTTTCAGTAAAGTTTGAAGGAATAGTAATAACTGCATAATATTCATCATTTCCTAAACCTTTATTTGCTTCATCAGCAGGGCAGTCAACAAAATTCAAAGTACCTGATTCTTTAAGCTCCTTCACAAGTTCATTTCCTCTATTTTCTTCCCCATTTCCATTATCTAAATTTACAATTCCAACTTTAAGATCACTTAAATGTCCATATGGATCCCAATATGATTTTAAATAAAAGAAACTATAAATTACAGGTATTAATAAAACTACTGCAAAAACTATAAATTTAAAAACTTTTTTATCTTGTAATTTTTTAGTCATTTAATCCAACTTCCTTTCTTTCTATTCCATTTCTTAAAACTTGCAAAATATTATCAGCAATTTCTTCTTCATTTAATTTTTTATATGAATCATTCCATTCAATCATCAAAGCAATATACATTTTATATATTAAAAAAGCCATTATATCTGTGTTTGGAACGATTATATAACCTTTATCTTTAGCATCTTCAAGTCTGATTTTAATATAATTTTTTATGTCATCCTCAATAATATTCAAATTTTCCTTCAATTGTGAATTTTTCAAAACTTCGGACTCTTCAAACAAAATTTTAAATAAATTGTTTTTTCTTCTAAATTTTAATAATTTGAAAATTCCTTTATGTATACTCTCAAAAAAATCACCTGTTTCTTTTTCCAAAGACTCCAAATCTTTTTTCATATTATATAGCTCATCTTTAATAAGTCTTTTCAAAAGATCTTCTTTACTCGAAAAATAAGAATAAACTGTTTTCTTAGTAACCTGTGCTTCTGTTGCAATTTCATCCATAGAAACTTTTTTAAAACCATACTTTGAAATTAATTTTTTGGCAGCTTTTAAAATTTGCTTTTCCTTCATAGTACATATCCTTTCTCTATACTAGTATACTCAAACTGTTTATTAGTATACCATTTATTTACAAAAATGTCAAGTACTATAAATTATATTCATTGACTTGCAAATTAACATAAAATGTGTTATAATTATTTTTATAAGGGAATACGCCCTAACATCCTATATCTGAACGAACTATGATATTAGGATTTCGCCCAAGTTCAATAAATATTTTTATTGGAGGTAACACCTTATGACTAGCGAAGAAAAAATGGCACTGGACAGACACTCAGAAGCCCTTGAAGCACACACTCGTGCTCTCAACAGCTTAACCGCAATGCTAAGCGGAATATTCGAAGAAGACATTCCGCTTACACATGAAACAAGAGTCCATCCACTGCACCGCACACTCAACGCATTCATCGAACGCGTAGAACAGATTACTTCAAAAAACCACCTCATTGCCGAATCTAATTCGGATGTTGCAGAGCAGATGAAGCGTGCTTCATCTATTAACTATGAAGCTGCTGACAAAATGAGTCGTGCTGCCTCAATTAACGATGAAGCTGCCGAAAAAATGAGTCGTGCTGCACGTCGCTACTAAATCTTTTTTCCCCCGCATGTTTTTCATGCGGGGGATTCTATTTTTAATTTATACTTTTCTTCTAATATAAATTTTTATATTAGCAATTATTTTTTCCTCTAAATATCAAAAATCTCGTTTTTTTCATTAGTATTTTTAAAGGAAAATTACTGAATTATATTTCCATAATATAGCAGAGCACCAGTGTAATAGATATTATATAAAAAAATGAAAAGTCGCGCAGTTTGGGAGCTTTTAGTTAATATCCTCATATTCCCAAACTTAAGCGAGGGCATTTCCTTTCTCACACCATTTTGTATGGGCGACCAGCAAGACTCGAATTTTTTTATATAATATCTATTACACGGACTCACTATTCTATATTTTCAAAATTAAAAACTCATGAAAAGTCGCGCAAAAAAAGCATTACCTTAACAAAGTTAAAATAACGCCTTTTTATCAAATTATATTTCCTATTCCTGAGCATTTCCAGTAGCATCAGCCTCAGCACTTGTATTAGTACTTACATCTGTACTTGTATTACTATTTATATTATTGAATAAGCTCTGATATTTATTTACAGTTGAAAGAATTTCATCATAATTAATTTTATTTGGAAGACCATAATTTGCCCCAAAAGTTTCAACTCTAACACTATTCATTTTTGGAACATCTTTAGATTCGCTCTCATCTTCAGTTTTATTTTCCTCAGAATTACTATCTTCTGTTTTTGAATATACAGATGCTATTTCTTCAACAAACTCATATCCTTCAATAACTTTACCAAAAGAAGCATAATACTGATTTAAACTATTTAATGATGACTTATCATCTGTTGTTACTATAAAAAATTGAGAGCTTGCTGAATTATATCCCTCAGTTGTTAATCCATATGAACTATAATCAGATCTAGCCATACCAAGAACACCTTTTCCAAACTTCAAAGTATTATTTACATCATTTGCAGAAAATTCACCTTTAATTGAATAAGTATAATCTTTATCACTACCTTTAGCAACAGATTTATCTAAATCACTAACAGAAGCTGATCCAGATCCTGTTCCCTCCTTATCTCCACCTTGTACTACAAAGTCTTTTTCAATTCTATGAAATGTTAATCCATCATAAAATCCGTTATTAGCAAGAGCTATAAAATTTGCTACAGATTCTGGAGCTACATCTGGATATAATTCCATCTTTATAGTTCCTGTCTTTTCATTTCCATCTGCATCATGATATGCAACTTGCATTGTTACTATAGGATTCTTTTTACCTTCTTTAATTCCATAACATACTCTTACAATTACTGCTGCAACTAATAATATTACAACTACTAAAATTATTTTACTTTTGTCTTTCATTTACATTTCTTCCTTTCGTTTTTTATATACATTATTAGAAATCAAAATTATTCATTAGTATCAAATAACAATATTTTTAAATACTTAAGTTATCAAAAATAAATTGCTCTTGCATTCTTTTTAATGAACGTTTGATTGCCTTTGCTCTTATCTCTCCAATACCTTCAACTTCATCAAGCTCTGGTATATCAGCTTGAATAATATATTGAAAAGATTTAAAACTTGTAACAAGATTTTCAACAATATTATTTGGCATTCTTGGAATTTTATTTAAAATTCTATAACCTCTTGTAAAAACACTAACTTCTTCTGAATTATCAAAATCATCATATCCTAAAACTTTAGCCATTAACTGAGAATTCATCAGCTCTTCATGATCCATACTTCTTATTGTTTCTAAAGCCTTTTCAACTGTTTTCTTTCTCTTATATACTAAATAATCTTTTATTATTAAAGACTCTTCTTCTTCAAGATTTCCAAGAAGCTCTTCTAATTGCATTTGAAATAGTCTACCTTCTTCTCCAAGTTCGTATATAGCTCTTTTTACTTCATCTACAACTTTTAATATCATTTCTGCTCTTTGTATACAGACAATTACATTTTGTAAAGTAACTATATCATTAAATTCATATTCATTCAATAGATTTAATTTATCATCAAAAACTTTTTTATATTTTTCAGCAGTTTGTAGTGCTTGATTTGCCTTTGTTATTACTCTTGAGCTATCTTGTAATACATATCTTAATTCACCTTTAAAAATTGTAATAACACTTCTTCTCTGAGAAACACTTATAACTATTTTCCCTGTTTGTTTTGCTGTACGCTCTGCTGTTCTATGCCTTGTTCCAGTTTCGCTTGTTACTATACTTGGTGATGGTATCAACTGAGTATTTGCATATAATATTTTTTTCAAGTCTTCACTAATAATTATAGCTCCATCCATTTTAGCAAGTTCATATAATCTAGCAGGAGTATAATCAATATTTAAATTAAATCCGCCATCTACTAAATCTAAAACTTCTTTAGTATCACCAATTACAATAAGACCTCCTGTTTTTGCTTTTAAAATATTTTCCAAACCTTCTCTTATTTTTGTACCTGGTGCAATTAATTTTAATATTTCAGTAATTATTTCATCTCTGCTTTGATTCAAATTATTCACCCCTAAAGTATTTATTTAATATTTAATTTCTGCATAGCTTCATTAATATTTTTCACGCCTATTATATCTAATTTATATTTTTCTTTCAATAGTTTTTTATTACTTTCTGGAATAATGCATGTCTTAAATCCCATTTTTTCGACTTCTTTCAACCTTTTATCTATAAAGTTGACACTTCTAACTTCTCCTGTTAATCCAACCTCTCCAATTGCTACAACGTCTTTTGCAATACTCAAATTTTTAAAACTTGAAGCGACAGCAAGCAATACTGCTAAATCAACAGCAGGCTCTGATATTTTAATACCACTAACAACATTTAAATAAATATCTTGATTAGATATATTCATGTTAGCCCTTTTCTCTAATACTGCCATTAAAACAGTTAATCTATTAACATCAAAACCATTAGCTGTTCTTCTTGGAAAACCAAAAACAGTTGTACTTGTAAGTGCTTGAAGCTCTATCAAAAGCGGTCTAGTTCCCTCCATTGTTGCAACAATTGCAGATCCAGGAGGATTATCCTCTCTTTCAGAAATTAATATTGTAGATGGATTAGAAATTTCCATCATTCCTTCATTTTGCATTTCAAACATACCAACTTCATTAGTAGATCCAAAACGATTTTTTACACTTCTTAAAATTCTATATGAAAAATATCTTTCACCTTCTAAATATAAAACCGTATCAACCATATGCTCTAAAACTCTTGGTCCGGCTATATTACCTTCTTTAGTAACATGACCAATAATAATTGTAGTAATATTGTTACATTTGCATAATTTCATAATTCTAGCAGTAATTTCTCTAACTTGACTTACTGTTCCTGGTGCAGAAGTTATTTCATCTGAATACATAGTTTGAATAGAATCTATAATAACAAGTTTCGGATTAAGCTCTAAAATACTAGCTTGTACATTATCAATATCTGTTTCTGCTAAAAACATGATATCATCATTTTGTATATTCAATCTATCAGCTCTAAGTTTAATTTGTTCAGCAGACTCTTCTCCTGAAACATATAACACTTTTCCATCACCTTTTATTTTATCACATAACTGTAAAATTAATGTTGACTTACCAATTCCAGGCTCTCCACCAACTAATACAAGTGATCCTTTTACAATTCCTCCACCAAGAACTCTATCAAGTTCATCAAATCCTGTAGATGTTCTAAAACTTTCCTTACCTTCCACAGAATTTAAAGCCATAGGTTTATTTGTTTTCTTATTTTCATCTTTTCCTATTATAAAATCATTTGTTTTTTGTATTTTTTCTTCTACAAAACTATTCCAATCACCACAAGCCGGACATTTTCCAAGCCATTTTGCAGATTCATAGCCACAATTATTGCACAAAAATATCGTTTTAGCTTTTGCCATTTTAACCTTCTTTCTCTTCGTAACATTTCAATAACTCATTTAAAACAATAATAAACATAGCATGAGACCAACCTAAACCAATAACCCATTGAAAATCAGGATTATCATTATTTACCTGCTCTGATAAAAAACCATATTTAGATGAAGTATCAACAACAAACTTAAAACAATCTTCAGCTTTGCTTATTTCTCCAGATTTAATGTAATATAAAGCCATCCACAAAGTTGTAATAACCCAAGGATTGTTTCCTCCCATATATGTATCTTGTTCAAACCTTAAATAACCATTTTTATAGGTTCTTAAAGTCATATTAATTTTATCTACTGTATTCTTAATAACTTTATCATCAGTATCAAAAATTTCAAATGGATAAACCGCACCCATAACACTTATATCCATTTTAGAATCATTTAGATTTCTTTTTAGAATTTTATAATATGGATCTACTAAATCTGATTTAATAAAATTATTTAGTAATTCAATATATTTATTTAATTTGCTTATTAATTTATTTCTCTTTTCTCTTTTTAATCTAGCATTATTTTCATCTTCATCATAAAGCTCTTCATATATTTTTTTCATAGACTCAAAACCGGCAATAATACTAGAAATAGAATATATATGAACTCCTTCATTCATTTCCCATAAGTCATAACTTACATGTTTAGCAGGGTCAAACACTTTTTTGTATTTATCTTCAAGCTCTTTTTTTACTAAATCCGCTTCATCAATATTTAACAGATTATCTACATATTGAAATAAAAATTTCGTTGCTTTTTCACACATTTTTAAATTCTTTTTCAAGAAATCTTTATTTTTAATTACCCCATAATGATTAAATACTCCAAATATAACACTTGCAGTTTCATCAACTTGATAACCCCAACAAGGAGCTAATTTTCCATCAGTAAAAAATCTCTGTTCCCACATACCATTTTTACTTTGAGTATTTTGACAAAATTTATTATAAAAACGCTCTGAATCTTCTTCCATTTTTAATAAATCAAAAGCTTTAGTAATAAAAATAGCATCTCTTGTCCAACAATATCTATAGCCCCCACTTTTACTACGCTCATCATCAACCTCTAAAGCTGCTGCGACACCACCATAGTCATAATTAATTAATAATGGATACAATAAAATAGTTCTATTATAAATCTCTAAAATTTTCTTATTAAATAAATTTTCATTTTTAAGCTTCACTGAAGAATGTTCCGAAACATATGATTTCCAAAATTTTTTAGTTTCTTCAAGCTCTTTCTCATCATCTATTTTAATCTTATCAAAAAGATCTTCTTCTAAATTTGAATTATTTTCACTAGCATATACATATAAGTAAAAAGTTTTACTATCACCAGGTTTCAAAGTTCCCAAGTCATATGAAATCGCAACTTCATTTGACATGCCAATATAATCTTTATCATTTATAACCCCACTATGAATAACACTAGAAACATCATTCAATTTATGTCCAAATATAGGATTTTTTGAAAAAATACTAAAAGAATGATTATGATTATACTGAATAACACCATTTTCAAAAATTCTACTAGCATAATTTACTAAACTATTAGCTAGAACCTTACTATTTACAATAAAATTTAAATTCAAATCAATAGAATTATTATTAGTAAAAATATATTTTTTAACTAATACATCTTTACTAACAACACAATAATCAGTTTGATTAATTTTTAAATTAAAATATTTATTTTCTATATTAGTAACCAATATATTAGAATTTTCCATATAGTACTGTTCATAAACATTATTTATATCATTATGCAAATATACAATATTAGAATCATTAATTTTTAATCCTATATGGAAAAAATCCACAAATTGTCTACCATCAATATATGGATAACAAAATCTCTGAAGCTCCCCTTTATCAGTAAAACCACCAACAATTTTTTTATTTCCAATAATAGCCCTATTAGAATACCTGTCCATATCACATAATCCTTTCAAATTACTTATTTTCAATAATCTCTACAATTTGTCTTTCTAATTGTTTAATTCTTTCATTAATTTTCTCTATTTCCATATCATTTGTAGTATTAGCCAAAATATCTTCTCTAACAATACTTTCCATATCATTAAGCTCTTCTTTAAGAGTCTTCATTCTATCTATAACTTCAAGTTTAGCATAATTTTTAACTTTATCTTGATTAACTACATTAGATAATTTAACTATATTTGATAAATCATATGTTTCTCCATATGCAGGAATTGTAACATCTAACCCTGTATTTTCTGTAATTTTATTTTTCAAAACCTTTTGAGGCTCTTCTTCTCCATGAACTAGGAAAATATGGTCTGGTTTTTTCATAAAAGAATAAACAAAATTTAATAATCCTTGTTGATCAGCATGACCTGAGTATCCTTCAATATACTCAATTCTAGCATTAACTGCTACTTCTTCACCAAATAGTTTAATAGTTTTTGCTCCATCAACAATCTTTCTACCAAGAGTTCCTATTGCTTGATATCCTACAAATAAAATTGTATTTTTAGGATTCCATATATTGTGTTTTAAATGATGTTTAATACGACCTACTTCACACATTCCACTTGCTGAAATAATAATACATGACTCATCACTTTCATTTAATGCTTTTGACTCATCAACAGTTTGAGTAAATTTCAATCCCGGAAAGTCCAAAGGATTATCTCCTCTTTGGATTAGCTCTTTTGTTTCATCATCAAATAAATCCATATTTTCCTTAAAAACTTCTGTAGCAGATATTGCAAGAGGACTGTCTACATATACAGGTGTATGCATTAATATTTCAAATCTTTTATCAAAGTCTGGACTATCTTCATCAGAATCTTTAATTTTATTTAATTCATATAATATTTCTTGTGTTCTACCAACTGCAAAAGACGGAATTACAACAGTTCCACCATTTTTAATTGTATCTGTTACAATTTCAATAAATTTTTCAGCTTTATTTTCATTTTCTATATGGAATCTATCTCCATATGTTGATTCCATAACTAGAAAATCCGCCTCTTCAATCATTGTAGGTTCAGCTAATAATGGAATATCATTATTTCCTAAGTCACCAGAAAATACTATTTTTTTATTTTCACCATTTTCTCTTATCCAAACTTCTATTGTTGCAGAGCCAAGCATATGACCGGCGTCGTTAAATCTTACATGAATATCATCATCAATTTCAATAATTTGATCATATTGCACCCCTTTAAATAACTCCAGCGATTTTGCGGCTGTTTCAGCATCATATATTGGCTCAAGAGGTTGCTCTCCTCTACGAAGTCTTTTTCTATTTTTCCATTCAGATTCAGTTTCTTGAATATGCCCACTATCAGGAAGCATAATTGCACACAAATCACATGTAGCATTTGTTGCAAAAATTGTTTTTCTAAAACCTTCTTTATATAACTTTGGAATTCTTCCTGAATGATCTATATGTGCATGAGTTAACAACATAAAATCAATGTCATTTAAATCATAAGGAAAAGGTTCATTATTCTTTATTTCTTCTTTAGTTGACCCTTGATATAATCCACAATCAACTAAAAACTTCTTCCCAGCACCTTCAACTAAAAAATTAGATCCAGTAACTGTTTTTGTTGCTCCAAAAAAGCTTATTTTCATTAGTACCTCCTATTAAATAAAAATTTTAGTTTTCTTAATTGCCTTTTTTAACAATTTTTCATAATCTTCATTTGAAAATTTAATATTTTCTGTTTTCTCTAAAATATTTTCGTCATAATACTCTAAATACAAATTTTCATCTTTATAGTTTAATTTAATCAAAGCCTTATTTATATTAAGGATCTTTGTTTCAAAGATATATTTAACTATCAAGTAATTTTTCTCATAATCCCTTGAAAATCTCTCAACTACTTTATTTTCACATAGTTTTGCAACTAATTTTTTTTGCAAATTTCTTCTCTCATTTTCAAGCTCTTTTAATTCTTTTATTTTTTTATCATTAACTGGTAAATAATTATAATATCTTAATTCATAAATCAAATTAATTAGCTCTTTTTTTAAATCATATACCTCTATTTTAATATAAAAACACTCAATATATTTTTTTTGTAAATTGATTAAACTTGCAAACATATTATCTTTATTGTTATATCGAAATTTTATATCACTTAGTATTTTTATTTCATCTTCTATATTTTTCTTTTCTTTTATATATTCAAAAGGATTTGACATTTTTTTATTTTTGCTTATTTCATCCACTAATTTAATTTTATACTGTATTAAACATTTTTTATATGTATTAATATCTTCATACTTCTTCTTATCTTTCAATTTAGAGAACTTTTTTTCCATTAGAGTTTTACTTTTTAAAATAGAATCAATTTTACTTACAGTTTTAATATATTCATTATTTTTTTGAGTTATAGATACAATATATTTTGACTTATTTGAAATTTCATATAGCTTTTTCTTCTTTTTTTCAAAATAATCAAAAACTTCTTGTTCATTTTTCGGACTTACATTCATATATAACATTAGACAACATCTTACTAAAGCTGCAAATAGATTTTCTGATTTTTCATTACCATATTTTTTTCTTATATTTTCTAACAAATTTTCTAATAAATTTTCTTTAAATATTATATGCTCTAATACATTTTCGCCCAGTAATGATAATAAATTCTGGTATATCAAATTATAATACTGTGAATAATCATTTTCCAATTGATTATTCCAAGACCATCCATTAAAATCTCTTATTATTTCAACTCCATTTAAAGCCATTCCCTTAGTTAACGCAATCAAAACCGCTTTTTCAAAAATATTTCTAATATTTTTAGTGTATGGAGTTTTTATATAATAAAACGCCTGTAATAAATCTATTTCACTTGGAAAAGTTTTTATTACTTTTTTTCTTCTATCTACATATAATTTTGCTTGAGTTTTTTCTGGATCCATAATATCAATAGTATCACATCTATTCTTAATAGTTTCCATTATATCATCTATTATAACATTTTTTAATTTTACATTTGGTTTAATTTTTTGATAATCCTTATATGCATTTTCTATTTTATACAATATATTTAAAATTAACCCTTTGGATTCATCCGAATATTTTTTACTATCTAATAAAATTTCAAGCTGAGTTTCATAGCTATTTTTCGAAAATAATCCCTCTTTATTTTTCAAATTAAATCTCTCCTTTATTCATTTTCAGTTGTCTGCATTTTTAGCTCTTCCCATCTTTCTTTACTCATTAAAACCTCTCTTGGTTTACTTCCTTGATATCCAGATATAATTCCTCTTTCTTCCATTTGATCAATAATTCTTCCAGCTCTTGCGTAACCAACTTTAAATTTTCTTTGAATAAAAGATGTTGATGCTTGTCCTGTTTCAACTACAGTTTCTATCGCTTCATTTAACAATGGATCACAGGTATTCTCACTAGCTTCACTTTCCAATAATTCCTTATCTGATTTATTACTATTTTCTATTGATTCAATTATTTCATTATTATATACAACTTCACCAGCATTTAATTTTATAAAATCAACTATTTTTTCTACTTCATCATCAGATACAAATGCACCCTGAACTCTTTGTGGTTTTGTTGAACCAACAGGATAAAACAACATGTCACCTTTTCCTAGCAATTTTTCAGCTCCAGTACAATCCAATATTGTTCTTGAATCAATTTGTGATGAAACTGCAAAAGCAATTCTTGATGGAACATTTGCTTTTATTAAACCAGTAATTACATCAACAGATGGTCTTTGTGTTGCTATTACTAAATGCATACCAGCAGCCCTTGCCTTTTGCGCTAATCTACAAATTGCCTCTTCAACATCTTTTGCAGCAACCATCATTAAATCAGCAAGCTCATCAATAATAATTACTATTTGTGGTAATTTTGCATTCTCATTTTCTTTTTCTATTGCTTTATTATAACCTTTTAAGTCCCTTACTCCTTTTTGAGCAAATTTATTATATCTATCATCCATTTCTATAACGGCCCAAGCTAATGCACCTGCTGCTTTTTTAGGATCTGTTACAACAGGTATTAATAAATGTGGAATTCCGTTATATACAGATAATTCAACAACTTTCGGATCTACCATAACTAACTTAACTTCACTTGGTTTAGCATTATAAATTATGCTAGTTATAATTGAATTTATACAAACACTTTTTCCAGATCCTGTAGAACCTGCTATTAACACATGTGGCATTTTTGCAATATCAGCAATAACAGTATTTCCGGCAACATCTTTACCTAATGCTACACTTAATTTTGATTTATTATTTTCAAATTCATCGCTCTCTATAACTTCTCTTAAATGAACAGCTTCTTTTTTCTCATTTGGAACTTCTATTCCAACAGCTTGTTTTCCAGGAATAGGGGCCTCAATTCTTATTGTTTCAGCAGCTAAATTCAATGCTATATCATCAGCTAAATTAGCAATTTTGCTAACTCTTGTTCCCTCTGCTGGTTTCAATTCATATCTTGTTATAGTTGGACCTACAGAAACATTTTCTACTTTTGCTGAAACACCAAAACTAAATAATGTTTTTTGTAATTTTGCTGCATTTTCAGCCAATGCTTTTGCACTCCCCCTTGAATTTTTTTTGTTATTCATACTTAATAATTCAACTGGTGGATATTCATAATGCTCATCTTCCACAACCAAAGCATGCTCTAATTGTAAAACTTCTTTTGTTTTATCTTCTTTTTGCTCTCCAACTTGTTTAAATAAATTATTCTCTATATAATCCTTGCTTTTATTACTATTTTCTTCATCATTCATCATATTAATTGTTAATTGTTCATCAACTTTAAGAGCTTCTCTTCTTCTTTCTTCTTTCTCTCTTTCTTTACGCTCCCTTGTAGTTTCAGGTTTGGCATATGCCTCATCTCCCAAATCAGCCTGAATTACTGATTGCTTTTTCTTTTTCACATTAGGCTCTTCTTTTTCAGCTCTTTCTTCATGTTTTTTATTTACAAAATCGGCCATATACTCACTTGGATTTAATTTAAATAATAAAACAATAACAATAATCGCAATACCAATAACTATTATTAATGTAGCAATTGGTCCAAACAATTTACATAAAGGATATGATAATAAAATACCTATTAATCCCCCTCCTCTATTTGTTGTTCCTAAATGATATGCTCTATCAACTACTTCAGAAAAAGATATATTGTATTCTAAAACATTGTTCAAAATCTGGTATAAGCTCATAATCGCCGAAAAACAAAGCATTAAAACTGTTATTGGAATAATTTTTGCCATTATTTTTTCCTTGTAATTACTTAATAAATACACAGCCCATACAAATGGTACTATTGGAACAATATATTTTAATAGTCCAAAAATTCCTCCAAATATTTCATTTAGTAAACTACCCATATAACCAGATTTACCATATATAAGTATTGCAGTTATTATTCCGATTATAAAAAGTAAAATTACTTCCACATCTATATTCATTTTTAATTTAGATTTCTTTTTTTTATTGTTAGATTTTTTTTTCGTCGCCATCTGGTTTTCTATCCTCCTATCAAAAAAAGTAATCGGATATTTCACATATAAATAAAACTTCCCCGATTACTGATTTTACTAATTTATTTAAGTTCATTACGATTATTTTGTATTATTTTTAAAGCTTCTTGTAAAGCAACTTCTATACCATTTAATACATTATCTGCATAATCTTTTGTACCTTTTGAGATTTCTCTTGACATTTCATTTGCCGTTTCAATAATCTCAGCTTTTTTCTCATAAGCTTTTTTTGTTATTTCATGCTCATCTATCATTGAGATAATTCTATTTTCAGCTTCTTTTACTATATCATCTGCTTCTTTCTGTGCTTCAACTAAAATACGCTGACGCTCTTCTTTTACCCATTTAGCTTGTTTTAACTCCTCAGGTAATTTTAATCTTAAATCACTTATCTGCTCTAAAATTTCTTCTTTATCAACTAAAACTTTACTAGAGAAGGGTACACCCTTGCTTTTTTCTAATATGTCTTCAATATTTTCTAGTATAGTAAATGTTTCCATTGCTTAACCCCTTTCAACTAAAAATATAAGATTTGCCCTCCCATATTTTCTAATATCATAAATTTCCACTTTCATTTTCTCTAAATTTTTCATCTCTCGTTCTTTTTGATCTGTTTCAACTATTATAATTCCTTCTTCATTTAATAGTTTATAATCCAAAATCAACTTAATGGCGTTTTTTGCTATATCTAATTCATATGGTGGATCCAAATATATAATATCAAATTTTACATCTTTACCTTTTAGGCTCTGTAAAAATCCAGCATAATCTTGATTTACAATAATCGCATTTTCCTGTAGTCGGGTTTTACTAACATTATCTTTTATAAATTTTATTGCTTCATATGATTTATCACACATATAAGCTTTCTTACATCCTCTGCTTAAGCATTCTATTCCGATTGCTCCACTACCAGCAAATAAATCTAAAACTATGGAGTCTTCTATTTTATTGTTTATTATATTAAATAATGATTCTTTAACTCTATCCAATGTTGGTCTAGTAAACTTGCTATCTATTGAATTTAGTTTAGTTCCTCTTGCTTTTCCGACTTATAACTCTCATACCTACTCCTATTGCGTAATTAAGTTCTATTATTATTTTATATATATTTTGCTATATGTCAATATTTATTATAAAAATGTAATATAGATTTAACAAATTTGTAATATTTATACACACATATGTAATATATAGCTACTATTCACATGTTATTCCATATGTTTTCTCAAATTTTTTTGACCAATAAACAGTTTTTATAGCTTTTGTCATTAATTTCTATATCAATTATCTTTTAGCTACAATATATGTATAAATAAAACATTACACCTAAACAGTGTACATGATATAATATATTTTTTCGTATTAAAATACTCAAAAACAGAGGACCCATTAGCCTCTGTTTTATCTTTAGTAAATTAATTATCTTTTTTAGCATCTTTTATTAATTCTAATTGAGAAATTAATAAAGATTCCATTTTTGCTCTATATACATCTAATTGTTTATCTAAATCTTCTAGCTCTTTTCTTTTCATTACAATTGATTGAGATAAATTTTCAACTGATTGTCTTGCTGTTCCTTCTGCATCTTTTATTATTTGAGTTGCTTGTTGTTTAGCATTATTTTTTACTTCATCAGCAGCAGACTGTGCAATAACTAAAGTATTTTGAATTGTAGCTTCCATACCTTTATAATGCTCTAGCTCTTGTTTTAATTGTTCAATTTCTTTATTTGAAGCTGATAAAGCTTTACATTTATTCTCTAGCTCTTCTGTTACTTGATCCAAAAATTCATCTACTTCTTCTACACTATATCCATTCCATCCGTTTAGAAAATTTCTTATTTTCAACATCTAAAGGTGTTATCATATATACCCCTCCTAAACTTTAACCTATTCATTTGACATATTATTATTTTTTAACCATGAAACAGAAAGCTTATTTTTGATTTCCTCTCTAGCCATTTCTGTAGTTATATCATAATTAAATGGAGCTATTAAAAAGATTGAATTTGATACTTTTTGCATATGTCCATCTAATGCATGAACTGCTCCACTAACAACATCTATAATACGTCTAGCAATATCTTTATTTACATATTCTAAATTAACAATAACTGATTTTTTATCTTTCAAAAGGTCGCAAATACCTTCAGATTGCTCAAAAGTTGTTGGTTGAGATATTACCATTTTAACTTGTTGAGATTGTGGTAAACTTAATAACTTCGCATTACGTTTTCCCCAAGTTTTCTTTTCCTCAACTTCTTCTTCTTGATCATAATCCTCATAATCGTATTCATTTTCATCTTTATCTTCAGCGGTATCCATACCGAATAAATCCCAAACCTTGTTCATTATAGCACCTGACATATTTATAACCTCCTAATTTTTAATACTCTTCATTTGCATTAACTTGCATATAGTATCTAACTTTTTTAACGTCATGTCAATACTTTTGGTATTTTTGTAATACAATTTTAATATTTCTGTAATATTTCTGTAATATTAATTTTCTATTTCATCATATCCAGAAATCGTCTTTTTGTTTGAAAGAGCTGTGACATCATATCCTGCCTTTTTTAGCTCTGAATACGAATAATTTTCAACTATTGAATACTTATCATTTGATCTTAATACTTTTACAAATATTTTTTCTTTCAAACCAGCTCTATTTCTAATTACATAAGCAAAATCCCCATCATATTTTATAGCAGAATTAGGTATTTTTAAACCAGAATTGCTCCACCATATTACGTCAAAAGAAATTTTCCTATATTTAATTAAATCTGTAACAGAATTATTGATTTCAAACACAATAAGCTGTTTTCCTGAAGCTTGTTTATCTTTTTTTACTATTTTAGCAGATACTTCTTGAGCATCTTGTAGCCTTAGTTTTATACTTTTTCCAACTTCACACTTTTCTGCCTCATCAGAATCTAAAACACATGCAATATTACATTTAAAATTATCAACAATTTTACCTGATTCAGAATTAGAAGCAATAATTTCTCCAGTTTCCAAATTAAGACCTTGTAAAAAACTTTCATTTAAATACGAAAAATCATCGCTCTTCATACTTGATTCTAATCCATCTATTCTATAGGAAATAACTCCACTATTTTCAGCTTTAATATATGTAGATTTATTTTTTAATTGATTTTCATAATCTTCTCTTTGTGACACAAGTGTTTTTAAAGTTGTATTATTTGAATCTTTAGCTCTAAGTTTCATTTTTTTCGTTAAGTATTCATTAATATCACCTTTATTCTGATTTATCTTTTTTAGATTTCCATTTTCATATAGATTATCCAATTTTGAATCAATTTGTGTATTTATTAATTTAATATCTGCAGAAAAATAATCTTCACTATCTTTTAGATTATCTTGAATCTTCTTGTCAATTTCAGTAATTTTATCATTTATTTCATCTTCATTTTCCACCTTGTATCTATATATAGAATCGCCTTTTCCAACTTTTTCACCTTCAGACTTTATTGCAACTAATTTACTTTCTGAATCTGAAACATTTATCAAGTTTTCATTTCTTATTACATATCCTTCTGCATATTCTTCCTGATATATCTTCCCCTCTTCAACAACAAATGTTGAAGTCGGTTTCTTTAATATATTTATAAGTAATACTAACAAATATATTGAAATTACTGCAGAAACACAAATTATTACAACTTTAGTTGTTTTCCTTTTATTATAATCATTCTTTTCTATAGTACATTCACCCTATTTCTTCTAAAATAATTTTAGTGTTTTCATCTAATGATTTTTTAGCATCTAACCAAACAATGTCTTTATTTCTTCTAAACCATGTTAATTGTCTTTTGGCATATCTTCTACTTTCTTGTTTAATTTTTTCAATCATTTCTTCTTTAGTACATTTTTTCTCAAAATATTGAACAACTTCTTTATATCCTAAACCTTGCATAGCTGTAGGCATATCAGGATATTTCTTTATCAAATTATTCACTTCATCAATCAAACCAGCATCAATCATTAGATCAACTCTTCTATTAATTCTATCATAAAGAATTTGCCTTTCCATATCAATAGCAAATACTTTAAAATCATATTTAACATCCTTTTGTCTAGACTCTTTTTCCAATTCAGTTTTTGTTTTACCTGTTGACTTATATACTTCTAATACTCTACATATTCTTTTTTTATCATTAACACTTATTTTACTCATAGCTTGTTCATCAATATTTTTTGCTAAATCATATAAATATCCCAAACCTTTTTCTTCAGCCAAATTCTCCAAATAAGCTCTATATTCTAAATCAACTTGCATCTCATTATAATCTATACCATATATTAGAGAATCAATATATAAACCAGTTCCACCTACAACTATCGGAGTTTTCCCTTTTTTCAATATATCTTCAATTGCATTTGTAGCATCTTTTTTAAAATCTGCAACACTATATCTTACAGAAGGTGACACACAATCAATTAAATAATGCTTAATTCCATCCATTTCCTCAACAGTTGGTTTAGCTGTACCTATATTCATATCCTTATATATTTGCATTGAATCTGCCGAAATAATTTCTCCATTTATCTTTTTAGCCAAAAATATTGATAAAGCCGTTTTTCCTGAAGCTGTTGGGCCTCCTATCACTATCACTTTAGGTTTACTCATATACATGCTCCTTTATTTCTTTGAAAATTTCTTCTCTATGTCTGCTTGAGATAATTTAATAGCAATAGATTTTCCATTAGGATTAACAAAAGGATTCTCTAATATTAATAATTTCTGCATTAGGTTATCTACTTCTTCAAATGTCAAAGCCAATTTGAATTTTGCTGCAACTTTACAAGCCACTGTTGCAATAAACTTCTCTTCAATTTCTTTTTTTGCAGTTCTAGCTACTGTATTTATTTCATTCAAACACTCCAAAAATAGCTCTTTTGTATCTAAATCTAAACATACTGTTGGAACACCAGTCAATTTAACTGTATTTTCTCCAAATTCTTCTACTTCAAATCCTGCTTTTTTAAATAATAACATATTATCTTTAGCAATATCCATTTCTTTATGTGTCAATGTTATTATATCTGGTAATAACATCATCTGAGCATCTTTTTGCGTATCACTATAATAATTCTTTTTTAGCTTTTCATACATTATTCTTTCATTAGCAGATCTTTGATCAATTATATATAGCTCTTTTTCTATTTCTACTATTACATATGAAGAAAATGCAATTCCAATATACTTATATTTTACTTTATTAAATAAATTTCTATTTTCAAATGAAACAACATCTTCTGCAGTTTCTATATTAAAATCACTTTTTTCTTCTTTCTTTTCATTTTTCTCAGAGTTTGTTTTATTATCTACTGGTAACTTTCCAAAAGTTTTTCTATACATTTCTTCAAAAGTGCTATCCAAAATAACCTTTTCATTCAAGCTTTCTTCAGATGGCTCTCCTTTTTTATCACTAGAATTATCTTGGTCACTTTTTTCGTTCAAAACCACATCATCTATTTGTGAATTTTCAGAATTATTATCTACGTTTTTATTTTTAGACTCATCATCTTCAAAATTATTGTAATTTGATTTACCTATAGAATTCATTTTATCATTAAATATATCTTCAATCAAATTACCTGTATTGCTTGAAAACTCTGTACTTTCTTCATTTGTTTTATTAATTTGCTCATCATTATTATCTACTTTATCAGAATATATAAATTCTCTCTGTTTTTCTAGCTCTTTAGAATCAAATTTGGTATTATACCCCTCTTTAATTAGCTCTAATATATCTTCTTCTTTGTTTTCTTTTTTATCTTCCTGTTGTTTATTTTCATTATAATTGTCTTGAATCAAAGATTCTTTAATTGCATGATATACTAACTTAAATACTCTATTTTCTTCCTGAAATCTTATTTCTAATTTTGCAGGATGAACATTCACATCAATTTGGTGTGAATCAATTTCCAAATTCAAAATTAAAAATCCATATTTTCCAACTGGTAATAGCCCCTTAAAAGCTTGATCTGCAGCACTTGTTAATGTTTTATCTTTAACATATCTACTATTTACAAAAAACAACTGATTTGTTCTATTAGATTTTGCTATATTAGCCTTACCAATACATCCTTTAACACTCATATCTTCAAACTGATAATCTACATTTACAATATTTTCAGCGATATCTTTTCCATAAATACTATATACAGTATCTTTCAAAACACCATTTCCTGTTGTTTGAATTATAGATTTTCCAAAACTTATTAATTTTACAGCAATATTAGGATTAACAAGAGCAATTCTTGTAACAGCATCTTCAACATATCCAAGCTCTGTAAAATCCTTCTTTAAAAATTTATATCTAACTGGTGTATTAAAAAATAAATTTTCCACAACTATAGTTGTCCCTCTTGGACAGCCAGTAACCTCTTTACTAATTATTTTTCCACCTTCAACAACAATTTTATATCCCACTTCACTATCAGCAGTTCTTGAAGTAAGCTCAACATGTGCTATAGCAGCAATACTCGCCAAAGCCTCTCCTCTGAACCCCATAGATTTAACTTCCTCTAAATCCTTTGCACTTCTAATTTTACTTGTTGCATGTCTTTCAAAAGCAATCTCCATATCGTCAGGCAAAAAACCTTTACCATTATCAGTAATTCTAATATAAGAAATTCCACCATTTTTTATTTCAGCTGTAACAGTAGTTGCACCAGCATCAATTGAATTTTCCATTAATTCTTTAACCACTGATGCAGGTCTTTCAATAACTTCACCAGCAGCAATTTTATTTATTGTTAAATCATCTAAAAGTACAATATTTCCCATTTGCTCCATTCCTTTCTAGTACAGCACATCATTTTTACAGATTATATCATTATTTTTGCATCTTTGTACATAGAAATTTATATTTTATTAAACTTTTTCGTAACAGATTTTTAAAATTCGAATAATATATATCATACTAAAGATTTTGAAAGGGGGGAATTTCATAATGCCAGAAAATAGAAATTGTGGATGTGGATGTGGTTTCGGATTTGGTGACGACTGCATCTGGATAATAGTTTTACTTCTTATCATATGTTGTTGTTGCGGTGGTAACAGAGGTGGATGTTGCTAATTGTTACTACACAAAAAGAGAGATAGCCAAATATCTCTCTTTTTACATATATAAATAATTATTAAAATTAATATTTTCATTCATTTCAAAATTACTTCGTTGTTTTACCCTTATATTCAGATTTAACATTTCCCTCATAAGCACGAATAATAACAAAATTCTCGCCATCTTTTAAATCAAAACTCAAATCATATGAATTACCTTCTATATTATCAATCGTTTTTTCTTCATTATTAAAAATATATTCGACTTTAGTTATACCAAATTCATCAGATATATTAGCAATAATTTTATCACCATCTTTTTTTACAACGATCTTTGGCCCATCTGTTCCATGAACATTTTTCTCATATTCTTTAAAATTTCCAGCCTTATCATAAGCTTTAATTTTAATTTTATTATCACCTTTCATGGCATCAATCTTAGCAGTTAAGGTTTTTTCATCTTCAGATAATCCCGTAATTCTAGTTTCTTCACCATCATTCCAACTATATGTAACATATGACATTTTTACATCATCAGAAGCAGTAATAACAATTTTGCCTTTTTCAGCAGTAACAGTTATAACAGGCTCTGTTTTATCGTTTTCAACAGCAGTTTGCCAATCCTGATTTAGATCAGTATTAGTATCATCTTCAGGAGCACCAAGACCATCGTCTTCCTCATATGCAATTTTAATATTATCATAAGATGCAGTATTACCATTTGAATCAACAATTTTTAACAATAAATCATTAACTCCTATTTTATTTTCAATTTCAAAAGTAGTTTCTTGTTCACCACTTTTATTTATAGTAGTTTCCTCACCATTATTCCAAGCATATATAATCTTCTGTATTCCGTATTTTGACTTAACAGAAAAACTAGTTTTCTCCAAATTTCTATATCCTACAATTTCTGGTGCATCTATATTAACCTTTTTATTTAAATTTCTATATAAATTCCAGCCACCTTCGCCAATTAAAATTAGAGCAAATATTATCAAGAAAATACCTAATTTTCTCACATTTTTCATTAATATTTTTCTACCATTAGCAGAATTTTGAAATGACAAAATTTGATTCATTCTATTACACCTTTCCATATATAAATTCTTAATAATTATATCATAACGAAAATTTCAAGTAAACCAAAACATAAAGATTTTTTATTTATATTTTACTATCAACAACAATATAGTATATATAAAAAAGAAAGTAAATTAAATATGCTATACCACAAAAAAGCCAAAGCTAACATAAACAACATTTGCACTGTAAAAAACAATTTCAAATCCCCATCTTTATTCGCCACAAAAAAATTTATGAAATAAATTTACTATTCAGTATAATTAAATTTAGTAGAGTAGGATATATGGATATATATATTAAAAATAAAGTGACGCGCAGCTTGGGAGCTTTTAGAAAACATCTTAATATCACAAAACTAAAACGAGGGCACTACCACTCTCACACTACTTTGTATAGGCGACCAGCAAGTCACAAAATTTTTAATATATATATCCACATATCCGGCCTAATAAAAAGAAATATACATAATAACCAAACGAAGGCACTACCACTCTCACACTACCTTGTAAGGGCGACCAGCAAGTCACGAAAATTTTTAATATATATCCACATATCCGGCAAAAAAATATAGCATTACAAATACACATCATTTGTAATACTATATTACTTAAAATTTATATTCTTTTTGTTCCCTCACCAGAAACCTTAGCAACAATTACAGTCATATCATCTTTCTCTTTACCATAATCATTATCAATAGCTTCACTTATAATTAAATCCGCAATTTGTTGAACATCATCAGTCTGAATTTCTTCCAAAAAGTATTTTAACCATAGCTCTTTATGCATATATTCTTCATTAGACTCTGTAATTCCATCACTACACATAACAATAATATCTCCGCTTTTGATATCTTTATCATAAACAACTAAATCAATATCATCAACAATTCCTGTAGGTAAAGCAATTGAATTAATTAATTCAACAGACTTGTTTCTTTTAATATATGTTGGGCAAGCACCATTTTTTATAAATTCAATATTACCTTGATATAAATCTAAAATCAAAATATCAAGAGTTGCATACATATCATCTTCCATATCAGCAGATAAAGTTGAATTAATCATCTTAACAGAAACATCTTTTTTAAATCCAGAAGATAACATTTTCTCAAGCATTTTAATCGCAATTTTACTACATTTTCTTGCTTCTGGTCCAGAGCCCTTTCCATCACTAATTGCTAATAAATATTTTCCATCATTTAATTTTGTCTGTATACTAGAATCACCAGAAACAGGAGAATCATATTTTTTAGCTCTTGCAATACCAACTTTTAAATTATATAAATCCTTAGAAATAAATTTATATCCACAATATTCTGAATTACATTTTACAGAGCATCTTCTTTTTTGTAAAACAATAGGCTCTTCAAAAACCTTTGTCAAAACTCTTTCAATCTTTCTATATTCACAATTTTCCTGAGTACAATCTTCATTTTTTGTATACACATTTATAACTTTTCTCTTAGAATCATTTTCTCTTATTTTAACTTCAGAAACTTTTATACCTTTTTGTGATAACAACTTGGTAATAAGCTCTTGTTTATCATAAAATCGATTTGAATTATCACTTTCAATATCATCTGCTAAATCAGAAATAGCTTCAGAAACACTTTTTAATTGAGTACACATATTTTTATTTTTTTCCTCAATTTTCTTTTTCCAAACAAAATTTATTTTAGCCAAATCATATGCTTTATTAATTGTTTCTATCATATTATTAATATCATTATCAACACTTTTATTTCTATTACCTTCATCTGCTCCAATAATATAATTATTATATTTAGCAAAAATTGAAATCAAAATTTCTTTAGTTAATTTATTGTTATTTTTCAAACAATTATATATATCTCCGGTTATATCTGTTGATAAAATAATATCTTGATATAAAATATTATCTTCCATTCCCTCAAGATTATCTTTAAGCTCTTTTTCAAAAATATCTCTATTTTCATCTTCAACTTTTTCTTTATCCTCAACAACAGTCGCAGCCACTTGATTATAACTTTTAGCAATTTCAGAAATAGTTTCAGAAATATTACTTAATTTATTTGCAGTTTCTTTACTTGAAGATAAAGTCTTTTTAGTAGTTTCAGGTAAAATAGCAGTTTTATCAAATATATCATCAATAGCATACTCAACTTTTTTAGGAATAAGTAATAATCCCAAAGAAGCAATTAAAATTTCTTGAAATAAAATAATTGGCTCTATAATTCCATTTGAAAAATATGTTATTAAAATATTTCCAACTATAAAACCTATTATTACACCTAATCTACCAGTTTTACTTAATATTCCAGATAACATACCAGCAACAGCAAAAGCTGCAACCACTATTGGTGGTTCATTACCAACAATACCTAAAACAACTCCAATTGTAACTCCACCAGTTGTTCCTAATAAAATACCACTTTTCCATCCTAATATTAGAACAACTAAAATGCATAAGATATTTTTAACCGAATATCCTAAAATAGAAATAGGCTCTAAAGCAGAAACAGCAATAGCCACCATTAACCCTGCTCCCATTAGCTCTTCTACAGAAAAAACTTTTTTATATCCATATTCATATACAACATCTATTGCATTTACAAAAATTTTATAAAATATGTATGTAACTATACTAAGCATAATTGCCAAAATAAAATTAGAAAGATTAATTGAAGTAAACAACATTGGCACAATTCTAACAACTAGAATTGATATAACTAAATTCTTTCCTAATTTTGCCTTTTCATTAACATCATTTTGTTTCTTAGGTTTAAATATAAATAATGTAGCAAAAAAAACAATACTTGTTAGAAAATAATTTCCTGTAATATCTTGTCCCAAACCTATATAACTTCCTATTAAAGTTACTATATATACAACACTTATTGGAATTCCAGAGCTTGCTGCAGCAGCAACAATTGAAAGACCAAAAGGAGCAAGACCCAATGAAATATCACCACCAAAGCTTATCATAGAAATCATAAAAGAAATTACATATATAATAATATTTCTAATTGAAAAAAGCTTTTTTAATATATCTTTAATCTCTTCTCCATCAAATTTAACATCCTGACTGCGATTATTCTTATTAACATCGCTAGCTATATTTTGAAACATCCTTACCACCTCTTGCTTTTTTATTTATGTATCTATATTACACAATTACAATTAAAATATTTGTCGTTTTAAATACATAAATAATAAAAAGTTTTTTACATATTGTGATATAATATATTTTTTTATCTTATTTTTTTTCTTAATAACACAAATTATGTTTTATATTTTATCTCAAAATACTGTAAAAAACAATATTTAAAGAAAAATTTATATCTACATTTTAAAATTCCTGCATATATTATAATAAGAATTTTTTTATAAAAGCAGACATTAATCATTTAATATAGTCTGCTATATTATAAAATCAACAATAATTAAGAAAGGACCAAATATTATGAGCAATAATAATTTAGACATTTCACAATTAATGAATACCTTATCAAAAATGGATAAAAAAGATTTAGAGAAAGGAATAAATCAACTAAATACAATTCTAAAATCAAATGATCAGCAGAAAATAATAAATCAATTAAAAAACAATATGAATCAAAAGCGGAAATTAAAAACAAAAGTTAGGAGGTATATTAATGGATGGAGATATGAATGACATCTTTCAAAAGTTAAATTCTATTCTTTCAGACAAAGAAACATCAGACAATTTAAAAAATATATTAAACAATTTTTCTTCATCTAATAATTCTTCCACAGAATCAACCGAAGAAAAAACAAATACACATACTACACAAAACTCAAATAACCAAAACAATACTACCCAAACTTCTTCAAGCTCAAATAACGGATCTGCTATTCCCGAATTTGACATAAACACAATAATAAAACTAAAATCAATAATGGACAATTTCAATAATAATAAAAATGATCCAAGATCAAATTTATTATTATCATTAAAACCATATTTAGCAGATTCAAAAAAAGAAAAAGTAGATCAATATATAAAATTTTTAAATCTCGCAAAAGTAATAGAAGTAATGAATCCAATGGCTGGTGGTGAAAATAAAAATGAATAGTTTTTTTAATCCATTTTTCAGACCAATGTACTATAAACCATCTTATCTTCCACCACCACAAAACCCAAACAAACCACACCAAAAAAATGACACAATTCAATCAGAATATAATAAAAAAGATTTTGAATCACCTTCCAATTCCCAAAAAAAGGATGATACTCAAAATTCAAAATCAAAAACAGATAAAAAAAATTCAAATAATTATTTTCTAGATAAACCACTTATTGAATTTCATGGAATACAATTATATAATGATGATTTACTAATCCTTGCACTCATATATTTTTTATATAAAGAGCACATAACAGACAATTTATTATTACTAGCACTATTTTCATTACTTTTTTAATAACAAAAACTAGTGTAATATATATTATATAAAAAAATGAAAAGTCGCGCAGTTTGGGAGCTTTTAGTTAAACTTTTCATTTATCAAAACTCAAACGAGGGCTCTACCCTTCTTACACTGCTTTGTAAGGGCGACCAGCAAGACATGAATTTTTTTATATAATATATATTACACGGCCTTATTCTTCAAAATTAAATATCATGTAATATTTTTATATTATAATAAGCCAGATATATGAATATATTAATCCTCATAGAAATATGCTTCAAAAATATCCTTTGCAATTTGTGCAGCATACGCACCATGAGCACCATTTTCAACAAGTGCAACAACCGCAATCTCAGGTTCATCAAAAGGAGCAAATCCCACAAACCAAGCATGTGTTTTATTACCAGCTTGAGCAGATCCAGTTTTACCACCAACAGTAACTGAGAAATCTTTAAATATAGAATATGCTGTACCACCAGACTCAGTTGTAACATTTTTCATTCCATCTAACACAGCCTTTAAATTTTCATCTTTAAAAACTTTCTCATCAATATTCGGTTCATTTATTCCCAATAAACCATTCACATAATTATTTACCTCTTGTTTAGAAATTTCAGTTCCATCAGAATTTTTTACAGATTTAACAGCTGTAACATCAATCTGATGTCCACCATTAACCAAAATACTTATATATTTAGCCATTTGTATTGGAGTAACATTATTATAACTTTGACCAATTGCAGCAGACAAAGTTTCACCCAAATACCATTCTCTTTTTTCAGATTTAGCTTTTTCTCTACTAGCAATACTACCACTAGATTCACTTGGTAATTCTATCCCAGTCTTTCTTCCAAGTCCAAAATAATTAGAATATTCTGATAAAGTATCAATTCCAATTCTATTTCCAACCTCATAAAAGAAATAGTTACATGAATGTTGAATAGCTTGAGAAACATTCAAAGGACCATGTCCGCTTCTATGTGATGTATAATACCAGCACACTGGTTTATGAGCATATGGATATACACCTGTACAATTAATTTTATCATTAACAGATACATTTCCAGTTTCTAATCCAGCAATAGCAGTTATCATTTTAAAAGTTGACCCAGGAGCATATGTTCCACTAATAGCCCTATTATAAAGAGCTTGTACATTATTATATTCCTGATATTTATCTACACTAATTCCATTTACAAATAACTGAGGTTCATAATCTGGATAACTTGCCAAAGCTAATAACTCACCTGTTTTAGTATTCATAACAACAACAGCACCAGCATTTGTATCACTTTTTTCTGCATATCCTCCACTAGCTATTTTTTCAATATCAGCTTTTAAAGCTTCTTCAGTTGCAGCTTGAATCTTGGCATCAATTGATAATTGCACATCAGCTCCAACAACAGGCTCTTTAGTTATATATTCTCCAGTAATATTACCATTAACATCCATATCAATCTGTCTAACACCATTAGAACCTCTTAAATATTTCTCAAAAACATATTGGATTCCAGTTTTACCAATTAATTCATTATCATCATATTCTCCATTTAATGATTCAAGCTCTGTTTGTGTAATTTTTCCACAATATCCCAATAAATGTGAAGCCAAAGATCCATAATTATAAGTTACAACAGGAGCAGTCCCTATATCAATTCCAGAAAATTTACTATTTTCTTCACTAAACATCAAAACAGAATTTTTACTTATATTTGTAGCTATCTCTACAGGTTTAATATTACTATAACCTTTTTGTGATATTTCATATCTAATAGCCATTATTTTTCTAGCTTCCACATTATTATCATTATTAATCTTATATTTATTTTTCAAATAATAAAAACATTCTTCAGGACTACTATTTTCATTAATAGAATTATTCTTTTTCCATTTTTTTATTGTATCTTCATTATTTGTTGAAAAACCAAATGGTTCAACTGTCAAAATTAAATTATCAACATATGAATCCTCATTTTTTTCTAATACATTAATAATATTTAAAATATTATTATTTAAAAGATCATTATCTGTTGTTGTTTTATATAAATATAGCTCATATCCAGTACTTGTTGTAACTAATTTAACACCATTACAATCCAAAATTTCCCCTCTATCAGCATAAATAATTGTTTCTCTCGTAAGTCTTGAACTAGATTGTGCTCTATATTCATTTCCGTTTACAATTTGAAGATTAATTAACTGACATAACAGAATTAATCCTATAAAAAATACAATAACAGTCAAAATATTATATCTAAGATTTTTTTCTTTGCGCTCTTTGCCTTCCAAATGTTACTCCTTTCTAATATTAGATTAAATATTACTTTTAGAAATATCTTGTCAACATTTTTTTACTATTAAAAATTTCTTCTGCATATATCCCAAATCTATGTATTAATGGATATAAAATAATAATTAATAGCGAATTATATACTAATTCTACAAAGATTTTATAAATAAATGGAATAAAACTTATTGTAGCTCCCATTGTAATTGCTCTAAAAGCAATAACAATTATTTCATATATTCCAGTTGATATTAACCCCATCAAAACAATTGTTATTTTGCTATCTCTAGAAAATCTCTTTTCTAAAATATATCCACAAAAACCAACTAAAGCCAAAATTACGGCCGAAATTCCTATAGAATTTGAAAATAAAAAATCTGTGTACAAACCAATAATAAATCCACTTATTGCACCCATTTTTCCATTTATAAAAATACCTATAAATAAAGCTAATAATACAAACAAGTTAGGTTGTACACCGTCAATATTAAACCAACTAAAAAAATTGACTTGTAAAAAATATATAACGAAATATATAACAATTAAAGAAAATATAACTCCAAATTTTTTCAATTGGTTTCCTCCTTACTTTTGATTTTTGATAACTACAATATTACTCAAATTTTCAAAATCCACAGCAGTTTCAATATATACATATCTATTTGTTTTATTTTGAGTATTAACTATTTCTTTTATTTTTCCTATGTTTATATTTTTTGGGTATATTCCACCAATTCCAGAAGTATAAATACTATCTCCTTCATTTAAAACCACATCATTATCAATATAATTTCCCTTGATTTTATTATTTGAATCCAATAAACCTCTAGTAACTAAGCTCTTTTCTGAATTCGAAATAAAACAACTCACAGCACTGGCTGTATCAACTATAGTCTGTACTTTAGCAGAATTATCTTCAACATAGACAACATATCCAACAAGACCTTTATCTGCAAGTACAGTCATCCCCTCTTCAATTCCATTATTTCGACCCAAATTAATAACTATAGTCTTACTATAATTGGAAAAATCTCTTTGAATAACATATCCTGGTATAACATCAAAATCTGGATAATTATTAGCTAATTTCAATTGTTCCTTTAAAGTCTTATTTTCAGCTTGTAAAGCAATCAATTCCTTGTTTTCCTGCTCCAATCTTTCATTCTCATATTTTAAGTCATTATATTGAGATTTTATAGAATCTAAAGATTTAAAATATTCATCATTTCCATTTATCTTATTTTTTAAATTAACTATCCCACCTTGAACAGACATAGTAAGCTTAGTAAATGGATTGACAATTTTACTTATTATCCCTTTATCTAAATTTGAAAAAATCACTAAAATAATCAAAACAACTATAGTTATAATAATACCAATTTTTCCATTTTTATTATCTTTATACATTTATAATCTCCTAAATTTATTTATGTCTTCTTGAATTTATAAAAATGCTTTTTAGCTTTTCGATATCATCTAAAGTTTTTCCAGCTCCTTTAACAACACAATCCAAAGGATCTTCAGCTATATACACAGGCATACCAGTATTATCAATAAGTAATTTGTCCAAATTCTGAATAAGAGCTCCACCTCCTGCTAAAATAATCCCTTTTTCCATAATATCAGAAGAAAGCTCTGGAGGAGTTTTTTCCAATGTCACTTTTACAAGATCCACAATTTTCATTACAGATTCATTCATAGCCTCCAATATTTGAGATGAATATACTGTAACAATTTTAGGCAATCCTGTAGTATAATCTCTTCCTCTAACTTCCATAGACATATCAGTCATAAGAGGCTTAGCACACCCTATAGTCTTTTTTATCTCTTCTGCAGTAGTTAACCCTATAGCAAGATTCATTTCTTTTTTTATATAATTTACAATATCCTCATCAAACTCATCTCCAGCAACTCTTAGAGAATAGCTGACCACAATTCCTCCCAAAGAAATAACAGCAACTTCAGTTGTACCTCCACCAATATCAACAATTATATTTCCACTTGGCTCAGCAACATCAACATTAGCTCCAATAGCTGCAGCCATAGGCTCTTCAATTAAATAAACTTCCTTTGCACCAGCTTGCAAAACAGATTCCTGCACAGCTCTTTCCTCAACTTCAGTAATTCCAAAAGGAACTCCAACAACAACTCTAGGTCTTGTTACATTATATTTTCTACAAACTTTAGTCAAAATATTTTTAAGCATCAATTGTGTAGCTGTAAAATCAGCTATTACACCATCTTTTAATGGTCTAATAGCTTTAATATCTTCTGGAGTTCTTCCAAGCATCTCTTTAGCCTCAAACCCAGTTGATAAAATGCCTCCAGTTTTTTTATCAATTGCAACAACAGAAGGCTCTTTTAAAACAATTCCTTTCCCCTTAATTGTTACCAAAATATTTGCTGTTCCCAAATCTATTCCAATATCTTTTGATACTAATTTAAACAGATTAAATTTAAACATTATTAACTCCTCTTTTCAAAAAAATACTTACATAATTTCCATCGCCAATAACTATGTGGTCCAATAATTCAATCCCCATAATCTTGGCTGCCTTTTCTATTCTATCTGTAATTTCAAAATCTGCAAAACTCGGTTCAGAATCCCCACTTGGATGATTATGTACCAAAATCATTTTTGGTGCCCCAATTTTAATTGCTTCTATCAAAATATCCTTAGGTTCCACATGAGCAGAGCTAGTCCCTCCAAATGAAATATCAATAATTTTCATAATAATATTTTTTGTATTTAATAAAACTAATTTAACAATTTCTCTTTTCTCATATCTCAATTCATCCATAAAAATTTCTGCAATATCTTTTGTAGTCTTAATTTGAACTTTTGTATCATTAATTGGTCTAGACATTCTTTTAGCAAGCTCACATACAGCCTTAAGCTGAATAGCTTTTACCTTTCCAATTCCTTGTATATTTTTAAACTCCTCTAAAGGCATATCTTGTAGCTCTTTTAGATTATTATTTATCTTATTTAGAATTTTATTTGATATGTCAATAGCAGTAAAATTTTTTGTACCATTCTTAATTATTATAGCCAATAATTCAGAATTTGATAACATTTTTTCACCATACAGCTCTAATTTTTCATATGGTCTTTCCGTTATTGGAAGCTCTTTTATTTTAATTGCCAAAATAAATTCCTTTCTGCCCCCTATAACCCCTTTATGCTTCAATATAATTAGATTTTTCTATAAATAAATACAGCAAGTATCATACCTAAAATACTAGAAATATTCAACTTAATTAGTAATGAAAACGAAAATTTTATTACACTCAAATCAACAGACAAAGGCTCTCTTAAACCAAATTCCTGACCATAAGCAAGCCACCATAAGCCTCCTGACTTAGATGCTAAATCTCCTAATAAACCACCTACTACAATACCTGATAAAATAAATATTATCAAAATCCATATACTCTTATCTTTTGTTGCCATATATATTTCCCCCTTATTATATCTTAAAAATCCCCCTTATTATATCCTTTAATATGGTATTTTTCAATACAAATTTAAAGTATTATTAAAAAGTAACTCCAGCACATGTATATATTAAATCTAGCAGAGTAGGATATGTGGATATATATATTAAAAAGAAGTGACGCGCAGTTTGGGAGCTTTTAGTTAAAATCCTAATACTACCAAACTTAAACAAGGTCACTACAATCCTCACACTACTCTGTACAAGCGACCAGCAAGTCACAATTTTTAATATATATATCCACATATCCGGCTTATTATAGTACCTTTACATATAAAAAAAGTACGTGCAGTTTGGGAGCTTTTAGTTAAAATCCTAATACTACCAAACATTAACAAATAACAAAGATGATTCAAGATACCGCATCATCTCAAATCATCTTAATATTTTATTTATTCAATTTAGCTCCACCCTTTAAATTTTTCATTGAAACTCCAGATAATATATTACTTTCAAATGAATATGTTATATTTTCATCTTCTCTATTTCTCTTTAAAGCTAACTCAATCAATTCATCAAGTAACTTAGTATAATTCAATCCGGTTGCCTTCCATAAATGGAAAGATAATGAACCCGGAATAGTATTTACTTCATTAACAAAAATCTCATTTGTATCTTTATCAATCATAAAGTCAATACGAATTACACCAGAGCATCCCAATACATTAAATGTTTTAATAGCTAATTCTTGTATTTTCTTTTTAACATCATCACTTATATCAGCAGGTAGTTTTAAAACTGCAGCATTCATTGATTTAGCAGCTCCTCCTGTTTTTTTACCTCCAGAGATATATTTATCTTTATAACTTAATATTTCATCAGTTTTAACAGGAGCTTCACATTCTGAAGCCTTAGCAAATTCATAATCACCTACTACAGAGCAGTTAACTTCTTTTAGATTTTTTATTGCTCTTTCAAAAAGAATTTTCTTTGAATAACAAAAAGCATTTTCAATTGCATCTTTTAATTCATCTTGATTTTTAGCGATTTTAATTCCAACACTAGATCCCAAATTAATAGGTTTAATTATAACAGGATAAGAAAATCTGCTCTCTACATCTTTAATTATTTCTTCAGGATTTTCGTTATATTCTTTTGCACTAGTACATTTACAATTTAATATTGGAATATCATTATCTTTTAAAACACATTTACACACATATTTATCCATTCCTACACTAGATGAAATAACATCACAACCAACATAAGGAAGATTAAACATCTTTAAAAATCCTTGTAAAGTTCCATCCTCGACATTAGTTCCATGTACAATTGGAAAAGCAATATCAATATAATCATATACATCATTTTGATAAATTTTCTTATCACATCTCAATAATACAACCTTATTATCCTTTGGTGCAAGTGTTACTTGAGTACTTTTTTGTAATAAATTCTCAAGATTTTTATAATTAGTTATATCTCCAATTAATTCACCACAATACATTTTATTATTTTTTGTTATATATATAGGTATAATATCATATTTTTCCCTATCCATATTTTCAATAGCTTGAATAGCTGTAATTATAGAAACTTCATGCTCTACACTTTTACCACCAAAAAAAACACCAATTTTAATTTTCATAATTCCTATAAATCCTCCTATAAATTATAATTATCTGGTAAATCATTCTCTAATAAAACTGTTATTTTATTATTTAATCCCATACTTGTAATCTGAGTCACAGCATCTTGAGGAGAATTTACCACAAAAATTTTGTTTTTATCAAATTCACTTGATTCAATTCCATTTAAAATATACTTAGACACAGTACTATTTACAATAAATATATAATCACAAACATTGCTCATATATTTACCAAATTCACAATTAAACTTTTCTTCTTCTCCCCCAAGCTCAATTAAACCTGGAGTTACAATTATTTTATATCCTTCAAATTCAGCCAATGTATCAATTGCAGATTTAGAGCTTACTGGATTTGAATTATATGAATCATCAATTATATTAATATCTCCCCTATTTATTAATTGTAATCTATGTTCAACACTTTTTATTTCTCTCACTCTAGGAACTAATCTATTTAGCTCTATTCCCAAATATTCTGCTATAGCAATTGCTCCCGCAAGATTTTCTATATTATGTTTTCCAATCAATTTTGTCTTAAACTGTGTATCTTTAATATAAAATGATAAGCCTTGAGATGATGACTTTAAATTATATGCACTATAATTTAGGCTGTCATTATTTATTCCATATGTTAAAATATTTTCTTTTTCTTGTTTAGAAATGTATTCATTATCATAGTTCAAAAAAGTAATACCACCATTTTTACTTACAGAATCATATAATTCAAACTTTGTTTTAATAATATTATCAATACTTTTAAAGCTTTGTAAATGTTGTGGTCCTATTGCTGTTATAATTCCAATCTTTGGATTTACAATATCACAAATTTCTTTTATATCACCAACTTTTGCAGCTCCCATTTCACAAACAAAAATCTGATGAGTTGGTTTCAAATTTTCTCTTATAGTTCTAACTACACCCATTGTAGTGTTATAATTCTTTGGAGTTGTCAAAACTTCATATTTTGCACTTAGCACTTTTACTAAGAAATTTTTTACACTTGTTTTTCCATAACTTCCTGTAACACCAATAACTGTCAAATTAGGCATACCTTTTAATATTTTTTTAGCATCTCTAATATAGTGGTTTCTAATAGCATGTTCAATTGGATAATTGATTATATTTGAAATACTACATAATACAAATGCAAAAATATTTATCACACTCAACACAATTAGTTCATTAAATATTATTGAAAATAACAAAATAAATAAAAATTGTGTTATAAACATTCTATTAACTCTAGGCGTAAATTTTAATGGTATTTTTGATTTTCCCTTAGGTATATTAAAAAAGATTGAAATTGCTAAAAAAATAACAGAAATTATATTAGCAACATTATTATTAAACAACAACATTATAAAAGGAATTAACACTCCACAACTTTTTAATACAACCTTTTTAGAATTTTTCTTTATCCAATTTATATATCTTTTTGAAAAGTATGAATTTAATTGAAACATGTGCATATAAAACAACAATAACAAAATCAGATTAATGATTAATTCTATATTAACTATTATTTTTACTATTTCCATTATTTCCTCCAGTCAAAAAATTTTCAATTATCATATTTACATAGTACTGATTTTCTAAAAAGACATAATGTGAACAGCCTTTAATTTTAATCAATCCTACATCAGGAATCATTTTCTCCATTATTTCAGCATCTGAAATAGGCGTTGCAGTATCATTTTCTCCCCAAATTAATAATGTAGGCGACTTTATATTCGGTAAAAATTCTCTAACATCTTCATTAATCAATTTTACCATTGTTTCTCTCATTACAGGACTAGCATTCTTATAATCTGCCGAACCAAAATGATTTTTTACTTTATCTAAAAGCTCAGGAAACATAGCCTTTATTGGCTTACATTGAGCAAATTTTTTGCAAAACTTAAATGTCTTTACTCTAAGATTTTGTGATAAAGTTCTTTTATGTACAATTCCAGCACTTCCTATTAAAATTATTTTATCAATTTTAAATTTTAAATCTTTTCTACTCATTAACTTAATAATAATTCTACCACCATTAGAATGTCCAATAACATCTAAATCTTTAATATTCTGAGAAGATATAAACTCAATAATAAAATCTATATAATCATCCAAATTCCAACTTTTTTTAGGCTCATCCGAATTGCCAAATCCAGGCATATCTAAGCATATAACATTTGCATATGTTGAAATAGAATTAATTAATGTAGTATATGTATTTATAACTGTGCCCCATCCAGGAATAATAAGAACTGTTTTTCCATCACCTTTTTTTATATAATTAATTTTTAAATTATCTATATATGTTTCTATTTTATTCACTTCCTATCTTACAAGCAAAATATTTTTTACTTTATATCAGAATAAAAACGGACATTAAATTGAATATATTTCTTCAACCAATAATCCATTATATTAATATTTCACTGCATATTATATTATACTTTTTTTATATATATGTCAATGATGAAAAAAAACTAATTCTCCAAATATTATTACTATCCAGTACCAAATAAAAATCTAATATAGTAGAGTAGGACATATGAATATATATATTAAAAAAAGTGACGCGCAGCTTGGGAGCATTTAGAAAACTTCTTAATATCACAAACTAAAACGGGGGCATTACCATTCTCACACTACTTTGTATGGGCGACCAGCAAGGAACGTATTTTTAATATATATATTCATAATGTCCGGCATATAAGAAATAGCACTAAATTTTATATGAACAACAAAACCTCCTTATATAATCAAACATATCTTTTCTATTAACATCTTCAGTAAAAAATATTTTATCCGCTTCAATTAACGTATCATTAACAAAAATTTTCATTTCCCCTAATATCGTATTTTTCAATACCGGAGCTTCAAATTCATAAATTGCATTCACTTCTATTCTAATCTTATCTAAATCAGACTTTTTAATTATAAGAACTTCATTTTGAATATTTTCTTTTCCAATATTTATATTTGAATCTTTAGACTTATTAATATTAATTCTACCTCTATTCAAGTTCAACCACTTTGAGAACTCCTTTTCAGCAATATCTTTAATATTTGCTTTCTCATAATTTCCAAAAATATAATTAATTAATTTAATACTATCTTTTGCTCTATCTTTTCTTGTATCAGCTTGAATAACAACAGTTATAATATCCAAATCAGATTTTTTTACAGATGTAACTAAACATCTTCCTGCATTATTAGTAAAACCTGTCTTTACTCCATAAACACCATCTATGTAACCTAATAATTCATTTGTATTATTTAAACTTTTAGGATAACCATTTATTGTTATTGTATAATTTTTACTGCCTACAATTTTAGAAAAAGTTTCATTTTTCAAAGCATAGTTAGCAATTTGAGCCAATTCATATGCAGTAGTATAATGCTCTGGATCATCTAAACCATGTGGAGTGACGAAATGTGTATTTTTAAGATTTAAAGCTTTAGATTTTTCATTCATCATACTAGAAAAACCCTGTACACTTCCACCAACATGTTCAGCAATAGCCACAGCAGCGTCATTCCCTGATCTTAACATTAAGCCATATAACAAATCTCTTAAAGTAACTTTATCACCTTTTTTCAGACCCAATCTAGATCCACCGGTCGAAGCAGCTTTGGGCGAAATTTCAACCACATCATCTAAATTAGAACTTTCTATAACCACAATTGCAGTCATAATTTTAGTAGTTGATGCCATAGCAGTTTTTTTATTCTCATTTTTTCCCCATATTACTTTTCCAGATGCTCTATCAAAAGCCACTGCAATTCTAGAATTTAATTCAATTTTTTGTTCAGCTTCACCTGCTGCTGTCTGTATAATATCTTCTATACTATCATTTACATAGTCCTCTTCTAAATAATCATCAGCATACGAAATATTCATATACAATAAAAGCGTAAGTATTTCAAACATAATAAAAGCTATTTTCTTCATATATATCACCTTTTTCATATATATGAAAAAAATAACTTTTTATTCTGAAAAACCTCTACCTAAAGTTTCTATAGCATCAGTTGTAACAATAAAAGCTTCTTTATCAATCTTTTTAATAATCATCTTAATTTCTGCAATTTCTTTTCTTGATGCAACACAAAAAAGAACCACCTTATCAGAATTAGAATACATTCCTTTTGAGTAGATACCTGTACTTCCACGTTTTACTTTTTCTCCCACAATCCTAGCAATTTCCTCATAATAATCAGAAATTATAAACATAACCTTCGTAAAATATATACCTTCAAAAACAATATCAATCATTTTTCCCATAAGATATATAGCAATGACAGAATACAGACCAATTTCAATTTCTTTAAAAAATATAATATTAACCAATATTATTATAATATCAGCAACTAATATCAATCTACTACTTCTATATTTGCTATTAAAAGATCTTATAATATAAGATAGCAAATCAGTTCCACCTGTTGAAGCACCTGCTTTTAATATTATAGCTGTACCCAGACCAGTCAAAATTCCACCATATATACATGCCAAAAATCTGTCATTTGTTATACATCCCATTTTTTCAAAAACCTCTATAAATAATGATAACAATCCTGTGCCTAATATTGATTTAAAAAATAATCTTTTATTTATTCTAAAAAAAGCAATTAGCAACAAAGGAATATTTAAAGCTATTGTTGTAACTCCAACAGGATAATTTAATAAATAAAACAAAATTGTAGAAATACCAGAAAAACCACCTGTTGACAATTGATTTGGTACCATAAAATTTGCAATAGAAAAAGCCATAATTGCACTTCCTATTATTATAAGAAAATACTCCCTTACATATTTAAAAAAACTTTTTAATATCATAAAAACCACCTATATTGTAATTATTTACAATATAAGATGGTTTTATACAATCACAAGATAGCCTTTATATTAATTATTATTTTCGTTCAAAGAAGTTAACACAAATTTGCCTCTTTTAATTTTCTCATTTGATTTTACAATTAAATTTGTATTATATAAATTGTCAATTTTAGTAACATTACATCTTTTATGACCTATAATATTATTTATATCATATGGGTTTGCATCAATTTGAACATCTTTTATATTAATATTAACTTTTTTTATCTTTTCAGATATTGCATCATACCATAATGCAGATTCAACTAATTGTCTAAAAGCTGGATGATATGGACCTGCTACAACTTGACTATTTGGATTATTTGGATCTGTTATTTCACTTGTATTTTGTAATCCAATTCTTATAACATTTATATGTTTTGAAGCAAATAATACCAGCAATTCTTTCGATATTTCCACAGCCTGTTCAACATTTAGAGGTTCATAATCACCATTTTTATAATCTTCTTCTAATTGTGTTCCACTAATAACTAAAACCGGATAAATTCTTATAATTTTAGGCTTTAATTTAATCAAATCTTTTGCTGTTTTTATTTCATCTTGTCTGGTACTTTCTGGTAAACCAACCATCATTTGATGTCCCAAAGTAAAACCAAATCTTCTTATTAATTTCGATGCATTTTTTACATCTTCAAATGTATGTCCTCTTCTACATTTCTTTAATATATAATCATTTGTTGATTGAACACCTAGTTCTATTGTTTTAACACCATATTTTTTCAATCTTTTTAATGTTTCTTTATCTATATAATCTGGCCTTGTAGATAAACGAATACTATCTATTTTTTTATTTTTTATATACTCATAAGCCACACTTAAAAGCTCTTCTTGAATTTTTGGGTCAATTCCAGTAAAACTTCCTCCAAAAAAAGCAACCTCAATATAATTATCATCCTTTTTGAAATTCTTGAGATAATATTCTATTGTATTTCTAACATCTTGCTTTGTAACTTTTTTGGTTTGTCCACTTATTTTTTTTTGATTACAAAAAGTACAATCATTTGGACATCCCAAATGAGGTACAAATATTGGAATAATATATTCTTTTTTCATACCCAATTCATTCCTTTCTTGAATTGTTCCAAATCAGCATATTTAGCATTTCTTAATGTGAAATTATTAATTGTTCATTTTTTGTAAGGCTTTTTCTGCAGCTGACATTTCTGCCATCTTCTTATTTTTTCCTATTCCCTCAGCTAATTTCTTACCATTACATACAACTTCAGCTACAAAACTTTTATCATGATCTGGACCAACTTCTTTTATAATATTATATTTAATATCCACACTTCCATGTATTTGCAATTTTTCTTGCAAAACAGTTTTGTAATCTTTCATGCCAACATGAGAACTTGCTATTTCTATTTCTTCTTTTAAATTCTCTACAATAAATTTTTCCGCTTCTTCCAATCCAGCGTCAAAATATATAGCAGCAATTACAGCTTCTACACTATCTGCTAAAATTGCGGGTCTTACCTCTATCTCATTTGACTTCTGGCTTTTTCCTAAATATAAGAAATCACTAAAATTATGCTTACAAGCTATTTTGTACAAGCTTTTCTCGCAAACAACATCAGCTCTAACTTTAGTCATTTCTCCCTCTTTCAATTTTGGATAATTGTTATAAATAAACTTACTTGAAATAAATTCTAAAATACTATCACCCAAAAATTCTAATTTCTCGTTACTTTCAATTTTATTTTCATATGCATATGAAGTATGTGTCAAAGCCTTTCTAAGTATTGATTCATCTTTAAATACATATCCTATGCTTTCTTCTAATTTTCTAAAATCCATAATTTACCTCACATATTATAAAATATATATACTATTTTCTAAGCCTTAAATTGCATTTTTCAATTTTATAATTCAAATATTTCTATATGTAATCATCTTTTCTTATAATTAATTTTTTCTTATTATAGAACAAAAGCGGACATTAATAACATTTGCTCTGTTTAAAACATTTTTAAGTCCGCGTCTTTGTTCGCGCGCCAAAATTACGCAGTAATTTTGTGTGCAATGTTTTGGCGCAGCCTTTTTATATAATAGGAAATATCTATTCTTAATATAGTATATAGTTTCAGTATTACTCATAAGTAAAATTGTACTTATATATTGAACTTTCCTATTATAGAACAAAAGCGGACATTAATAACATTTGCTCTGTTTAAAACATTTTTAAGTCCGCGTTTTTGTTCGCGCGCCAAAATTACGCAGTAATTTTGTGTGCAATGTTTTGGCGCAACCTTTTTATATAATAGGAAATATCTATTCTTAATATAGTATATAGTTTCAATATTACTCATAAGTAAAATTGTACTTATATATTGAACTTTCCTATTATAGAACAAAAGCGGACATTAATAACATTTG
>CAKPRA010000004.1 GCA_934180065.1 uncultured Clostridia bacterium | reverse complement strand
CTTTCATCATCCATTGTAAAGCCTTTAATCATATATTCTTTCAATCTTTCTGTCGCCCATTTTCTAAAATTTGTAGCAACTTTAGATTTTACCCTATATCCCAAAGAAATTATCATATCTAAATTATAAAAAGGTATTTCTCTTGTAACATTTCTATTACCTTCTTTTCGAACTTGTCGGAAATTCTGACAGGTTGAATTCTTATCTAATTCTTCTTCTTCATAAATATTGTTTATATGTTCTATAATATTAGTTCTTGATGTACTAAACAGTTCTGCCATCTGTTGTTGTGATAACCATACTGTCTCATTTTCAATTTTAACATTTATTTTTGTTAATCCATCTTCTGTCTGATATATTATAATGTCTCCATTAGACTCATCCATAATTATATCCTCCTTTTTTATGAACTTTTGTATTTTATCATTATCATCCAATATTGAATTATAATTGTACTCCTTCATCATGATTTTCACGAGCTTTTTGATATGATTCATTTATATTTTTACAACATCCTTGAGCATTTGAATCTAGTTGTTTATTTTTATGATAAAAATCAATAATCTGTTTTTTTAAACATGTAAATGCTGGAGTTATTTTTTCATTATGAATGTATCTATGGGATGAACCACTAACAACAACACCTTCTATATCTATTCCATATCTTTTATTAGCTTCAATTGCATTTTTATATCTTTCATTAAGTGTTTGTCCTAATAATTTTCTTTGCTCAATTCCTACTTCTTTTGGAGTTGATACACTTCTAAATGACATATCATGCATTGGCGCAGGGATTTGCATATCTGATGTGATTCTATCCCCATTTATATCAAAGTTTCCTGCTTTTCTTGCTTCAAATTCTCCTACATAATAAGCAAATTGAATTTGTTTGTAAGCTTCTGAATCAAATTTTTTTCCAAATAGATTTTCATAATCTTGAATACCTATTGGATATTTTATTTTTCTTGTTGGAACAGGTATTGTTCCTGCTGCACCACCTATTAAAGCTCTATTTATTATTTCTGGATATGCTAATGCAAATCTTTGAGCAAATACACCAGATGCAGAATATCCACTTAAAAATATTTTATCTTGTACTTTTTTACTAGTTATTTTCTCAATTTGAGTTCTTGCATCATCAATACATTCTTTAACTTTTTCATGTATTTGAAAATCCTTTACTGATTCTACTGACATTTGTTGTAAATCTGGTAATCCTTTTAAATCTGGTACAATTGGAACAACAAGCGGAAAATCTGTTACAAAATCTGCATAATTTTTTTCAATTGGATTTCCTTTATCAGTCATAGCATGTTGTACATTTTCAACATATGAATTAGCTTGTTTTCCACCTGAATTATACATTTCTACAAACATTTCAGCATTATCTTTCATTCCTTCTGGAATACCTATAATATAAAATCCGTCTTGGGTTTGACATATATGTAAATCAATCTTTTTACCACTTCTATTTATAATAGTTTTATATTTCATAGTACCTACCTCCTATTTCTTATTTCTAATAAATGATTTCTTAATAATTTGACATTTTCTATTGCTTCCACATCTTCTAAAAAATTCTCATTATTTCTTCTCGTACAAAAATTTTCTAATTCAATAATTGCAGTATCAACATTATCTTTATTTACTTTATCTTCACAAACTTTCAAAGCAGTCTTAATATAACCACATATAGCACATGCAGTCATCGCTTTAAAATATGACACTTCTGGAAGATTAGATTTTAAGTAAAATTCAGTTGCAAAATCGTCATCTATTTTCGTTGGATTTGTTAATATTATTTTTTCTGCTATATATATTCCATTTTCACTAACTGTTTTATATATTTTTTCATTTTCTGGAATTATAACTTCGCATAATGTATCTCCTCTGATTAACCATCTAAATATATAATCGAATGTTGAAACACAAAAGCCTCCCATGTCTATTTGTTGTTCAGCATTAAAATTTATTTTTTTATCGGCAATTACAATTTCATCAATTGGAAATCTTCTTCCATCTGAATACTCTTTAACCGTTTGAATTACTCTATAAAATTTAATATTTTTATCGGCTTCACATTCAAAAAATTTTCCTAACATAATTTCCTCCAACTTATTTATATTTCAAATTCAACAACTTCGCAATTTTCTAGTCCTTTAATTTTTTCTCTATCAACTAGATTTTCTAAAGGATACTTCATAAAATAACACTTTATAGGAATGGAGCTACTTCCATGAGTTACTATTAAAACATTTTCATCTTTATATTTTGTAGTTATTTCATCCAAACACTCATATATTCTTGCACATAAATCTTGTATAGTTTCCATATTAAAAATATCTATATTCTTCAAATAACTACACGCATCATCAATTTCAGGATATTGGATTTTCTTTTAACTCTACTTTAGTAATTCCTTCAAAATCTCCGTAGCATCTTTCCATTAACCTGTCATCTTCAACAATTTCAACATTAAATTGTTTATTAATTATTTCTGCTGTTTCTCTTGCTCTTTTTAATGGCGAAGTAATTATAATATCTATTTTTTCATCTTTGATTTTTTCACCTGTTATCAAAGCTTGTTCTTTACCAACTTCGTTTAATTCTATATCTTTTCTACCTTGTAATCTTCCAAGTGAATTTCATTCAGTTTGACCATGTCTTGTTATAAAAACCTTCATAATATATCTTTCCTTTTCTATGTTTTATTCAATTTAAATACATACAATGATTAGCTATCTCTTGATAGGTATTATATCAAAAAATTTACACTCTTACAACAAAACATCATTCATTTAAAAACTTTTTAGAGAGCTAATTATGCCAACCAGCTCTCTAATTCTAGTAAAATTTTATATTAATATTTAGATTGAAATTTTATATTCTATAATTTCCTCAATAACATCTAAATTTATTGCATTTTCATAAGAATCCGTTACATTTTTTCTTGTTTCATCAGTGCTTGAAATATAATAATTTTCTGTAGTTTCTATATCTTTATGTCCTAGCACATCTGCAACATCTCGTATTTCTACTCCATTTCTTAAAATTGTAGTTGCATAACTTCCTCTCAAATCATAAAATCTGCAATTTTCTATGCCTAGTTCATTATGAATGATTTTATATGGATATTTTATAATATCTGTACCTTCATACACTCCATTATTCTTTACAAATACAAAATCTACTTCAGGTAATGCAACATCTATTTCAGCGTATGCATTTACTATCTTTATTTCAGGTTTGTTATTATATGGATTTATAACATTTTTCTTATAATGTTTCATATATGTATCACCATAATTTAATCTATGTACTTCTTGTTCTTCTTTATATTCTTTTAATGCTTTAAGTAATGTTTCTCCAATTGGAATAGTTCTATAACTTGTTTGTGTTTTACATGTTCCAAAATACCAGACCGTTGTTGAATTACCACTTATATGTCTTTGTTTTGTTCCTCCTACTTGATTCTTCTTTAATATATTTTTATTTACTGTTATTGTTTTATTGTTTAAATCTATATCATCCCAAGTTAATGCAAATACTTCTGCAATTCTTAATCCTGTACAATATGCTGTTAAAAATGCATAATATACACAATGATTATTTTTAAATCTATCTAATATCGTATTAATTTCCTCTGTTGTAAATATATGAGCTACATCTTTTGGTGGCTCATCATATTTAGGTAGTTTTAAATTTGCAGCAGGATTAACTTTTACATATTCATTATCTACTGCATAATTAAATGAACATTTTAATACTTTCCTAATATTGTTCAAAAAGTTCTTACTATATGCTTTTTCTACATATATCTTATTTAAAAAATCTTGAAGCGTTGGTTTTGTTATTTGAGATAGTTTATAAAAGCCTAGATTTGGTTTTAAATGTGTTTTAACTATATTACTATATGCTTCTATAGTGTGATACTTTAAATTGATTTTACAATGATTATCTAGCCAATAATCTAAAAAGTCTGAATAACTCATTTCGTTTGATACAAATTTCCTACCAGTATTTAAGTATTCATTATAAGCTATTGTTCCTTGTTTTAGTGCTTCTGCTTTTGTTTTAAAACCTGATTTTGTAATTCGTTTTCTTTTCCACTCAATTTTAGCAACATCAAAATTGTACTCATAAACATTTCCTCTCTTTCTTACATTTACCATTTTATTTTTACCTCCAATCTGCAAATAACGATTGAACGAAAAAAGACTGGCATATTTTGCAATGTCAGTCAATATTAAACTTTTTTAATATTTTATATTTGTCGCCAAGTCTGTATTCATTGATAAATAAGCACTTTTAAGAAATTTTGGCGACAGATTTTATTTGTTTGGCGACAAATTGGCGACAAAAGCTCAATTCTCACATTTATGTCAATTTATCAAAATCTCTGTAACCCTTGAAATTACTGATTTCTTCCACAACAATTTTTATATTTCTTTCCACTTCCACATGGACATGGATCATTTCTACCAACTTTAGGTTCATCATTAACTATAGTTTTATTAAGTCCACCCTCTTTAGGTTTAACTGTTCCATCAACTAAATTTATAGCTGTATCCTCAAGTCCAGCACCTGTTATTTCTGCTGTTTCAGATCTCTTAACATTTTCTTCTTTCTTTTGAATATTTAACATTATTTTAGCAACATCATCTTTAAGAGCTTCAATCATTTCATCAAACATATCAGCACCTTCAAGTCTATATTGAACAACTGGATCTTTTTGAGCATATGCACGAAGACCAATACCATTTTTCAACTCATCCATATCATCGATATGATCCATCCATTTTTGGTCAACAACTTTTAAGATAACAACTCTTTCAAGCTCTCTCATGTTTTCTTCGCCAAATTCTTTTTCCTTAGCTTCATAAATATCATGAGTTTTATTTTTTAATTCTTCGATTACATCTGTAGGCTTAGCAACATCATTTTTTAGAGCTTCAACTTCAGTAATACCGAAAGAATTTTCAATATCTTGTAATAATGATTCTGAGTTAGTAATAATTCCTTCTGATTCATAACTATAAACCATTCTATCTATAGAATCATCAATCATACTCATAACATTATTTTTTAGGTTTTCGCCATCAAGAACTTGCTTTCTTTGAGCATATATGATTTCTCTTTGAGAGTTCATAACATCATCATATTGAAGTACATGTTTTCTTATACTAAAGTTTTTACCCTCAACCTTCTTTTGAGCTCTTTCTACAGCTTTTGAAATCATCTTAGAATTTATAGGCATATTTTCATCAGCATCAAGTTTTTCATAAACAGAAATTATTCTATCACCACCGAAGATTTTCATTAAATCATCTTCAAGAGATATATAAAATCTTGATTCACCTGGATCTCCTTGACGTCCTGAACGTCCTCTTAACTGGTTATCAATACGTCTTGATTCATGTCTTTCAGTACCAATAATTTTTAATCCTCCAGCTTCAACAACTTTTTCTTTTTCAGATTTTATTTTTACTTCATAACTATCTCTAACTTCTTTATAATGAGCTCTTTCTTTCTTAATTTGCTCATCATCTGTTTCATAATATGTTGTAGCTTCTTCAACTTGCTCTGGTGTATATTTTTCCATTCTTAATTGTTGTTTTGCTAAATACTCGCTGTTTCCTCCAAGCATAATATCAGTACCACGTCCTGCCATGTTAGTAGCAATTGTAACAGCACCAAATTTACCTGCTTGAGCGATAATTTCTGCTTCTTTTTCATGTTGTTTAGCATTTAAAACTTCATGTTTGATTCCAGCATCAGAAAGCATTTTACTCAATTTTTCTGATTTTTCAATAGAAACTGTACCAATTAGAACTGGTTGTCCTTTTTTATGACTTTCTTTAACTTCTTCAACAACAGCTTTGAATTTAGCTCTTTCATTTTTATATATAACATCATTATTGTCAATTCTAATCATAGGTTTATTTGTTGGAATTTCAATAACATCTAATTTATATATTTCTTGGAATTCAGATTCTTCTGTTTTAGCTGTACCTGTCATACCAGATAATTTTTCATACATTCTAAAGTAATTTTGGAATGTTATTGTAGCAAGAGTTTTTGATTCATCAGCAATTTTTACATGCTCTTTTGCTTCGATAGCTTGATGTAATCCATTATTATATCTTCTTCCATACATAATACGACCAGTAAACTCATCTACAATTAAAACTTCTCCATTTTTTACAATGTAATCTATATCTTTTTTCATTATTCCATGAGCTCTTAAAGCTTGATTTACATCATGAACTAATTCAGAATTCTCTAAATCATTAAAGTTCTCTAATCCAAATTCTTCTTCTGCTTTCTTAATACCTTTATCTGTTAATGTTGCAGATTTAGCTTTTAAATCAACTATATAGTCATATTTTTCATTGTCTTCTGCTTGCTCTAGATCTTTTACATCTTCTTCAACAATAACTTTTGGTGTTAACTTTCTAACAAATGAATCTGCTTTAGAATATAAGTTAGAAGATTTGTTTGCTCTACCAGATATAATAAGTGGTGTACGAGCTTCATCAATTAAAATACTATCAATTTCATCTACGATTGCAAATTTTAATTTTCTTTGTACTAATTGATCTTTATATATAACCATATTATCTCTTAGATAATCAAATCCATATTCATTATTTGTTCCATATGTTACATCACAATTATATGCATCTTTCTTCTCATTTGGTTTCATTCCATTAACAATAATACCAACTGATAATCCAAGGTATTTATATAGGTTTCCCATCATTTCTCCTTGGTATTTAGCTAAATAATCGTTTACTGTTATTACATGCACACCTTCTCCTGTTAACGCATTTAAGTATGCAGGTAATGTTGCAACTAATGTTTTTCCTTCACCTGTTTTCATTTCGGCAATTCTACCTTGGTGCAAAATAATTCCACCTATTAATTGAACATCAAATGGTCTCATTCCTAAAACCCTTACAGATGCTTCTCTAACTACAGCAAAAGCTTCTGGTAATAAATCATCAAGAGTTTCCCCATTAGCTAATCTTTCTTTAAATTCAACTGTCTTATTTTGTAATTCAGAATCAGTTAATTTTTTCATAGAGTCTTCTAGACTATTGATTTTTTCAACTAGAGGCATAACTCTTTTTACCTCTTTTTTACTATAATTAAATAAATTCATTACAATTACTCCTTTTCTGTCTTATGTGTCTTAGTTTTTTTATCTGTCAGTACTATATCACTAAAAATATTTTTTCGCAACAAAAATCATATTTTTTTTAATATAATAATAAAATTTATAAAAATAAAAAATGAAAGGTCTTAAAATTATGTTTATTTGCAATATTAATATTAATAAAAACAAATTATTGAAATTTCTTGTTACTTTTCTAATTTTAGTTATTATACTACTAGTAATGTTGTTTATCTACTATTCAGTAAAAAACTCTTCAAAGACATATGTAAAAGATACTGTTAACTTTAATGAGATAACAGAAATTCCTGTTGCTAATTATACTAGTATACTAAAGGATTGTAATGAGAATATAGATAAGTATATTGGTAAAAAAATCAAATTTGTGGGTTTTGTATACAGATTATATGATTTTTCTGATAGTCAATTCGTCTTGGCTAGAGAAATGATAATAGATACTAATTCTACAAACCAAGCTAAGGTTGTTGTTGTTGGTTTCTTATGTGAATATAATACAGCTTCATCTTTTTCTAATGATACTTGGGTAGAAGTAGAAGGAACTATCGAAAAGGGAAATTATCATTCTGAAATTCCTATTGTTAAAATATCTAATATTAAGCAAGTTGATGCTCCTGCAGACCCATATGTATATCCACCAGATGGAAGTTATGTGCCTACTGAAAACTTATAGTTATTTATTCTAACATTGATTTTACAAATCCTTTATCTATTGTAGTTTCAAATATATTTTTCAATATAATTAATATAATAGGTCCTACAAATAACCCTAATACTCCGCAGAATTTCACTCCTGTATACATGGAAATAATGGTAAATATTGGGTGTATTCCAATATGCCCTCCTACCACTTTAGGCTCTAAAATTTGTCTAATTACAGTCATAATTAACCATAAAATTAAAATAGCAATTCCCATATTTATATCACCTTTACAAGCTGAAATTATTGCCCATGGAACCATTACTGTTCCAGAGCCTAATATTGGTAATGCATCTATAAAGCCTATTCCTAAAGCAACAAGAAGCGGGTATTTAATATTAAATCCAACAAAAGAATAAATGTATAACCCAATTAACGAAATAATAAAAGACACTAAAATTAAAATAACTTGTGCTTTTAAATATCCTCCCAAAGAGCTAGCAATCCCGTGTATATGCTGATTTAGTTTCTTAACCCAACTTTTTGGAAAATGATGTTCAAGTTGATCAATCATATATATTTTATCAGTACTTATAAAATATAATGACATAATTGTAATAACTATATAAAATCCCACAGTCGGGATAGATGTAAGCTTGTCTAACAAACTTGTGAAAAAATTTTTTGTTAATTCAGATATATGCACCAATAAATTTTGAGTAGAATTGTTCAATATTTGATTTAATTCATCTGATAATTGTAATTTATTAAAATCCAATTTAGCCGTTTTTTCTTGTATAAATTTATAAATAATATTAATATATTCATTTAAATTGTTTAATAGATTTGATGATTCAGAAATTATTGTTGCAATCCCCCACACTAAAAATCCAATTATAATAGCTAGTACAATTATAAGTATTAATAATGCACTAGTTTTTCTCTTAAAATTAAACTTATTCATACAAAATCTAATAACAGGTTCAATTAACAAATATAATGCAAATGCAACAATAAAAGGCATGTAAAAAATAGCTAATTTGAAAGCTAAACAAATTAGTACAACAGACACAAAAAAGATTAAGACATTTTTTGCAATTCTTTTTATATTGCTAAAATCACCATTCATACAAATCACCTATAAATAATATATGCTATTTATTGTAATTTATACCTTATAGTATAAGAATGAAAATATCTGATTTTAATATAGTACATAGTTTCAGTATTACTCATAAGTAAAATTATACTTATATATTGGACTTTCCTTTGAAAATAAATATTTATTTTCACTTTGAGTTACGAAACTAAAAGTTTCAAACTATTTCCTATTATATAAAAAATGAGCGAACAAGTATTTTATTACTTATTCACTCAAATTTTTAGCAAAATCCAATATAAAATCTTTAATATTTAAATGTATCCAAATATGCTATATATAAAATCAAATATTACCCATATTTACAGGTTCTATAGCCTTAATCATCTTGCTTTACTATACCCCATCCTGTAGCAACTGGCCTTGTTTTATGTTTTCCATCACTATCAATAGGATCATTAATAATTTTATAATTTTCAACCATAACACTTGATGTACCACCATCTAGAGCAGCAGCATTATATGCTCCATATCGTTCCATAATCTCAATTAAATCATTCATTGAAGCACCAGGTTTTCCCACTCTTCTTCCATCTACAACCAGCATTAGCACTACACCATCTTTTCTTTGACCAATGGCAGTTCTTGGAGCAGTTCCCCAACCACCATTACCTAATACTTTTGAAGACTCGCCATTTATTATTAAAAATGGACCACTTGTAACACAATCTCGTATATTTAGCTCTTTAGCTTTTTGAACTGTTACCTTTCCTAATATTAACTTATTATTAGTATCAAAACCAATCATTCCACCTTCATCAGAATAAGATTTATCGGTAATAACTTTTCCATTAGCAATAGTTAAACCTAAAGGTGTACCACCAGTACGATCTTCTTTTAAATCAACAAAAAAACCTCCATTTATTGCTAATTTAGCCTCATTTTTTTGTGCCATAGTGGTAATATATTGACCAGACTTTCCAAGTTTTTCAGTAACTAATACATGTAAATCAGAAGGATCATATACAGCTGCCAAATACCCAGAAAATTTTTTCTCATTTATTTTAATAATCTTATATTCCGGATGATTTGAATCTAATTCTAATAATTCTTTATCATATTCTGTATAAGATTGAACAACAGGAGCTGATGCTGCAACTGTAGTTGAAACAAGTGATGGGTCTGTTACAGAATTAATTTCTATTATTCTATTTCTATTTAAAACTTCTTCTATTGTTTCGCTACTATAGAACCAAGTAGCCAAATATTGATGAGTCATAGTAGTCATAGCTGTTGTTATGTACCAATCTCTAAATCCAGTAAATGGACCATATAAAAGAAATAATCCTACAACAGCTCCTAATATAATTAAGTTTGAAACCCCATTAAACATTTTTGAAATAATTCCATTTTTCTTTTTATGCTTTTTAGATTTAACATCATCATTTAATATTTGATTTTGAATATATCTTTTACCATTACCTTTTTTTTCCATTATAAAATTTCCTTTCATCTTTCAATAATCCTCTAAATAATATATTTTCCAATTCTTTATAAGTATCATTTATATTTATTTCATATTCTTTATCTGATTTATATAGCAAACTTACACAGGTTGTACTAAATATTTGAATAGCAATTGTTTCTGAATTTGCATTTATAAGTTCATTATTTTTTATTCCATCATTTACAATACCTTCAATAATATTCAAATATTGTTTAATGTATTCTCTACATTTCTTATTTCTAGGTTCATTCCCCCACATTTGACTTAAAAGTATCGTAACAAAATCTTGATATTTATATAATATCTTTAATTGAATTAAAACGACAGATTTTAATTTTTCTATAGAATTGCTTTTTTGAGATGTTTTAATAATAATACTGTTTTGTAACAATTTCATACCTTCTTCTACCAAAAAGTAGAAAATCTCTTCCTTACTAGAAAAATGATAATATAATGTTCCCTTTGCCACACCAACTACAGAAGTAATTTCCTCAACACTTGTTGCATCATAACCTTTTTCAGCAAACAATTTCATAGAAGCTTCAAAAATTTTCCTTTTTGTTTTATTCATACTACACTTATATAACCAATCTTTTTAACACTAAAAACATCTATAATTACAAGATAATCTAGATTGATTAATTCCTCCTGTTTATTTAATTCGACAAAATGTCTAGTTTATTTTAACAAATAAACTATTAAGAATCAACACTAAAAACCAAAAATACTAAAAAATATGTCACTTATTAACTAACATAAAGTAAAAAATGTTACTATTTACTATTATAAATCAATTAAAATTAGTAGAGTAGGAGATGTAGATATATATATTAAAAAGAAGTGACGCGCAGCTTGGGAGCATTTAGTTGCTTTTATGATGTCACCCAATTTAAATGAGGGCACTATCATTCTCACACTACTTTGTATGGGCGACCAGCAAGTCACAAATTTTAATATATATATCTACATCTCCGGACCAAAAAAATTGAACAAAAACTAACGTGCAGCTTGGGAGCATTTAGTTGCTTTTATGATGTCACCCAATTTAAATGAGGGCACTACCATTCTCACACCACTTTGTATGGGCGACCAGCAAGTCACGAATTTTAATATATATATCTACATCTCCGGACCAAAAAAAATTGAACAAAAACTAACGTGTAGCTTAGGAGTCTTATCCGATTTATCTAAAGACAAATAACAATAAATAGTAACAAAAATAAGAACATGAATGTTGGCAGAAATTAGTTTACATATTTTAAAAATAATCTCCAAGGCATCAACTTGTTATGTTTATCTTTAAAGTAATATTGGTTGAATTTGTTCCCTATCTAAAGCACTTTCCAAAGTTTTCACTATATACTTATCATCAAAAACCAAAGATCTCGGTTTGGTAATTGGATTATCTTGCCTAATCGGTACAAAGAAGTAATTTGCCCTATTTAATAATTTACCTATATTCTCCGCAGATCCAGAAAGTCCATCATTAGTAGATACTGCTATAACAACAGGATTTCCATTTCTTAAATGAGATTTAACCGCCATTACAGCTGGAGTATCAGTAATGCCATTTGCCAATTTTGCTAAAGTATTACCAGAGCATGGTGCAACAAGCATTATATCAGTCATCTTTTTAGGACCTATCGGCTCTACTCCTTGAATTGTATTTAATATTTTCTTATTTGTTATGTATTCTATTTCGTTTATAATCTCCTCTGCTTTACCAAATTTTGTATCCAAATTATAGCTATTAAAAGACATAATTGGTATAACATCAGCCCCCATTTTAACAAGCACTTTTATTTGTTCAATAACTTTTGAAAATGTGCAAAATGATCCAGTCATAACAATACCAATTTTTTTATTTCTCAAATCCATATCTATTCCCCCTTCATTATATACTATGATTTTATGTTAATTTTGCTTATAGGATTTTGACATTTTCTCAAATTATTTACATAACTTCAAAATAATCTCCGAGGCGTCAACTTGTTATGTTTCTTTGACTAGTATAAAAGCTAGCTCTTTTTAGAGCCAAAACAAACATTAATAACATTTATTTTGTTTAAAATATAGTTCATGTGCCAAATTATAAAACAAAATTTGTATGCAAAAAAAGACAGTATTTACTGCCTTTTTTTATTTTCCTATATATATTCATCTACCATATAAATCAATTATTTATCTTGGCTATTTTATACTAAACAAAGTTTACTATTATCTAGCTCTACTTCTCCACCTTCAAAGTTTCCATCCCATATTTCGCCAATCACAATTATACTGTCTATTAAATCTTTATAATCTATCCCTTCAGCGTAAAAATTATTTTTCTTATATCTCTTCCATTGACTTATCATTGTTTCATCATCTTTTAATTCCTCAACAATCTCTTTCCATTGTTTCATAATGTCTAAAGACCCCCTATGCTCTGCTGTATACATTATTGCAACTCTTAATGTTTTTTTATCAACATTTTTTATTTGGGTTTTCAATAACATATGAACATCATAAAAATCTCTTATTCTTGTTCCTAAAACTCCCCTTTTTATTATAGCCTCGAATTTTTCTGCCAAAACTGTTTCTACATTATATGACCAAATATTGATTTTCCTGTTCTCTAACATTAATTCAAAACTATATTCAATCTCTCTATATGTTATTTTATCACCTGTTGTAACATCAATTTTCATAATAACAGGCATATTATTCATATATTTTGCTTCAAAAGTCAATCTATACCCATTATAATCATCATTTTCTCTTATCTCCTCTACCCTATTTATCTTCAAAGTTATATCATCATGTAAATCTATTTTACAGACATCTTCCATAATCTTTTTTACATTCTCTTCTGTTAACTCAAAACCCTTTATTGTAGTATCAATATCCATTGTTGTTCTACTATCTATTCCCAACATAGCAGAAATCAGCATCCCTCCTTTTAATATAAAGTTATCTTTATATTGGGATACTGATATTCTTTCTAATAATCGCTCTAACATGTATGTTTGTAATACTGATTGAGCTGACACCTTATTTTCTTTAGCTATATTATTTATTGTAGCTTTTAAACTCATTGTATTTTTCTTCATATTCTGTTCCTCCAATTACGTCTTTAGTTTACTAATTATCTAATACTTCCATATAATGTTTTAAAATTTTGTCTATACATAATTTTTTAGCATATTTATACAATAAATTCAAGTTTTTATTTGATAATTTAAAATATTCTTTCATAGCATTATTAAAAATTTGAGGATCAATCTTATTTCTATCACGAATTATATCACATATAGTTCGCTCTAAATCATAGATTCTAATTGATGTACCATCTTCCAAATTCATTACTGTTGCCCCTAAATCATGAAGCTCTGGTTTTATATAATGTGCATCCAAACAATCAAAATTCACTCTCACATTACTTGGAAAAGTCATATCTAAATTAAAAGGTGTTCTATCTGTTAATTTGTAAAAATACAATGCTGTATTATGTGAAAAGATTCCTGTTTTATATCGCTCTCCCATGACAAAGAATTCATTTACATCTTTATCAGAGCTTACATACAAACCTTTTATAAGTCTAATAACTTCTCCTCTTTCTTCTAGATTTTTAAGATATTGTCTATGTATATTTTGTTTTTCCAAATCTTTTACATATAAAATTCCATTATTTTCTTTTAACAAGGCTTTTATTTTTTCATAATTATTCATAAAATCACCCTCTTTTTTGACATCCTTATACATATTATACATCATATGTATACCTTTGTCAATGTTTTCTTGACCTTCATATACTTTTTGTTTGCATTATGTATTTCGTTGTCAATATTATTAACAGTAAAATGATTTTTATTCAAAAAAAGCTAAGATCTGCATTATACAAACCTTAGCTTTACATTTTAATAATTTTCAGCTTTTATTTCAAAAAATGCTTGAGGATGATTGCAAACTGGGCATACATCGGGAGCTTCTTTTCCTACACATATATGACCACAATTTCTACATTTCCATATTTTTTCTCCATCTTTGCTAAATACTAATTCTCCATTTACATTATCCAATAATTTTAAATATCTTTCCTCATGCTCTTTTTCAATTTTTCCAACTTCTTCAAATAAATATGCAATTCTATCAAAACCTTCTTCTTTAGCTGTCTTTGCAAATTCTGCATACATATCTGTCCATTCAAAATTTTCACCTTCAGCAGCAGCTTTTAAATTCTCAGCTGTAGATGGAATTTGTCCATTATTTAAAAGCTTAAACCACATTTTAGCATGCTCTTTTTCATTATTAGCTGTTTCTTCAAAAATAGCTGCAATTTGCTCATATCCTTCTTTTTTTGCCTTACTTGCAAAATATGTATATTTATTTCTAGCTTGAGATTCCCCTGCAAAAGCTGTCATTAAATTTTGCTCTGTTTTAGATCCTTTTAATTCCATAATTTATACCTCCACAAATAAATTTGATAATATTAATTTTATCATTCTATTTTTTATAACACAAAAATTGTACAAAAGTCAAGAAATATCGTTCATATCATATAATCCATTAGAAAACTTTCCATTGACCATAAATTTAGCTGCTTTAAGTGCTCCATCAGCGAACAGGCTTCTTGAATATGCTGTATGTTTTATTTCAAAACTTTCATTTTCGCTAAAGAATATTACTGAATGCTCTCCTACAATATTACCACCTCTAACAGAGCTAATTCCAATTTCATTTTTAGATCTTTTTTCATGTTTATCATGTCTATTAAATTCATATGACATTGAATTATTCAAAGCTTTATTTATAGAATCAGCAAGTAACATAGCTGTGCCACTTGGGCTATCTATTTTTCGATTGTGATGTGTTTCAATTATCTCAATATCATTTCCTTTTAAAATTTGTGCTAAATTTGCCACTATTCTACACATTAAATTAATATCCAAAGACATATTTGCAGATTTAAAAATAGGTATTTCTTTACTATATTTTAATATTTCCGCTTCTTGCTCACTTGAAAAACCAGTTGTTGCTATTACTATTGGAATATGTTTTTGTTTAGCATATTCTAGCACATTCATTGTAGCAACTGGAACAGAAAAATCAATAATAACATCCGCTTCTTCTATAATCTTGTTATAATCAGTATACACAGGAAATGTAAATTCTCCTGTCTGCTCTTTATCCAATCCACCAACTAAAACACAATCATTATCAATTTTAACAAGATTAGCAAGCTCTTGTCCCATTTTACCATTACAACCATTTATAAGAACTTTAACCATATATACCTCCTACATAATATATATCAGGAAACTTTATTAATTACAATTAACCACTTTATAAAGTTTCCTAATATATTACTAATTTATTTTAAATTTTAAAAATAGTCTTTTTTAATTTATCTTTATTAGATTCACTCAATTCAGTCAAAGGTAATCTTGGAATACCATAATCATAACCTAATATATTTAAAGCAGATTTAACAGGAATAGGATTTACTTCAGAAAATAAGCAATCAATTAACTCAATAGAATCCAATTGTTTCTTACAAGCTTCTTTTACATCTCCATTAAAGAAATCATATACCATATCATGTGTAAATTTAGGTTTTATATTAGATAACACAGATATTACTCCAATTCCACCTAATGATAGTACTGGTATTATTTGGTCATCATTACCTGAATATATAGCTAAATCATCACCACATAAAGATGCAATCTTAGCAACTTGAGATATATTACCACTAGCCTCTTTTATAGCAACTATGTTATCTATTTTTGATAACTCATAACATGTTTCAGGTAATATATTTACTCCCGTTCTACCAGGAACATTATACATTATTATAGGTAAAGTTGTTTCTTTCGCAATTTTAGTAAAATGCTCTATCAATCCTTTTTGAGTAGCTTTATTGTAATATGGAGTTACAACTAATACTCCATCTACTCCGATAGACTCTGCATATTTAGTCATTTCAATTGCTGATTTAGTATTATTAGATCCCGTACCAGCTATAACAGGAACTCTTTTATTAACAGTATCAACAACAAACTTAATAGTATCTTTTCTTTCCGCTTCTGACATTGTAGCAGATTCTCCAGTAGTACCACAAACAATAATACTATCTACTCCCTCTTTTATCTGATTATCAATAAGCTGTTTAAAAACCTCAAAGTTAACTCCGTTTTCATTAAACGGTGTCGCAATAGCTGTTCCACATCCTTTAAAAATAATCTTCTTCATATAAAACCATCCTTTCTAAATAATAATTACAACTATTAATTTCCCAGAAATCAAATCTAATAATAGATTAGTAACACTATATATTAACTCAAGTAATAAATCAATCTTTTTTCATAGTATTTATATATAACGAATTTTTGTTCGTTTTTTATTTTATCATTTATTATTTTACTTTTTACTATTTCTATTAACTAGATATTCTAATATCTGAACAGCATTACTTCCAGCACCTTTTCTTGTATTATCAGCAACAACCCATAAATTAATTCCAGACTTCACACTATAATCTCTTCTTATTCTTCCTACAAAAACTTTATCTTGATTGTTAGTATCAATTTGCATAGGATATATGTTATTAGTTATATCATCTTTAACAACAATTCCAGGAGCACATTTTAATGTATCAATTAAATCATTTATTTCAAAATCCTTCTCAAACTCAATGTTAATAGATTCTGCATGTGAATTAAAAACAGGAACTCTAACAGTAGTAGCTGTAATAGGTAAATTTGATTTTTTTAGTATTTTTCTTGTTTCATTAATCATCTTATGCTCTTCTTTAGTATATCTATCATCAACAAAATCATCTATTTGAGGTATACAATTATTAAATATCTCATACGGAAATTTCTTTAATTCATGTTTGGTGTTACCTACATAATTTTCAATTCCAGATTCTAAATCTTGTATTCCACCCAAACCAGCTCCAGAAACAGCCTGATATGTAGAATAAACAATTCTTTTTATTTTATATTTTTTATCTAACGGACTTAAAGCAACAACAGCTTGTATTGTAGAGCAATTTGGATTTGCTATAATCCCATTATTATTATCTATATCATCAATATTTACTTCAGGAACTATTAATGGAACATCTTTATTCATTCTAAAAAAACTACTATTATCAATCACCGTACATTTGTTTTGTGCTGCCAAAGGTGCATATTTTTCGGACACTTTGCCTCCTGCTGTAAAAATAGCATAATCAAATTTATTATTATCGAAAGAATGTTCGTTTAATTCTTCCACTACATATTCTCTACCATCAAAAACAATTTTTGAGCCAGCTGATTTACTTGAAGAAAACAATTTATATTCACTTATAGGTAAATTATGCTCTTCTAAAACTTTTCTTGTAATTCTGCCAACTACACCTGTAGTTCCAACTAAAGCAACTCTATATTTATTCATTATAAAATCATCACCAAACCTTTCTATATTTAATTCTATATTTAATTCAAAAAAATATGTCAATGGTGATGAAACTTTTTGGGAAAATTGGAGGGTGCCAGAAAGAAGAAAGAAAGAGCGGAAGAGAAAAGCGGAAGAAGGAGAAAGAGGAGGAAAGAGGAGGGAAAAGGGGACGGTTCTCATTGACAACCTTTTTTTAAGGTTGTCAATGAGAACCGTCCCCTTTTCCCTCCTCTTTCCCTCCTCTTTCTCTTCCTTTTTCCGTCTTTTCCTTTCTTTTCTTTTTTCTTCTTTGCTCTTCTTTCTCCCCTTATTTTTCAAATTTAACTGCTGCTTGTGCTGCTGCCAAACGTGCTATTGGCACACGGAAAGGTGAACATGATACATATGTTAATCCTATATTATGACAAAATTCTACAGTTGGTGGATTTCCTCCATGCTCTCCACATATTCCAAGCTCTATATTAGGTCTAACTTTTTTAGCATCTTCTATTGCCATTTTCATAAGTTTACCAACCCCAATTTGATCAACTTTTTGGAATGGATCACTTTCAAAAATCTTTTTCTCATAATAAGTTTTTAAGAATTTTCCAGCATCATCACGGCTAAATCCATAAGTTAACTGTGTTAAATCATTTGTACCAAAAGAGAAGAATTCCGCTTCTTTTGCAATTTCATCTGCTATTAAACAAGCTCTAGGTATTTCAATCATTGTTCCTACTTGATACTTCAAATCAATATTAGATTTCTCAATGATTTCGTCAGCGGTTTTTACTATAATATTTTTAACAAATTTAAGCTCTTTTTCATCACCTATTAAAGGAATCATTATTTCTGGAACAATTTTTACTCCTTCTTTATATACATTAATAGCTGCTTCTATAATAGCTCTTGTTTGCATTTCAGCGATTTCAGGGAATGTTACATCAAGTCTACAACCTCTATGACCCATCATAGGATTAAACTCATGTAAGTCAGTTACAATATCTTTAAGTTCATCAAAACTTAATCCCATATCTTGTGATAAAGCTTTAATTTCCTCATCATCATGTGGTAAAAACTCATGAAGAGGTGGATCCAATAATCTTATTACAACTGGATATCCTCTCATAGATCTATATAAACCTTCAAAGTCAGCTCTTTGCATAGGAAGTATTTTTGAAAGTGCACAAGCTCTTTGTTCATGTGTTTTAGATACTATCATTTCTCTAATAGCTGCAATTCTATCTGGCTCAAAGAACATGTGTTCTGTTCTGCATAATCCTATACCTTCAGCTCCAAAATTATAGGCTTTTTGAGCATCTCTAACATTATCAGCATTAGCTCTAACTTTCAATTTTCTTATACTATCAGCCCAACCCATTAGAGTTGCAAAATCACCTGAAATAGATGCATCTACAGTATCAATTCTTTCTCCATAAACATTACCATTAGATCCATCTAAAGAAATATAATCACCTTCGTGGAATGCTTTACCATCTTTAGTATAAAATACCTTTTCATCCTCATTAACAATAAGCTCTCCACAGCCAGCAACACAACAAGTTCCCATACCACGAGCAACAACTGCTGCATGAGAAGTCATTCCACCTCTAACTGTAAGAACACCACTACAAACAACCATACCTTCAATATCTTCTGGTGATGTTTCAAGTCTAACCAATACAAGCTCTTTTTCTCCCGCTTCTTTAAGCTCTTTAGCTTTATCTGCAGTAAAAACAACTTTACCTGTAGCAGCACCTGGAGATGCAGGTAATCCTTTAGCTATAGGTTTAGCCTTTTTAAGAGCTTCTTGATTAAAGTTAGGGTGTAGCAATTGCTCTAATTGGTTTGGCTCAACTCTTAGCACAGCTTCTTTTTCATCAATCATTCCCTCTAAAACTAAGTCTACAGCAACTTTTAAAGCTGCAACTGCTGTACGTTTAGCATTTCTTGTTTGTAACATATATAATTTACCATGCTCAATAGTAAATTCCATATCTTGCATATCTTTATAATGTTTTTCCAATCTATCAGCAAATTTAACAAATTCATCATATGCTTGTTTATTAATATATTTTAAAGTATCAATAGACTGAGGAGTACGTATACCAGCAACAACGTCTTCACCTTGTGCATTCATTAAAAATTCTCCAAAAACCTCTTTTTTACCATTAATTGGATTTCTAGAAAAAGCAACACCTGTACCACAATCTTCTCCCATATTACCAAATACCATCGCTTGTATATTAACAGCAGTTCCCCAATCAGATGGTATATCATTCAATTTTCTATATGTGATTGCTCTTGGATTATTCCAAGATCTAAATACAGCCTTAATAGATTCAATTAATTGTAATTTAGTATCTTGTGGAAATTCTTCATGTAGATAATCTCTATAAATCCCTTTAAATACTTTTACCAAATCTTCCAAGTCATTAGCATCCATATCAGTATCTAATTTCAAATTTCTTTGTTGTTTTTTAGTATCAATAGCATCTTCAAATAATTTTTTAGGTATTTCCTTAACAACATCACTATACATTTGTATAAATCTTCTATAACTATCAAAAGCAAATCTTCTATTTTTCTCGGCAAAAGTCTGAACAACTTCATCATTCATACCTAAATTTAAAACAGTATCCATCATACCCGGCATAGAAGCTCTAGCCCCTGATCTTACAGATACTAATAAAGGTTTTTCTTTACTTCCAAGCTTTTTACCTGTATGATCCTCCAAATATATAAGAGCAGAATCTATTTGCTCTAAAATTTCTTTAGAAATTTGTTCATCATCATCATAATATTTGTTACAAGCCTCTGTTGTAATTGTAAAACCTTGAGGTATTGGCATCCCTAAAGATGTCATTTCAGCTAAATTGGCACCTTTTCCGCCAAGTAGCTCTTTCATACTTGCATTACCTTCTTTAAAAAGATATACATATTTTTTATTCATAAGTTTATTTCCTCCTTAAATATATTCTTTTGTAAATTTGTAATTATTATAACATAAAATCAAAAAAATATGTCAATGGGGACGGAACTTTTTGACAACTTTGTCTATTAATTCCAAAAAATTATGTAGTAAAGCACATTTCGACATTTTTTTTATTATTCTTATGATATTATATATATAATTTTATTTCACAATATTTAGGAGATTTTATGCCAAGACAACCAAGAAGTTTTATTCAAACATCTTTTTTTCATATTATTACCCAAGGAATTAATAAAAGCTATATTTTTGATGAAACACAAGATATTAAGTATTATATAAAAATAATGTATGATTTACTTACTGAACATAAAATTAATATAATTGCTTATTGTATTATGAATAATCATACACATATTTTAATTGAATCCAATAGTTTAAAAGATCTTAGCAAATACATGCAACGTCTTAACATACGATATAGTATGTACTATAATAAAAAATACAATAGAGTAGGCTATGTTTTTCGAGATAGATATAAGGCTGAAGGAATCTACAGTAAGAAACACTTATATAATTGCATAAATTATATCTTTAATAATCCTGTAAAAGCTGGTATTTGCCAAAAAGCCGAAGATTATCCTTATTCAAATTATAAAAAATTCAATAAGGATTTAAATAATAAAGATTTGGATGATGAATATGTCTTTATCGATGTGGATGATGATAAAAATAATAATACTGAGTGCAAAGATTTTATTAGAAAATTTTTAGAGGAATATCATATAGATACTTCAGAATTAAAAAATAATAAAATTATTTTATCGGATCTTATAAGATTATTGAAAGATAAAAAACATATTTCTTTAAGAAATATTTCAAAAGAATTAAATATAGGAAGAGAAACAATTAGAAGGCTATACAATAGCTCTTAGGTTGAATTTTTACGTATGTATTTAGCTTTTTATTTATTCTTGATGTAAGAATGGCAATGTTTTTGTGTCAAAAAGAACCGTCCCCATTGACAGAGCAACAAAAAAGTCCCCAAATGAGAGGGACTTTTTTTGCAACCTTTTTCTGTAGATGACAGTAGGTTTTAATTAATTAGCAAAGAACTCCTCAGAGACGATTATATCGCTTGTTGCCAGATTTTCTCCGATAAAATACTTACCGAAATACGCTTTGAAATCCAAATTTTCGAACATCTCTCGGATGTATGAATCTGAGAATTCAAGGTCTTCGTAGCATATTTCAATTGCCTTTCTAAGAGGAAGTACCTCAATCTTAATGAACGCATTTCCTTCGAAAAAATCTTTTTCTGTTGGTGTAAAAGAAAAAATGTGCTCTTTTGTAAAACAATCCTCAAAGTACACATTTCTTTCAAAGAAATTAACTCTAATTCTTGAAATAAGAAAAGCTTCATTCAAGAAGTTTTCTATTTCCTTATCGGGAATTGCCTCGATGGCTTTTTTTACAAGAAAGTAACTTTCTCTTACCATTTTTAAGATGGCTTCAAGAAGTTTCTCTGGTGTTAAAGTGTCACATTCTAAAGTATGCATGATTCTTCCATACTCCATATTTTTTCCTCCTGTATACCTGTATATAAGGTTGTCAATGTTACCACACTAAAAGTGTGTTTCATGGGTGAATTCCCAATCATACTAATATTATAACATAATTTTATGTAAATTGCAATTATTTCTTAAATTTAACCTAATTTATGATATGATCACCCTATAAAATTAACTTATGAAAAGTTCACCCTATGATATAATGGAGGTATGAGAACTGTTATGAATAAAAAAGAAGAATTAAAAAAAGCAGTAATACAAAGTTGTATTACTGGAACTATGACTATCAAAGTTGCAGCAAACAGGTTGAATTTTTCAGAGCGCTATGTAAAAAAACTGAAAGCGAGGTATAAAAAAATTGGTGCTTCATCCATGAATTTCAAAAGAATTAAATATAGGAAGAGAAACAATCAGAAGGATATACAATAGCTTTTAGGTTGAATTTTTACGTATGTATTTAGCTTTTTCTTTATTTTTGATGTAAAAATGGCAATGTTTTTGTGTCAAAAAGAACCGTCCCCTATTGACACCTATTGACAAAAACCCCCAGTGATGGGAGGTTCTTTTTGCTTACTTAAAGATAATTCTTTCTCTGTAACCAGGCAAAAGTTCCTTTACCTGTTTTGCAATCATTTTTGATTTATTTGAACTTTTATATTCTGGAATCTCAATCTCTATGCCGTAGTGTTCAAGAACTGCGATAATAATAAAAACTACATGTCCAGAGGCACACGATAATGAGGATAGCTTCATAAATGAGATATTGTATAAATCATCAATAGATATATTATTTCTAGCTAACACAGTATCTACTCGTTTAATTAAACCACGAGTATCATTCTGAATAAAAAATTGTCTGAACAATTCGTCCAAAGATTCTGGTAATGATTTTGCGCCTGTAATTTCAGTTCCCTGCGGAAGTCTTTCTTTTAAAGCTCTCAAATCATTTTTCATGAGCCGAATCTGTTTTTCTTCTGCTTCAATGCGCGCTTCCAAACTTTCGATTGCTTCCTGAATGTCTTTAAGCATCTGTTTTCCTTTCTACCTCTACTAAGAGGATTTATCAAAGTGGGTGGATATCGAATGATGTAGAAAGATTTTCAAATTAGAAAAAAATCTACTGAACTTATTATATTATATAAAACAATGCAATTCTGTAATAAAAATTCCAGTAATTTTCCCTTAACTCTTGTATCTTTGCAGTTAACATAACTTAGAATATTATTTTTTATCTTTTATAAAATTAATTCAATTTAATGAGTAATTTCGTATGTATCTTTTTTCTTTACTTGCTGTAAAACGTCAATGTTTTTTGTGTCAAAAAGAACCGTCCCCATTGACCTCTTTTTCACTACATCATTGTACGTAATACTATGCTGACTCATTAAACATTGAGAAAAAGCTTTTTTTATTAAATCGGGATTTTCAATATATGCTTGTTTTAATTTATCACATTCTGCTGCTGAATTAACAAATCTTAAGTAATTTTGAAAACCGTCTACTTTGCCGGTTCTTTCTAATCTATATGCTATGTTTGATAATATTTGGTAATACCAGTTTTTATTTCCTTTGCAATATTTAGAAATACATGTTTTTTCTAATTTCTTATCAAATTTATTTCCATTGTTTTTAATTAGGTTTCTTAAAATTCTATATTCATTGAGCTGATATGCTTTATCTATTTCGCCTGATATACATATGTTGTGATTTTCTTTGTCTTCTGTTGTGATAATTTTTCTTTTTTCCATATATTCGCCCAACAAGATTTCTGTAAATCTAGTTGCAATTTCTTGGTTTTCAGCACTAATGTTTTTTTCTTTAGTATTTTCGTTTAGCAATATATGTGTGAATTCGTGAGCTATATTATATATATCTAGTGCATTATTTTTATTGGTACAAATTCTTGCTATAAGATTTGGTCTTTCAATACCATCGCCACACATAATGGATGTACTTCTATTATGTCCGCTAGTGAAACCATCACCAATTTCTTTATTTTTATCACTGCACTCATCAAAATAAATTTGCGTTTTATATTTTAAATATGTATCTTTAACTTTTTTCCCTAAACTAGAATTTAAATCATTGAAAAAGTCCATTACTATTCCAAGTTTATCTTCAATAGTCATAATTTCTTTTTGTGGATCTGGCATACCACTTGTACTTTTAAATTTTTCTTTATTTTGTATTATATAATCAATATTATTGGAAGAAAATAAACTGATATCTAATTTATCTAAATTTTTTTCAATTGTTTTTCTTTGTTCAATTCTGCTTAGAAATAATTTTAGTTTATTAATTATACTAGGTCTATATTCCTTTAAACTTTCCATGATTTATATTCTCCTCATAAAATTTTATTGCACCATTTCAGTTTGATATATCATAATTCTATCACCATTTACTGTGTATATGTCAAGTAATTTTATGCACTTTCCTTCTAATCGCTCAAAGTCAATTGCTTCAACTCTTTTATTTATTAAGTGATTTAAGGTTCCTTGCAAACACTTGCAAGAACCGTATCTGTTTCTTCCTTCATCTTTTCTTTTTATTTACTTTCCATAATAAGGAAATAATCTTCAGTGCGTCAACTGTTTATGTTTTGTTCCATGCAACAAAAAAATACAGGAAAATTCTGTAGTTTTTTTATTGTTGTCAAAGAGAACCGTCCCCATTGACCCATAATCCTGGTTTACCATTTAAGTTAACGACAAAAGCCGATGAAAGAAATAAAATCTTCATCGGCTTTTTCTTTGGGGAATTTTAACCACGGATAGCCTTTGCAAGGGCTACGTCAAGCTCTTCCATACTATTAGTATGAGGAATTGCTTTAATGCGCTCTGCAATAGCATTAGCTTCTTCGATAGCAGACTGTGCAGTCTGATTTGCTTTTTCAGCTTTTGCGTGAGCATCCTGTGCAGCTTTGCGAGCTGCGGTTGTGTCAATGTTAATTCCCATGGTCTTTCGACCTCCTTAGTACAAAGTATGTTTCTTTCGAAACATCTGAATAAAGTATAGCATATTATCAATAATTATGTCAAGTACAATTATGTAATTTTTCCCAATTCAATATTGTCAATTGCTTCAACACTTTCCCGTTTCTTCCTTATTTTTTTCCTTTTACTTACTTTCCATAATTCCAAAATAACTTTCAGTGTGTCAACTGTTTATGTTCCGTTTCATGCAAAAAAAATACAGAAAAATTCTGTATTTTTTTGTGGTTGTCAAAGAGAACCGTCCCCATTGACCCATGGGCTATTTGGAGAAGTATCTGTTGGATCCCAATTTCTACATTTCTCATTATCAGATATTTTTTGGGCAGTTGGTTTTCCTAGTGGTCCTGGATTTGTATCTGAATAAAACTCGACTTGAGTTCCAACTTCACAATTATCAAATATCCATTTTGAATCAGCCACTGCAAGTCTAACACAACCTAAAGATGCTGTCGTTCCTAATTTATCATATTCCCAATATTCTAATGAATCCTCACTTTCTGACACATATGGAACAGAGTGAAATAAAATGCCACCCTTTATTCTAGTAGAATACCTACCATATGTTCCTCCTTCTAAAGTTCCCCATTCATATCCCTTAGATGTTTTATAAACACCACTTTTCGGTGTTGCAGTTCCACATGAACAAATCATTGCCTTTACTGGAACTGTGTAATAACCGTTTTCATCTTTTTTGTATATAGTAACTGCATTAGCTCCATAATTTACCTTGATATAATATGTAGTTTTACCAGTTGGTGCATTATTTTCTTTACTAATATTGCTGTTTGAGCTTGTTTGATTTTTATTTTCTGTTTTTTCTACTTTTTTATTTACATCAACGTTATTTTGATTAACATTTTTATCTACTTTTTGCTCATTACTTGCAGTACTAATCGTTTTTTCTTCATTTTTTTCTGATATTATATTATTTGTAACATTATTAGTATTTTCAGCCATAAACTCATTTTCAACGTTTATATATATTTCATCACTATTTTTTGCAACTTCTTTGCTTTTATTTAATAATAAAACACATACAGATATAATTAGAATTATTATTACACTTATTATTAGTATAAATTTTCTCTTCATTTCTACATTTCCTCCTAAAATTAGTCTGAATATAATGTACTTTTTTATCTTTTGGGCTATATTAATATCGTAGTAAATATATATTCACTGAAATTAAAATTCTATTTTATTTTTTATCCAATTATTTAATTCATCAATAGAAATTCTAACTTGTTCCATTGTATCTCTATCTCTTACAGTAACTTGGTTGTCTTCTAATGTATCAAAGTCTATTGTTACACAATATGGTGTTCCTATTTCGTCTTCTCTTCTATATCTTTTTCCGATACTTCCCGCTTCGTCATAGTCACACATGAAGTCTTTTGATAATTTTTCATATACTTCTATAGCTTTTTCACTTAATTTTTTAGATAGTGGAAGTACAGCAACTTTGTATGGTGCTAATGCTGGATGTAAATGTAATACTGTTCTTGTGTCACCTTCTGCAATTTCTTCTTCTTCATAGCTGTTACATAAAAATGCAAGTGTAGCTCTATCGCATCCTAGTGATGGCTCTATTACATATGGTATATATTTTTCATTTGTTTCTGGATCTAAGTATGATAAATCTTGTTTTGAATGTTCCATATGTCTTAATAAATCATAATTTGTTCTATCAGCTATTCCCCATAGCTCTCCCCAACCAAATGGGAATTTGAATTCTATGTCTGTTGTTCCTTTGCTATAGAAAACAAGCTCCTCTTTACTATGTTGTCTTAGACGAATGTTGTTCTCGTCCATTCCAAGTGATAATAACCAGTTTTTGCAGAATTCTTCCCAATATTTGAACCATTCTTCATCTGAACCTGGTTTACAGAAAAATTCTAATTCCATTTGTTCAAACTCACGAGTTCTAAATGTAAAGTTACCTGGTGTTATTTCATTTCTGAAAGCCTTACCAATTTGAGCTATACCTGTTGGTAATTTTCTTCTTGTAGTTCTCATTACATTTTTGAAATTTACAAATATACCTTGTGCTGTTTCTGGTCTTAAATATATTTGTGATGTTGAATCTTCTGTTACACCTTGGAATGTTTTGAACATTAAATTGAATTTACGAATTCCTGTAAAATTGTGTTTTCCACAGTTCGGACAATTTATATTGTGATCATCCATAAATTTAATCATTTCTTCATCAGACCAACCATCAGCAACTAAATCTTGACCATTTTGTGTTGCCCATTCTTCTATTAATTTATCTGCTCTATGTCTTGTTTTACATTCTTTACAATCTATTAATGGATCACTAAAACCTCCAACATGTCCTGTTGCAACCCAAGTTTCAGGATTCATAAATATTGCAGCATCTAATCCTACATTGTATTTACATTCTTGTATAAATTTCTTTTGCCATGCTTTTTTTACGTTGTTTTTAAGCTCTGAACCTAAAGGACCGTAATCCCAAGTATTAGCTAGACCTCCATAAATTTCTGAACCAGGATATATAAATCCTCTGTTTTTGCATAAACTTACAATTTTTTCCATTGAATCTACCATATAAAAAACCTCCTTTATTTTTTCGGCTGTGGTTATTGTTGTATTTTAGTAGATTTTGTTTTATTTTAAATACAAAAAACGCCCACTAGCCTATAAAGCTAGGGACGAAATATTTTTCCGCGGTTCCACCCTAATTGATGTACTAATTCCAACTAGCTTAAATATTAAATTTTTCATTTGTTAATATTTAGTTCTTGTTGAAATATTCTATCCTCTCTTTTTTACAATGCTCAAAAGTTCCACATATAATCCATATTACCAATTTCCACCAACCATTAGCTCTCTTTAAATTGAAGTTATATTCATTCTTTTTCATCGCATTTTATGGTAATATTCTATCACTTTTTCGATATATGTCAATGGGAACGAGATAAAAATTTAAGTAATTTATTTTATTTATGATAATTGACAATATTAAACCGTTATCAATCATTTTTTACATTTAAGTTTTTTCATACCAAAAACACCTGCACCAACTATACCAGCACCTACTATTGCTCCTCCAAAAGCTGCTGAAGTCCCACCATTTGAAGTGTTTTCTACCTTTGATGACTTAGCTGGCTCCGCCACTTTTACATGACATGTTTTTATTATTCCACTAGATGTTTCTGCTGTAATAGTTACTTCTCCAGCATTTAAAGCTTTTACTTTTCCATTTTCAACTATTGCTACTTCATTATTAGAAGATGTCCATTTTATTGTTTTATCAGTAGCATTGTATGGAAGAACATTCGCCATTATTCTATTCTCATTGCCTGTTTCTAATGTAATATCGCTTTCATCTAAATTAAGCTCTGTTACATCAATTTTAGGCTTATTCACTGTAATATTTAAAGTATCGCTTTTTCCATTTGAAGAAGTAGCAGTTATTGAAACTGTTCCATCTTTTATTGCTTTTACTACACCGGAGCTTGAAACTGTAGCAATTGAATTATCAGAGCTTTTCCAAGTTAAAGATTTATTATTTGCAGATATTGGAGTAACTGTAGCAACAATAGTTAGCTCTTCATTAATTTCAATTTTACTTTTTGAAGCTTTTAATGTTACTTTTTCAACTTCAACGTTTTTAGTTTCAGTTGATGATTCAGCTTTAGTTGTTGAACTTTTGCTATTATTTGTTGTTGACTTTTTACTATTGTTTGTAGTTGTTGATTTTGTTGTAGTTGAAGATTTTGCACTGCCACTATAAGGACAAACTCCTCCATCGTGTAAATGAGCTGGATACCCACCACAGTGATAATGATAACTTCCAAGTCCACTCACATTATTTTTGTCTTTATGACCACCAGAGCTATCAGTTTTTCCAGAATGAGCCAATATTGTTGTTGGAAAAGCTAATAGTATACCTAATAGAGCAATTATTTTAGATAATCTTTTTATTTTATTTTTCATATGTATCCCCCTTTATTTATGCACTAACATTTAAAATATACAAATCTTTTTAAAATAAATTTTTATAAAATAAACTTATGATTTATATCTTTTCCCTAAACAATATCAAAAAATGTCGAAATCCGCAATCATAATCGTATTGCTTTTTTCGACACTTTTCGACATATATATTTAAATTATTTTAAATGTCACAATGATTAAATACACTTTATGATATTTCACTATCATCTTTTTTATTTATTGTCCATTTTCTCTTAATATTTTTTTCTTCTTTTTTCTTTAATGCATCATATAAATTTATATTTAGTTTATTACATATAGAAGTTAATACTCTCCTTTCAGGTAATTACTAAATAAATTTTTTATTTTAAAACTATTACCGGAACTTCCATTTCGTCTTTTGTTAGACCACAATGTGTAGATTTTTTTACAGGTTTTCCTTCTGCTAAAAATGTTTCAATTCTAATAATACTACTTCCAACAGATAAAGCCACAAAATTCCCAATGAAATCATCTATCTTTTTATGCTTTTCTCCAGTTCCAAGCATTTTATATTTATTTAGGAACTCATCTTTACTCATTAACCAAAACTCTTTTTCAAATTCTTTATTAAATCTTTTTACAAATTCATCTTTCATTTCATCTTTTACCCAAAAACTCAATGCTCTAGATTCTAGAGTTGGTGGAATTATAAGGCATTCCATTATTTCTGGATAATTAATTATTGAATATGCTTTTTCTATATTTTTATGTCCATGATCTGCTGAAATAATTATTAATGTTTCTTCATCTAAATTTGCTCTAATTTTCTGTATTCTTTTTTCGGCATCTTTTATGAATTCTTTGGCTTCTTGCGAATCTGTTCCGTATTTATGCAATAATCCATCTGGATTATCTGAATATGCGACTATAAAATTCTTTCCCGGCATAGAGCATATATCATAAATTGCAGTTTCAATCTCATCTAAATTATTTGCTCTCACACTTCTTTTCGCCATTTGCTCAGCATATTGTGGCTGAACCTCAATTGCTCTTACATTTGGAGAAGCTTTTTCAATTTGATAAAAAATTGATTCATAGTTAAGCTCCTCTTCAAACATATTTTTGATGGGATTTTTTAAATAGTTTCCAAGGTAAGATTCTTTATGTGTAAACATATCTAATGATCTTCCATATTCTTTAAAATATTGAGACCACCCTATCCATCCAGTTTCATATGGTACCTTACCTGAATAATATACTGGAAGAGCTGCAGTGGTTGTTGATGGGCATACAGAGGTAACACAATCTATCTTATTTTTAGAAAAGAATCCATCTGGAGAAACTTTTTCTAAAATATGCTCTCCTAAACCATCCAAAATTAAGAAAATAACATTTTTGTAATCTTTTGCCTTAAATACTTCATCTAATGTTTCTAATGATTTATTATTTGTTTTTACATCATAATTTTTTAAAATTGATGTTATTGTATTATGTATACAATAGTCATAGTTTGGTAATATTATATCTTTATAATTCATCTCATTCCCTTTCTGTATCTTATATTTTATTCGGATATTATATCTTAAAAAGATTACAAAATCAATGATATGATTTATAAAACAGAATTTATTTCAACCTTTTTATCTCAGCAACCGGCATGGCTTTGACCATTGTTTTTATTTTAAACATAAGTTTTACAAGTTAAAAATGGAAAAGTAGAATATAGCGGATTTAAATACATCTCATGTTAAAGTTAAACATTTAATATATGTTTTCACTAAATTCAATCAAACTATCCTGAACATTATTTATTCTCTTTATGTGTTATAATCTTATTACTTTATTTAACATATAAAAAGAGCTACCATAATTTTGATTTTATGGAAGCTCAATTTTTTTTAAGTCATTTTCAATTCTGTCAAGGCTTTTTCAAATGTCTGCTCGATTGTTAAATTTGTTGTATCAATATATATATGTTTTGCTGCGCTTAAAAAGTCAAGCTCTTTATGTTTCCCTGACATAATATCTTGATACAATTTCTCCGTGTTCTTTACCTGACGTTCAAAGTACTCTGGGTATTCATACCTGTCTTTACCTTCATCTTTTGCAACTCTTTCCCATGCAACTTTTGCTTCACAATTCATGTGAATGTAAACATCAAACTTTGCAAGTCTTTCGGGCTTCTGAAACTGGTAAATTGTCTGATATGACTTTCTGCTTCTAGTTACACCATGTGCATACTGGTCAATTGGACCTCTCTGACAAATGAAATAGTCACAATGTCCGTTTAACTGTCTCATGTAATTAGATAACAAACCATCTGCAAAGCTGAACAACATTTGCTCTGTGTACCAATCTTCATAACCGTTTTGGCTAATTGCATTATTAAGCAACTTTACCAAATATGCATCACATGGAGATTTAGCTGTTATAACAACATTTTCCCGCTCTGAAAAATATTTTGCCAGACCATCACGAAGATTAGTCTTTCCACTGCCGTCTTGTCCTGTAACACTAATAAACCTTGTGTTACGTCCGATTGGCAATGAGCTCAAATTTAATGAGCCATTTTTCTCAACAATATCCGGTAAAAATACTTTCATAAACATTCCTCCTTAATTAAGGGTATGGTTTTCTTCTACCTATGATGCTTTTATTTTATTTTCTTATTATTGTTTTGTCAATATATTTTTTAAATATTATACAAAATTTTTTGCCCAAACTATAATATCATCTGGCACATTCAAATTTCCTTCACCTACGCCTATTTCAACACCTGGTTTATTTTTTCCGTGATAATCGCTTCCTCCTGATTTATATAAGTTATGTTTTTGGCATATATCTAAAAGAAAATCTGTTTTTTCTTGTGTAAAGTTTCTATAATAACATTCAATTCCATCAAATTTATAATTTTCTAGAATGTAATTTAGTATTTTAATTGAATTCTCGCCATATTCGAATATATGTGGTATAAAAACAAGACCTCCTGATTTTTTTACTATTTCAGAAGCTTCTTCAAAACTTGGTAATATATCATCCATATTGACAAAAAACTTGCTGCTAGGATTTGACATATATCTTCTATAAAATATATTACTATTATTCCATGATTCTTCATCTATCAATTCTTTATTTTTTTCATCTTTTGTTATTAATGAATGAAGATATTTAGATGCATATATAGAGCTATCATATTTTTCAACAAAATCATTCGGTAATAATATACCTTCAATTAAACATTTTTTATATAATCTTTCAACTTCTAGTTTACATCTTTCTTCATTACTAATATATGTTTTATCAATATATTTTTGTAACACATCTGTGTCAACATTATATCCGAGTATTTCGATTGGAATACCTAAAACTTTGGTATTTAGCTCTACTCCTGGTATAATTTTCCCAGAAAATAAAGCTCTTGTTTCTGCATTTTTAAGCTCATTATACTCTAAACAAGTATTGTGATCGGTAATTGAAATACACTTTAATTTTAACTTTTCTGCCTTTTCTAAAACCATACTAACTTCGTCAGATCCATCAGAATATCTAGTATGCATATGCAAATCTAACACAAAAACCACTCCTTTACTATTTATATCTTGATGAAATTATATTCTAAGCATTATTTCATGTCAAGTTTTTGCATTATCTTTGCTATTCTATCTTCTTTATCAACACCATTATCATATTGCTCTATAGTAATTGTTTTTCCAATGATATTTTCCATATCTTCCTGGTCTAAATTCAGAATATTTTATATAATAATACTTGCATTTTTTTCACGATTGCATATTTTTTTTGCCATAATATAGATTTTTTATAAATTTCTGATATAATTTTTCTATCAATTTAACAACTATATCTTTCAACTTATGAAAAAATTATTAATTGATAAAGGAATAAATAAACAAGATTTAGGAAAAATTGCAAACATCAGTCCTGCATCCATAGCAAAGCTTGGAAAAGGTGCAAATGTAACAACTGATGTTCTTCTAAAAATATGTGAAGCACTAAATTGTATTCTTAAAGATATAATAGAAACTGTAAAAAATGAAGGAGATGAATAATATGGCAATAGAAGAAAAAATATGGCATCATAGATTTCAAAAATATATGGAAATGATTATAAATCATCCTAATTACAAAGGATTACCAATCACACAAAAGGCAGATGGAACTTATAATTGGATTGCAACAGCTCAGTCAGAAATTGGTAAACAACGCAAAAATTGGTGTATTTCTAAAGCTAAAGAATTAAATTTTATATCTGATGATAAAGATTATCCAGGAATGTATGCTGATGTTATGCTAGAAATACACCCAACCAAATGGAAAGTATGTCAAATTTGCGGAAAAGAGATGTCTTTATATTATCATTATCCAAATGCTAATTTTTTAAAATCACTAAACAAAAAATTCAATTATGAATTTTCTAGCTGTGATAATATAAATGATATATGGGATGAATTAATAAACCAAGGAATTAAAAAAATAGAAATTGCGGAATTTCTTATTAACAAAGGACAGTTAAAATTAAATGCGTCTACTTCCAATAAGGATGAAATAATCGAAAATTTAGAATATGCTTGTCGCAAAGGAAATAAAAAATGTTTAGGTCCAGGAGCAATGTCAAATTTTCCAGACCGTTTTGATGGATTTCATACATATAATCGTTGTTGCAGAGCTACTCAAGATAAAGGACGTTCAAAAATAAATCTAAAATCATATACAAAAGACAGAAGAGCATATGAATATTGGAGTGACGGAAATATTCATGCTGCTAATCAATTTATGGGTAGTAGTTTTTTTGACGGTATATCTGCTGACCACATTGGTCCTATTTCTCTTGGATTTGTTCATGATTCACATTATTTACAGCCCATGTCTAGTAGTGATAATTCTTCGAAACGTGATCGTTTACAAATCATAGATATTGAAAATATATTAAAAACAGAAAAAAGAACAGGAATATATCCAATGTCTTGGCAATCAAGACTTATCTGGGAATTTATAAAAAAGAATTATTCTTCAAATCCAGACAAAGTACCATCACTATATCGTGATGCATTAAAACAAAATATGGCAAATTTTATGTATGTTTTACTAACAATATTAGAAACCTGCCCAAATAATGGTGAAAATTTTCTTGTTTCTGCATTTTTAGAACCAAATTATGAATATTTTAAATATTCTTATACTTTTGATAAAAAAGGTAATATTATTAGTAAAACTAATAGACATTATACCGGCAGAAATCAAAATGAAACAGAAAGATATAAACGAATTGCTATAGAAGCTGTATATGATTACAATGAAAAAGATAATCGTAACAGAAAACACTATTTAAACCCTGAGGAATTAAAAATTCTTAATTCTCTATGTACTGATATTGAACAAGGAAAATCAACCGATTATTGTAAAAAGAAATTAATTAGTTTAATAGAAAAAATAGAAAAAAGAATAATAAACATACTATAATTTAAAAGAATGATTATCATAAAAATCGATAATCATTCTTTTAAATTATAGTAAATTCATGCAACTAATTTGTTCATATTGTCCTGCTGCTATCTTTAGATTTTGCTCTTCATGAGATTTTGAATTAATATACTCTTCATATGTAATTTCTCCCTTAAAAAATTCAAGAATCTCTGATTCATTAACATCTACATATCTTGCATTTTCATCGCATAAAACATTTTCTAAATCTGATATTGTTTCTCGCGCTGTAACTTGATTTTTTTCCTCAGTAGTTATAGCCTTTGGAAATAAATCAGCCGGAAAAAAAGGCATATCTTTTCTAGTGCAAATAATAATTACCCTTTTTCGCTTTTGTGGTACAGCATATTCACTTGCAATTAAAGTTCTACCTTCTGTATTATATCCAAGTTCTCCAAACAATGTATGAACTTCACGATATGTTTTTCCACCTTGGTAGCTTAATAATCCTTCTACATTTTCAAACACAATAACTTTTGGACTTACTCTTTTAACTATATCAACAAACTCTCGAAACAACTGATTTCTAGGGTCATTCTCTAATCTAAAACCTGCCATAGAAAAACCTTGACATGGTGGACCACCACATATAATATCTGCTTCTCCTGCAAGTGCCGCTTTTTCAATAATATCCTTTGTTTCTTTTCCTGTAATATCTCCACATAAAACATTTATTTCTGGATTATTAATTTTTAATGTAGTACAAGCACTTTCTTCAATATCATTACTTAATAAAGATTTTATTCCCGCAGCTTTAAAACCAGCAGTCATTCCACCAGCTCCACAAAATAAATCAATTGATTTATAGCAACCCGTTTTTTCTTTTATTTCTCTGCCTATTTGATAAGCAAGTAATGTTGGCACAGCATTTCCAATTTGTTTTAAATATTGTGTTTTATTACCATAAAAGTAATAATCATCTTTAAATCCTTGAAATCTCGCTGCTTCTCTAACAGATAAAACCCTTTCATGAACAGGATGAACATATGTCCCATTACCTGGTCTGTTAAAATAGGTTGTTATTGTATAGCTTGGCTTTTCATAATCAATCCTTCCGTATAATGTAGTTCTTCCTCCTGTTTGAGTTATACGCTTTAATCTTTGAGATTTTTCGACAGTTTCCATCGGAATATCTTTCCAATTTCCCCCTTGTGGTACATTTTTTATCATCTCGAGATCTAGGTCACTTAATTTAAATGTAGTGTGATTTAGTAATTTACCTTGAAATAATAACGTATATTTTTCTGCTATTCCTTTTGCTACGTTTCTTTCAAATTTATTTAATCCCTCTAAACAATAATCTATTTTTTCTTTACCGTCAAGAATGCTCTGTGCTTTCTCTTTTGTTATTTTAGGTATAATATATCTAATTGCAGTTAAAAATTCATTAAGATAATCATCATTTTTATTTACAGCATACTCTTCAGTGTTTTTCTCTATACCATATGCTATATTAGCTAATTTTTCTATTTCTTCAATAATTTTTTCATCTTGTTCTTTTAAATATTTCTGAGTTAGAATTGATATTTCTTTTAATTCTTTAGCTTTCACTGGAACAGGAAAACAGTCTATTTCATAATTATTTACATGATTATTACTACTTGTTAATTTGAATAACCAATTTATAATTTTAGTATTGAATAATCCCAAAATAGCATATATATCTATTCCATATGAATTTTCTTCTACTGAAATGAAATTACATGAATTTCCTAATATGTAATTTTTTGAAATTAAAGCAAATGCAACTCGTCGTTCTTTGTTCATATTTGCTATTTGTTGACATATGATTCTTTCTTTTTCAATGTAACATTTTTTCTTTGTTATATTCATAAAATCACTAGAAACAAATTCAACATTTGGAGTACTCATCAAATTATAATAACCAATATTTCTTCCTCTAATCAATGAATAACCAGTATCCTTCTCTGTTATATATTTCTTATTAGCAGTTAAGTCTAGCTCTCCCCTTAAATTTATAATAAAAGGTAAATCTTTAACTACAGGGAACTTTCTTAATTTATTCAAAACATTATATTCTTTTGATGAAATCGCTATAATAGCATTTCCTGTATTGACATTTAAAATATCTTTAATTTTTACTTTTGCTATATCTCCTGGTGCATTACAGTAATCTTTTGTTATATTTACATTATCAGTTTTTTCTCCCTTTTTTATAAGAACGGAACATAACGCTTGTTGAGCATCTATATATTTGTTGTTTTCTTCAATTACCTTTACAGATATCAGTTTATTATCCTCTAATATATGTGTTCTTAATTTCATACAGGTTTTATCAGACATTATTGATGCAGGAATCAATAAACTAATAAAAGCGTTTTTGTTTGCATATTTATCAATTATTTCTTCAACAAACAATTTATATAAATTTAATACCCCATCAGTTGAATATTTAAAATTTCTTTTTACTATTTTTGAGATTACTGAATATTTATCTTTATCTTTATCATATTCATCATCACTTTTATACTGTCCTTGTTCAGCTTTCAAATTTTTATATGGTGGATTTGTTGCAACAATATCAAATCCTCCATTTATAACATCTTCTTGAAATACATCATTAATTGAAATATAATTTAATTCACCTTTTGTTACATCAATTAATAATCCTGTTCCTATATGTTTTTCAAAATATTCATTTGTTAATTTTATCTTCCAAAACAACCATGCAATTTCACTTAATGATTCTTTATACCCTTTAAGTGCCTCTTTATTTATATCTGCAACATAAATATTATTCAACATACATTTAGCATCTTCTTTACTAAGCCCTGTTTTAGCTATAGTCTTAATATATGAAAACACGAAATTTCCAGTACCTATGCAAGGTTCTAAAAATTTATAATCACAAAGTTTCTTTGATGAATTTGAATTTCTTAATTGTTCTATTAACTCATTCATCATAACATCAGTAAGTTCTATATCCGTATAATAACTTCCTGTTCTTTTTCTTACCAAAGTATCAATTTTATTTTCGATGTCTTTGCTTTTTTTGTTTAAGGAAGACCATAATTTTGCAACCTTAGTATCAATCATGTTTATCTCCTTTCTGTACTATGCACATTTTTGCATAAAACTACCCAATTGCGCTTTCTCCACTTTTTACCCATTCATCAAGCTCTGTTTTTTTGAACTTCCACTGCTTTCCTATTTTATGTGCTGGCAATTCAGGTTTTATTTTTATCCAAGTCCTCAAAGTTACTACCTTTATTCCTAAATATTCAGCAGCTTCTTCTATACCTATATAATTGTCATCTAATCTATTTATCATAAAAATTCCACCTCTATGCTTTCTTATAATTTACATATCTATTATATATTTAAATCAAATAATCATCAAGTGGTTTTATTATATTTATTGATATTTATTATATGTTTCGTTATATTGTGCCATCTTTATTTTTTAATTGTATTTATCGCTCTTTAAAGTTAATAAATCAAGTCAATTAGCAAAATTTGGTATACAAAAAATATTTTATAAATTCATTCAGTACACTCATCCAATAATTTTGCACTTTCTGAATCTCCTATGTAAAATCCAAGTATATCTTTTTGTCCTTTTTCAACAACTATTTTTTCTCTTTTTGCCATATAAAAAACCTCCTTATGACATTTATATATTATCATAAGAAGGTGTATTTTTAAACTTTACACAAATTTTTCTATATACCTCATTATTTCGATTAACAATATATATTTCGTGTTATTGTACATAACCTTTTCTAATTAAATGTTCAATACTTTCATTAGAAATTCCTTTCTTATCATAATCTATAATACTTATAATTTCAGCATTTTTATTTAAATATGTCGTAATCTTATCATTTTCAATAAATTTATTATTATATATATTTTCTTTAAAGTTATTAATACACCTTTTGGCATTAATTTTATAATAATGTTTGTTATCTTGGTAAAGCTTAATAATTAACTCATTATAATCAAAGTCACATTTTTTTATCTCTACATTATTTGTTAGATTTTTTATACACTCTAATGCTCTATTTAAAGATATAACATCATTTATGTTTGAATCTTTTATTATTTGCTCGATAGATGTTTCATTTATTACAGATTTTTTCTCAAATATTTCTTCTCCATAATTTATCAACAAGTCTTTATATGAGTGCTCTAAATTTATCTGTTTAGTATATTTATTTCTAGTTTCTATATTAAGTATAACTTTTTTATTTTGATTATTATACTGAACAATTTTTGTATTATATTGTATAAAAATTCTATTAAATTTCTCGACTACTTTATTTACTAAATTGCTTTCTGTTATTCTCCAAGCAGACCTTAACTTTATTACACCATCTCTTTTTAGAAAATTTATTGTATCAACATTATCATCATAATTTCTATAGCACCAATCTTTTATTTCTTTAGATATATACCATTCATCTTTTCTTTTCTCATCAATATCCTTATGTATTAATTCAAATATTTCATCGCCTTTATTTAATAAATCATTTATCTCATATGCTAATCTTGTATCAAGTTTCTTATTCTTTTTATATTTCTCGTAAATAGTTTTGATTTTAGAATATTTTTCGTTATATTTCTTTTCCAAATTTTCATTTACAATTGTTGGTAGGTCATCTACTCTTTTATAAAAGCAATCTATTCTTTTAATAATTCCAGGATACAAATTATTTAATTTTTTCTCTCTTGCTCTTGTCAAAAACTCTTTATCAAGTTGCTTTATTGTTTTTCCATTTTTGTCTCTTATATCTCTAAAATTTTCAATACATGTACTACCAATATTTAATATTTTTCCGTTTTTTATATTTTTAATGTAGTACTTTTTTTTATTTTTCTTTTCTCCACACAAAGCGCATTCTGACTCTTGTTCATTATCTACTATATCATAAATAAACCATTCGTTACAAGCTGTTTTATATAATTCGTCATATGCAGACGAGTCTAAAAATGATTTTTGTGAGTAATCTAAATTTTGAATATCTTGAATATTTAATTCATATTTTTCATTTTTCTTGGTATTTCCCGTATATAATAATTGATTTAATAACCAATTGTATTCTTTATTTTTTACAATTTCACTTTCACATAATATTTTCCCCATTTTTCTATCAATAATAATTTTTCTTCCATATATATTCATACAAATTTCCTCCTACAAAATGATAAAATAAAAAAAGAATAAACCGCATGTAATATGCAGTAAATTCTTTTATCAAATTCATATTCAACATCCAATTGAAAACATATCATTTTCAATACAATTCAAAATAAATATAAAACTTATCACTCCTCTCATCTTTTGATTAATAAGCTTTTATGTTATTTTGATTGTTACATGGATGTTACATTTGTATTTCATTTGTATTACAATTATTAAAAACTATTGATTGAAAAAATGTTTAATGTTATAAATTAGGTGTGAATTATTTTATATATTAAACACAGAAAATTATAAAAACTTATTGAAAGTATTTTATCATTTTTTCTGTGTTTTTTCAAGATAATACTACCTATTTTTTCATTTTTCTACATTTTTATTTAGATTAAGATTTCAGTCATATGTTTATTACTTCGTTTCAACTCTTTTTCTATTAATTTTACATGAAATTTTACTATTTCCTACTAATTCATATGACGCAATATAATCTGCATTTACCAAATAATTGCATATCTCAATTCTATAATTTCCCATAACTCCAATATCTAAATTAAAAATTTTATCTCCTTTATATCCATTTTCAATTTTTTTTGTAATTTTCTTTATCACTTCTGTTTTATCCTGTTCGAATTTTTCATTATTTAAATATTGATTTAACACAAATACCTTAATCTTACCTTTTCCCGAACTTTCTATATAATCAACCCACTTTTCATTTTTTAATTTTTCAATTTCTCTTTGGCTTTTTTCACTTTCCTCATATGATATATATATACTACCATCAACATTGTTTGGTATTTTTCTTAATAGCTGTTCTCTTATTTCTTCCATAAAATGCCATCCTTTTAAATTATTTGATAAGTTTTTACTTTTTATTCTTACATAATTATATTTTCACTTTAGGCAAACACAATAAATTATCTACATTACTATCATTTGGTACTGATTTAACATACTTTTCTCCATTACTTATAACACCTTCCACTTTAGGATAATATGGTCCTATATCGACATTTACTTTCCAATTTTCATACTCAATTTTATCATATAATTTTTCTTTCTTTATAAGTCTACATAATTCATCTATATATATTGAATCAATTTCTAATAATGAATTTGATGAATTACTTGATTTCATCATAATCTTTGTAGCTTTCATATTTTTTCCTCCTTAAATATTTATTTAGTAAAAACTTATCAACTAATATATAGCACTAATTTTTTGCAAAGTTTGTCATAATTTATCGAAAAAAATAAAAAACATGGATTTTTATTCCCATGTTTTTATATTCATTTTTGATATTCAAATTAATTTCTAATCCCTACTATACAAATCCCTTGTATAAACTTTATCCTTCACAACCTTTAGCTCTTCTTCAAGTCTGTTTGCTAAAATTACATCTGATTTTTTAGAAAATTCTTCAAAGTTGTTTATAACTTTGCAATTATTAAATTGCTCTGCTTTTAATGTTGGTTCGTATATTATAACATCAACACCTTCTAATTTTAATCTGTCTATTATTTCTTGAATTGCACTTGCTCTGAAGTTATCTGAACCACTTTTCATTGTTAGTCTGTATACTCCAACTGTTTCTGGATTTTTACGCATTATCATTTCTGTTATGTGTTTCTTTCTTGTTCTGTTTGATCTAACTATAGCTCTTATTAAGTTTTGTGGTACATTGTCATAATTTGCTAATAATTGTTTAGTGTCTTTTGGTAAACAATATCCACCATAACCAAATGAAGGATTGTTGTAATGACTTCCAATTCGTGGATCTAGGCATACTCCTTCAATTATGTCTTTAGTATTTAAGCCTTTAATTTCAGCATATGTATCTAATTCGTTGAAATATGCTACTCTTAGAGCTAAGTATGTATTTGCGAATAATTTAACCGCTTCCGCTTCTGTTGAATCCATGAATTTTACTTCAACATTATCTTTTAAACTTGCATTTTTTAGTAAGTTAGCAAATTCTTGTGCTCTTTCGGATTTTTCTCCCACTATAATTCTTGATGGATATAGATTATCATATAAGGCCTTTCCTTCTCTTAAGAACTCTGGGCTGAACATTATATTGTCTATATTGTATTTTTGTTTCATTGCTTTTATAAAACCAACTGGTATTGTTGATTTTACCACCATTGTTGTATTTATATTCATGCTGATTACTTTTTGAATTATATCTTCTACAGATGATGTATCAAAATGATTTTTTTCATCGTCATAATTTGTTGGTGTACTTATTATTATGAATTTTGCACCTTCAAATGCTTCTTTGTAATCTAATGTTGCCTTTAAATTTAATTCTTTTGTTTTGAAAAATTCCTCAATTTCTTTGTCTTTAATTGGACTTATTCTGTTATTTATTTTCTCTACTTTTTCCGGTATAACATCTAATGCTATTACCTCATTATTTGGGCTTAATAATGTTGCTAATGATAAACCAACATATCCTGTTCCTGCTACTGCAATTTTCATTTTATTTACACTTCCTTTTAATTTCATTATTAGATTTATAACATAATTTCTTACCTATTTTCTTTAATAATGGATCAAATAATTTTAACTTTAACTCTTTAAATTCATCTGTTTTACAAAATGCAATTAAATTAATTGCGTTGCATATAACGCAAGTAATTATTGCCTTAAATACTAATCCTATAATTCCTGGAATAGAAATCAGATTTGAAATTTCAAAAGTAATAAGAGAATTTATAATAAATATAACTACATAATAAAGATATTTTTTAAAATATTTACTTACTGGAGTTTTAAATTCATATTTATGAATTAAATATGGGTCAATCCATGAATATGATACCAATTGAGCTATTCCTGTTGCAATAAATATTCCAGCTACTCCAAATAATTTACATAATAAAATTGACAAAATAATATTTGTAATTGCTCCAATATATGGAGTAGTTCTACCTTTCTGAAATAAACCTAATGTAGTTCTATATGTATATCCTGGATTTCTTAAACCTTCTATAAAAAAACTTATTGCTAACGATATTGAAACAGCAATTTCCAAAACATAATTCTGTCCTAACCATAAGCTGATAAATGGATTTAGCAAAGTTATAAAGGCAATTGAGCAAAAAGAATATACTATATAATTTGCAAAAGTTATTTGATAAAAAACTTTTTCTTTTTGTTTAGGTTCTCCTACTGCATTAAGGTTTCCTACACTTCCTGTAATACCATTTAAAGCCGAAGTTATTATAGATTTTATTGAATTGATTATCAAAACATAATTAGAACAATATCCCACTGTACTCACATTAACAAGTGCAGATATTAAAATATTATCTGTACCATTCATTATAACTCCACCAAATTTATAAATAATTAAAGATTTGACGTTTCCAAAAATTACTTTGCTTTCATCATTACTTAATTTTTTTATTTTTCTCTCCTTTAAATATGGATACATTCTGTCAGCTTTTATTGATAAAATAATATTTTCAAAAAATGTTGCTAGTATTTCAATAAATAAATAAATTATAAAATTTTTTGTCAAAAATAAGAATATGATTTCTATTATACTTTTTAATAAATAAAAAATACTGTCAAGATTGTTTATTACACTTTGTTTTTGATGCGCTGATATTATGGATTTTTTATATGTAAAAAAGTATGACGATGCTGTGTTAAATAAAAATAATATATATATTAATATAAGATTTTCTTTTATATTAGGAGCATCCTTCACTATAAAATTCATGAATGGAATTATACATAAACCTAGTAAAAAAACTATAATTCCTATTGCATTATAAGCTTTTTTATATAATTGCATTAAACTTTTAATTTTTTCAATATTGTTCTCAGCAACAGGTTTGTACATATTAAAGATAATTGCTGTTCCAATTCCTAGCTCTGCAAATGATAATATTGTTAATACGTTTGTAAATAAACCATTTACACCTAAATATTCAGAATTAAGAACTCTTATAAATACAGTTCTTACAACAAATGCCATTATTTTATTTACCATTTGAACTACTGCACCAGTTTGAATATTTCTAATTGCATTTTTAGTTCTTGATTCTTCCATCTCTTACCTCTTCCCTTAGTATTTCATCCACCATAACAAATTGTTTTTCTGCATTTTCTATTTGAAATGAAATGTCATTATTTTTATATTTAAATTCTTGATTATCGAGTATATTATCAACATTAAGCTTATCTATTTCTCTTAATTTGATTATTTTACCCTCAAAATTCATATCCTTTAGTACATTTATAGTTTTTTCACTATATGCAATTGGAATTATTTTTTTTCCTAATAACAACCCCAAAATGTTAGCGTGAAATCTAGTGCCAACAATAATCTGACAATCAGCCATTACATTCAATGCTTCTTCAATATTACCTCTATAATAATACTTCTTTAATTTTTGTTTTAAATCATCATTGCACTTACTATAGATTGATTCAATTGCTAATTCATCTCCCTCAAATTTGCAAAAAGACATCATTATAACTTCATATCCTTTTCTAATAAAATATTCTGAAATTTCAATAATTTTTTTCTCATAACGGTCTTTATATTCGCAATTATTCTTTCTTGAACAATCAATAATAGATATAACAACTTTCTTATTGTTTTTTATACTAATGTTTGATGTGTCAAGTGTAAATACAATATCTGGTGCCCATCTAACATTTTTTAAATCTTTAAATTTCTCATATGAATTTTTGTCTCTAAAACATACATCATTTGCTTTTTCAAATACATTTTTATAGTAATTGTAATATTCTTTATTATTATATGGTCCAAAATTACTTCCTAATACATAATACTCTTTTGCTTTTTCCAATATTGATTTTTCTACTTTATTAGAATTTTGAATAAACATACTGCCACCTATAAAAATTGTAAACTTATACCTTTTTACAAGAGAGTCTGCTAATCTGTATTTTTTTAATGTTACACCCTTAATAATCCTATTTATCATTTTATAGAAATTTCCACCATATATTTTTAAATTACTAGATTTAAACACATTTTTATAATTATAATCTGAATAAGAATAAAAAGTAATATTCTTATACCTATCTGACAATATTTTTACAAATAAATCATCTCCCAAATTATATTTTAAATATGCATTTACATATACCTTCATTTTCTCCATTGCACCTATCCTTTTATTTTTCTTGCTGGTACTCCTGCTATTGTTATTCCTTCTTCCTTAAAGGATTTATTAACAACAGCATTAGCTCCAATTATTATATTATCAGCAATTTCAATGTTTCCAATAATAACTGCTCCAACTCCTATATCTACATTATTTCCAATTATTGGTGAGCCGCTATCTCCATTATTACCTATGCAGTTTAATCCATGCATCTTAACATTATCTCCAATAATAGCTGATTTATTAACTATTATTCCTGAATGATAAATTTTTAGATTTTTTCCAAATCGACCATAAAGTTCTATTTGGTTTCTATTTGATAATATATTATTTTTTTTTGCATAATATATAAATTTAATTTTATTAATCATACTACTTCTATTCTCATTATAATATCTATATTTTCTCGCACAAATTATACTTTTTTCTATTTGTTTTTCTTTATTATTTGTTATTTTTTTATAAATTTCTCTAATGGGCTCATTATCTCTATAATTTTTTTTATCTTCTTTAATTCTAGCTATTAGATCTTCTTTTTTCAAAATATTTACTCCTTTCAGAAAAGAATTTTAATATTCTCTTGATAGGAATATACACAAAACATGATATAATAAAAATTGTATATTTTCTTTTCTTAACCATTTGTCTTAATAATAACGAATTTTTCGATTTTTTTATTTTTAACTCATTTGGCTTTAGTTCATCAATACAATTATTATATTTTTTATCCTCAAATATCGTTTCAATAAATTTCACTTTTTCTTTAATTTTCAAATTAATAGATAACACATCAAAAATTTTATTTAATATATCTTCTAAAAATTTTATCTGAAATTTTTTGAAAATTTCCTTATCTATATTATCTTTTAATATTGATAAAATTTCAGCATATACATTCATCAAGTCTTCACATTTTATTTTTGTCTTTTCAATACTTTTATTTCTATTTATTCCATTATTACTTGTTGTATAATGGTATAATACCTCATTATATATGTAAATTGATTTGCTATTTTTTAATAATTTAACATTAAATAAAAAATCTTCTCCAAAACAAATCCTTTCATCAAATAGTTCTGATATTATATCTTTTTTAATTAATTGCCCCCACACAACATTAAAAAAATTGGTAATTGGTATTTTTGCGTATATTAGATTTTCATAATCACATTTCAATATATTTTTTTTACATATATTATTTAAATTTGAAATATCATTTTTTACCATTTTGTTTTCATTCTCTCGACAAAAATTGCATTTTACAATATCTACATTATTGCATACAGCAATGTTTACTAAATCTTCTATTGTTTTAGAATGAATCCAATCATCTGCATCAATAAAAAAGATATACTTTCCCAAACTACTCTTTATCCCCATGTTCCTTGAATAACTTACCCCATGATTATTTTGATTTATAATCCTTATTCTAGAGTCATTTATTTCATTTAAAACGCCTAAAGAATTATCAGTTGAACCATCATTTATTACTAGTATCTCAATATTTTTATATGTTTGCTCAATTATAGATTCTACACATTTTTTTATATACTTTTCACTATTATACAGTGGTATTATAACTGTAACCTTTGCCTCACATTTCATCACTATTTTCCTTTCTATTGTTAATCATTAAATATGCTAATAAAATTGCACTAAATACATAATGTTGTTGAGTATAGAATCCATTAAATGATGCTGAACCAATAACATATATAAACCATAAAATCGAATTATATTTTACATTACTTTCTTTTTTTATCGTTATAGTACATTTTATTATTATATAAATATATATTAACAATCCAAATATCCCTATACTTAATAGTAATTGAATGAAATCGTTATGAGCCCAGATTTTCATACCATATCTGCTTTCATTTATATTGTATACACAATCAAAACCATTTCCTAAAAGCTTGTTAATTACATTAAACTCATTAAATGCCTCTATATCATATTTCCACCAGATAACTCGTCCACTTGTCATTGCCTCTATTGGATTTTCAGATATGTATTGATTATTTGTAGTTGATACAAATCTTGTAAACATTGATGATGATAAGAATAGATTGACAATTACAAAGCTCATCGCTAAAAGAATTATTGGCTTTAAAGAGCACTTTTTAATTTTATCCTTGTAAAATAAGATTAACAATATCAACAATGCTAATAAGTATACTCTAGATCCACTTTTAAATATCGCAAATACTGATATTCCTAATAATATTAGTTGACTTGGTTTAAACTTTTGTTTTTTTAAATAACACATAATAACAACGTTTATTAAACATAGGCAACTTGCTAAAGTATGACTTCCATTACTTAATCCAGCATATACAATTTCACCTGTATTATTAGCATAACATTGTGGTATAAATAGAGTAACTGCTGTAATTATCATTGAAAAATATATGACAAATTTCATTAATCTATTATTTTTTTCTAAAAAAATAGGTATATTTTCTCTAAAACTTCTATTTAATATTATATATAATGTTAATATTGTTGAATCAAAATGTAATATATGATCTAATGTTATTGTAAAATCATGTGTCATAATAATAGCACTAAGATTTGTACATATTATAAATACTAATACACAAAAATCTTTTATTTTACACTTTTTTATTGCAATTGCACTAATATCAATAATACACAATATTCCTAATATATTATTTAATTGAATTTTATTTGAAAACTTATATACTAATGTAGACATAGTATATATTAATATAATCTTTATAAGAACATCATATAAATTAATTTTTTTTAATTTAAGCATTATAATATCCTCCTTTCTACTATACTATTCACTTCCTTATTTATGTTAATTTTAACACACATAATATAAACATTTTATAATACTTTGTATATACATACACTTTTTTACTTTAACATTATTTTTAGTTATATATTTCAGTTTTTATTATATCATTAACATATCTCCTGTCTTTTTTAAAGCCTCATCGCTCATTGAAGTAATTCTACCTGCATGAGGTGTAAATGTCATTTCTCCAATATAAGGTTTACCTTTAATATCAAATAAATCAACTCTCACAAAATTGAAACCGTTTGAAAGTGATTTCGCAATTTCTTTCATCTTGTCAAAAGATTTTGGCTTACCAATAAATTCTGATTTTCCCTTGTACTTTTTAGACTGGTAATCTAAAAAATTCCAATCCATGTCATAGAATGAAAATTTCAAAGCTTTGAATCTTCCTGTACATACTTCCAAAAATCTTGGTACGCCGTTAAAACAGAAAAATTTATAATCAATAGGAACATCATTGTCAAGACCATCTAAAAATTCCTCACATATTATTCTTGGTTTCATTTTAGAATAATGCATTTCTCCTGCACTTATTCCAAAATCCGTATGTAGCCACTTATTTAAATCTTTTTTAGATTTTTCTATGTCTAAAATGGATTTATTTTTACAAATAATATTGAATCCTGCACCATGTGTGCATTTTAGTGCAAACTTTTCAGGTAATTTTTCAAAATCAATATCATCTACATTTTCATATACCCCTATTAATTTTGGCAAATATTCCTCTAATCCATGTTTAATAATATATTCTCTTGCAAAATATTTATCTGCACACTTCACTTTTCTCTCATCATATGTATATAAATTAAGCCATTGTAATTTTTCATTTAGATTCTGCGGATTCTTCAAATTTAGTTTCTTGCCAGTAGCCAATCTATAATCTATTTTTGCTTTTTTTACAGCCGAAACTTTATATAATCCACCAGTCATCTTTTTATAAATCTTTTTTATAACTTTTTTCATTTATATTAACACGTCCTTGATATTTCAAAATCTTCTCATCCAAAATAATACCATCTTTTGTAATTTGTGCTTTTTTTAAACATTGAGATACATTTTCTTCTATAAGTTGATCTATAAATCTCGATACATTCTTAGATATTTCATTTGATACAGTTTTATATACTAAAGCAGGTGTATGATCTACTACATAATGAGTTATTCCATTCACATTATATATAGGATTCTCTATAGTTGTTGGTATACTAGTTTCAATTGCTCCGTTTTTATCACAACTTACATCTATTATTAACGAACCTCTTTTTAGTTTTTTTAAATCTTCTTTATTTATTATGTGGTCTTTTCTATCTACATTCCATAAAATTGCATTAACAATTATATCAAATTGATTTAATTCCTCTTTGAATAAATCCTCCATTTTTCTATTATACATTGTTACACTTGCTCCTAATTGAGTAAGTACTCTATATGCTCCTCTAGCTGTATTTCCATTTCCCAATATTCCAACTTTTGCATCATATGGCATAATTCCATGTAACAATAACGCATGCATTACTGCTGTTTCTCCTGCTATTTCATTGTTTCTCCAAAACACATGTCTATTTTTCTCATACATATCTTCCCAAGCAAAAGCAGTTAATTTATTATTTATTAAAATATCTGTAATTTCTTTGTTTTGTACCGCATGTATCCAACCAAATATTGTTTTTTTCTTTATATCTTTTAAATAGCCAGCATCACCTATTTTGGCATCACAGATTATATCTTTTTTTAATATTTCATTTCTTGGTACTACTTTACATCCTGCTAACATATATTCCTCATCTAATATATTACAATCTGCTCCATAATTTTCTTCTATATATATATATTCTTTATTTTTTATATTTTTTATATCTCGCGGATATAATGATATTCTTTTTTCATTTTCTTTGTCACTTTTTAAGAAACCTATTGTCTTCATATTTTCCCATCCTTATTATTTTAGATTAATTAGTTCTCCTAACTTAAGTTGCGCTTCATCTGTATAATTTTTGTCAATGCATCCAGCTGGTGTAAAAGTTAATTCTCCAAATATTGGTTTGCCATTATAATCATAAAAATCAGCTCTTACAAATTTAAATGGTTTCGATAAAATTTTGGCATATTCATACATTTGATCTATACATTTTGGCTTTTCTATTGTGAAACCTTCTGGTGCATTTATTCCTGCTGGATTTATTCTCATCAATTTCCAATTTTTATCAAACAAGTAGTATGTTGGTTTTCCTAAATTTCTACCAATACAAACCATACAAAATTCAGGTACTCCATTAAAGCAATATATTTTATAGTCTTCTATTGCATTACCATCTTTTGATTCAAGAAATTTTTCACATACAATTTTCTTATCAACATTTTTATATTGAACCTCAGCAACAAATTTCCAATAATCTATCTTCATCCATTTTTTCAATTTTTTTCTTGTTTCTTCTTTGTCTAATTTGCTTTTATCATTACATATTATATTATATCCTGCCGCATGGTTACATTTAAGAACAAACTTGTCAGGTAATTTTTCAAAATTAATCTCATCTGCATTATCATAAACATCTATCAATTCATTTAGAATTTCACTGCATCCGCATTGCTTTACATACTCTCTAACTTTGTATTTGTCAACACATTTTGTGATGAGCTTATTATTTTCATATTCATTTAGTTTTAACCACATTAATTTCTCATTAAATAACTTTGGCTGAACAATATCTAATTTCTTATGTAATTTTGTTCTATAATAAATTTTACTAGCTAATTTTGGTGATATCCCAGATACCAAGGCAATTATCCATCTGTATACTTCTCTTAACATTGTTTTATACTCCTTTTATCTAATTAAAATTTTATAGTAGCTTTAACATCGCTATCAATGCTCTCAATCATCTCTTTATTATTGGATTTCCATTTTCCATACTTATGTGTCATACTTTCTTGTATTGCTTTTTCTAAATCATTCATATCATCTACTACAATCACATTTACTTTCTCTTTAAATACTTCTGCTAATTCAACTTGATGATTATCAACATGTTCCCCATATTTTTTTAATCTTGGAACAATTATTATTTTTTTCTCTAACTTTAATGAAGTAATGATACTTCCTGTTCCAGAATGTGTTATAACTAAGTCTACATTTTTCATTATTTCTTCTATTTCGTTTTGCGGTTTCATTGCAAACATAGTAAAATTTTTAGGTTGATACTCTGCATATACGCATTGAACAGTTAAATCTTCAGATTTTATTTTATTCTGATCTACAAGTTCATCTAATTTTTTTAATAGTCTATCAAATTGGAATTTCTGTGTTCCTAATGTTACAAATATTCTCATTTTAGTATATGCCTCCTTTATATTTTGCATTTGGATAGAATTTTAACATTTCCGGCCACTGCACATAAAAGTCATCAGCAAATTTATATACTTTCTGCCCTGTTACTGTAGGAGATTTTATTTTTGCAAAACTCTCTGAAAATATAACTTTTCCACCTGTTAATTTCACTAGCTTACATAAAACATATGTTGCTCCTGCACCTGTACTTATTATTACATCTGGATTTTGTGAGTATATTATCCATATTGATTTTAAAATATTTAATCCAAATTTAAATATGAAGTCCACACTTTTTCTTTCCTGTTGTATTAGAAATTTCATTTTATATTTATTTTTTAATTGCATTGATATTGTGTTTTTCTCTGTTACAATAAACCAATCATATTTATTTGCCATTTTAAATAGCTGTTTTAATTGCATAAAATGTCCACCTGCTGATGAAGTTAAGCATAATTTAATATTTTTATATATTAATGCTTTATATATCATTTCTATGTTATTTATCATATCTTTCTCATTAAATTTAGAATTTACTGTCTGATATGCTTTTTCAGCCATCTCATCACATTTCAATTTATCATTTATAGCTATTTTTAGTGAACTAGTTAATTGTTCTATATTTCCAGGTTCTATCAACAAACCATTTTCTTTGTCTCTTATTACTTCTGGAATCCCTCCAACATATGTAGAAATTACTAATAGTTTTCTGCTCATTGCTTCAAGTACTGCCATTGGCAAACCTTCATTATATGATGGTAGTACTAAAAAATCTGAACTTTTTAATAATTCCTGTTTTCTTTCTTTTCCAATCCAACCAACAACTTCAAAATATTGCTCTAATTTTTTTTCTTTTATCACATTTTTTACTTTTTCTATTTCTCCATCACCAGCTAGAGTTATTTTTAACTTTACATTTTCTTTTGATAATTTTTCTACAGCATCAATTAAATCATATGTTCCTTTTCTTTTTCCTAGCCTTCCTAAAAACAACCCATGTGTTACTTCATTTTTACTTTTTTGTATGTTTTCTGGAATATCCATACTATTATATATTACCTCTATTTTTTCTGAGTTCATTAGCGTTGAATAAAATTCTTTCCAACTTTCAGATAGTACTATTAGTTTATCTACTTTATTTAATGTAGATTTTATATATTCTTTTTTATTTGTTTTCTCATAAAACTCTTTAAAGCCTGCCCCATGTGCATGCAATATAACCTTTGTTTTTGTCAAATTACATAGTCTTACAAATATTGACTTTCTAAAAAAACTTCCATTTGATGCAGTATGAATATGTACTAATTCTACATTGTATTGTATTTTATATAAAACAAATTTGAATATAGCTTTTATAAATAATTTATATTTATCTCCTACTATATATGTTGGTATATGAATTATGTTATATTCTTTTTTTAATCTTGATGAAACAATTTGCTCCATTACAGTTACCATTCCACCTTTATCCTCAAGAGATGGACCTATTTGTAATATTACGCTTTTCCTCATTTTTTTTATTCTTTTTGAAAAAAACATTTTTAGTATAGCAAACGTTATACTGAAAATTATAAATAGTATAATATACTTTGATAATTCAAAACTACATAATAACAATGCTAACACTGCTGATATTATAAATTCCATTATTTTCCCCCTATCTTGCTCCTTTACTTTGAAATACTGATACTACAGTCCAAATCAATATCTTAAAGTCAAACCATAATCCCTTATGTTTATTATAAAATCTATCTAATCTACATCTATTTTCAAAACCAACATTTGATCGTCCTCTAGCTTGCCATACTCCTCCTAGAGCTGGTTTGCATGCTATAATATCTTCATAATATTCTCCCATATCTTCTTTTTCACGTGGCAAATATGGGCGTGGACCTATAAGTGACATATCGCCCTTTAATAAATTGATAAATTGTCCGAAATTCATCTAAACTTGTTTTACGCAATATTTTTCCAATTTTTGTAACTCTGGGGTCATGTTCCAATTTCTTATTTTTCTTATATTCCGCTCTAATCTTTGGATCTTCTTTCATCAATTTTTTTAATACTTCTTCTGCATTACATACCATACTTCTTATTTTATATATTTCAATCTCTTTCCCGTCTTTTCCAATTCTCTTCTGCTTAAACAAAATAGGTGCATGGTCTCCTTGTTTTAAATATGCTATTTTTACGACAGCCATTATTGGCAATAATAGCATAGTTCCTACTAACCCTGCACATATATCTACAGTTCTCTTTATAAATTTATATGTAACTAATTTAGTATTATATCTCAAAATCTGCAAAGCTCTAAACACTTTAGAAACTTTCTTCATTGATTTTATTTCGCTCTTTATTACAGATTTAGATATAGTCTGTCTATTTTCTACTTCCTTTATTTGTGCCATTACTTTTTCCATAAAACATCCCCCATTTTTTGTTTTACATCCTTTAAATATTGCCCTATACAATATCTTTCTCTTATGTTTGAACTTTTTTCGCATATTAGAGAATGGCTTGCTTTTCTAATTATGCACTAATTATGTTAATTTTCTCATTTGAATTTCGACATTTATTAAACTATATTTTTGTATATTTGTCAATATATTCCGGCATTTTTGTTTGTTTCATTTTATTCGACATTTTTCTGCCTTATATTTTGTTATGTAGTATTCATTTTTGTCAAAATTCAATTGCAATAATAATAACTGCTTTTTATTAAGCAGTTATTACTTTTACTCAATTTTCATATTTTTCGCTTGCTGATTTTCTTTCAAAAAGTATAATTAATGCTATTCCCAAAATAGTCAATATAATACCACATATAAATATATATTGTACTACTTGGTTTATTAAACTTATCATTAAGTTTGAAAAAGTTTTATTTACCATTAAAATATTATTTACAGCTATATTTAAACTTGAATAACATTTTATAAATATGCATATTATCCCTGTTGCTACTAATGAGATTCCAAATGATGCTCTATTTATTTTATATGTTATGAATGCTAATATTATTAATAAAATTGAAATTACAATTAGCATTAATCTTGTAATTCTTTTAGCCATTTTAAAGTATTTTACGACTTCTTTTATCGCATTTTTTGAATATGTTATACTATTTGCATATATTGATTCTATTTTTTCTTCAAATTTTGCTATGTCTTTTTGAGCTTGAGCATCTACCTTATAATTATTCTGTTGTATGTATTTTTGTACATTTTCATCTAAGCCTGCTCTTATTTCTTCTGTTGATATATCTATTTCTTTACCATCATATATAGCATCTATAACTTTATCTATGTCATTATTTATTTTTTCTTTTGGTATTACACTATCCATTATTGACTCATCAAATCCAGATTGCATTATATAGTTGTTTGCTGAATCTTTTATTATATTACTTATTTCTGAATAATAGTCCACTTTTTGCATTTTATTTTTTATATTTGATTTGCTAAATATTACTGCATTTACCATTGATAATATTATTGTTGCAAACATTAGTGTGACTAATAATATTGAAAAAATATAAGAAATTATTTTTCGTACTATTTTCATTTTATTTTATCGTATAATTTTATTATACGAGCTCTCCTTATATACAATATTTGGATTTTAAAAAGGTCATCCATAAACCATATTTATATCTAATTAGAATTATATACATATTTATTCGACTTTTTTTGCATAAACGACAAATCTATCCGTTTTGTGACCTAATCCGTTTACAGGATAACATGTATATAACATTAATATTTCTTCATCTTTTTGTATTGGAAGTTCATCAACATTATACATATTTACTACTTTAGTATTATCAACCTTATATCTAAAAGTTCCATATGTTGTTTCTACTTCGATTATAGCTCCTTTTTTGATTTGAGGAAGCTTATACAAAAATGCTTTTGTATTATGTCCCATACATATTATAGATCCGCCTTCTCCAGGAAAATAGCTTCCGCTTGATTGTCCTATTCCATTTCTTAATATAGATAATTTGTCGCCATAGTATAGTGGTAAACTTATATCTAGTGATTCTATTTTTATATTTCCATATCTACTTCCATATACAGGATAATTTATTATTGTGCTTTTTTCATGGTCAAATTTTATTTCTGGTATTATGCTATTATCTGTTTTTATGGATATCATATCTACTACCTCAATTGCCTTTTTTATTTGTTTTCCAAATAATATTTTAGTAGTAAGAATTATTGCTATAACAATAATAAAAGCAACTATTACATCTATAATAGTTGCTTCTATTGTTTGCCATCTTTTAGCTATTTGATTATTTTGCTTCTGCACTTAATCTTTTCTTTCTTGATACAACTAGCATAATGCCGGCAATTAACATTATTCCTGCCATTAATATATATACATAATTTGTTGTTCCTGTTTGAACAAGTGCTGATTCTGTTGAACCTTTGCTTGATTTTGTTACTCCCCAATTTAATGAATCATATAATGCTCCATTTTTGTATATGTCTAATCTTTCTTCTGTTGCATCATAAGATACTGTTAATCCCATAACAGCTGCAGCTTCTTGAGCATATGATAATAGCTCTTGTTTTTTGGCTTTAGAGCTTAATTGATTTGGCTCTGTTGCACCATCTGCATTCATTAATGCTACTCCTTTATCTATTATAGCTTTTATTTTATTTGCTTGGTCATCTGTCATTTCATTATTTGCAAAGAATTTTTCAACCTTTACTTTATCTCCATCTCTTATTACCAATTTTGTTCCGTTTATTCCTTTTTCATTACATATGTAAGCTTTTAACTCGCTTGCTGTCATAGCATTTGACTTTGTTACAAACATTGTTAAAGCTACTATTGACATTACTAATACTAACATAATTTTTGTAATTTTTTTCATATATTAATCATCCTTTCCTTTTTTAATTTTATGAAATCGATTGCATTTTACCACCTTTTTTCCATTTTAGCAATAGCTTAAAAAATTTTTTTTAGAATTTTTTGTGACTTGTAAGTCACAAATATTACGAATGTTAACATAATTTCCGTTGTGAATTTACATAAAATGTGATATACTATAAGTTACATATGGATAATATTCCTATGCCTACTATATTTTAAAGGAGTGAAAGTAGATGAGTAAAATCATCACAAAGCTACTATTCGTTCTTCGGATATTAGCTTTCATCGTCTTAGGAATAAGTGTTATTGGAGGAACACTCATATTCCTTGAAATTATTGACGATAATAATTCAAATTTAGAGGTAGTATTTAATACCTGTTGCGGATCATCCGCAGTAATAATCTTTTGCTATTATAAAGCAGGATTAATAAAATATGCTCTTGATCTTGAATGCAAAGTAATTGTTGATAGAATAATTTTTTCGATACTTGTTGCATTTACTCCATTTGCTATTATACTATTAATTCCAGATGTTAGAGCAATATTTTATGCCTATGCTTTAAGTGCTCTCTCAGGACCAATATTTGCCTCGTCATTCGTTATTTTTCATGAAGTTGAGTCAATAATTGAATAAATTGAATAACAAAACCTCCAAAAAGGGAAAAGGGGACGGCTCTCTTTTCCATTTTCTTTCTCCATTTTGCCAAAAAAAGCGTATTTCATTTAATCTAGACTGTCCCTATTTCTCCCTTTACAGAAAAAAAGCGTATCTCATTTGCTTTGGACTGTGTCCCTATTTCCCAAATCTGGGAAAAGAGAACCGTCCCCTTTTCCTTTTTCCTTTTTCTTTTCCTAATATTGTATCTTTTTTTCTTTATTATTCCACGCTTCAAAAGGCAATGCGCAAAATGAACTGCTCATATTTATCTGTTTTATCAAAGTTTTATTATTCCCCTTAATATATTCTGATATATCATCATCTTTAAATCCGCTTTTTGAAGCTTGAGCAAAATCTTCAGAATAATATATTACTGGTATTTTTGCCCAAATACTTGCAGATAAACACATTGGGCAACTTTTAGCAGTTGACACTAAGATACAATTTTCTAAAAAACAGCTTTCTTTGATTTTACATGCTTCTTCAATAGCAACAACCTCTGCATGCTTTATAGGATTTTTATTGATTATAACTTCATTTCTTGAAATATTTAAAACAATATATTTTATATCATTATCAACATTTATTTTCTCTATTATTCCGGCTCCAAAAGGCCCTCCTATATTTTCCTTAACACCTTCTATTGCATAATTAGACGCATTCTCATATATATAATTCACTGCATCTTCTAAATTTATAAATTCTTTATTAACAATCATTTAATTTCCTCCAATTTGATTAATAACCTTTATGAAAGTGATCTTTAGCCATTTGTATAAATAACCATGCTGTAAAAATAAAAGCAAAAACCAAATAAATCCATCTAAGTATATGGTTATTTACCATGCTTGCACCTAAAAGAACTGCTGTATCTAATAAACCAATAACAATTTGGTGTAGCATTTTTTCTAATTTATCTACCTGCTTTTCCGAATTTGCCATTTCTATATCAAACTTTGTTTCACCACGATTTACATCCTTAACAAAATTAAGCAATTCAGTTGGTAGTTCACTAAAACTATTAACTCCACCTACTAAATTTTTACCCGTATTTATTAACATCTCTTTAGAGAATAGCTCTTTAAAACTATCCTCTTTTACTTTATTACTTAAAACCATTGTTAAATTGATGTTTGGAGCAATACTTTCTAATGTGCCTTCAATAACGCAAATACCTCTCATTAAAAGTGTAATATTATTGTCAAGTTTCAAGTTATTACTTCGTAAAATAGATGTTACACTATTAGTAAATTCTATTATATCTATATTTTGTATATCTTCATTAGCATTTTTATCTAATACATTTTGAATTTCTGCTCTTAATTTCATGTGATTTATTGTACTTGTAGATGTTGAAAAATTAAGCAAAATATGTTCAAGCTCTACTATATCATCATTAATAATCGCTTTCATTGCATCATTTAATAATTTTCTAGATCTTACACTTATCCTACCCATCATGCCTAAATCTAAAAATACAATTTTTCCTTCATAAATAAAAATATTGTCTTGGTGAGGGTCTGCATGAAAAAATCCATCATCTAAAGCTTGTTTTATATAGTTATTTGCTAATTTTAATCCTATTTCTTCTACATCATATCCAAGCTCTTCTAATTTTTGCTTTTCATTTAAACTTACTCCTGGAATATACTCCATAACTAATGCTTTTTTTGTTACGAAATTCTTATATACCTTTGGAACAGTAACATATGCAACATCAACATTATTTTCTTTAAATTCTTCTAAATGTTTTGCTTCAAGTTCAAAATCCATTTCTTCTTTTGCAACATTGTAAATTTCATCTAATACTAAATTTAAATCCATTATTTTAATAATTGTATTTAGATGTAGAAGACTTATAGCCTTTTTTAGCAATTTTACATCCATTGTCATTTTTTCATAAATATTTTTTCTTTGAACTTTTACAGCTACATTTTCACCATTTTTTAATTTTGCAATATGAACTTGAGCCATTGATGCAGAGCCAATACTTTCTGGGGATATGCTCTCAAAAATTTCATCTATATCTCCTAGCTCTTCTTTTAAAATATCCAAAACATCTTCAAAACTCATAGGTTCAACATTTGATCTCAATTTTGCAAGAGCCTCGCAATATTCTTGAGGTAATAGGTCATATCTACTAGACATAATTTGTCCTATTTTTATAAATGTTGGACCTAATTTTGAAATTGCATTACATACCTTTTCGGGAGTAATTCCAGTTATTAAATTACTTTCTCTTAATATTGTTACAATTTCTTTAAATCTTGTTTTTTCATTCATATTATCTATCCTTTTTCTTTTGAAATCATTTTTACAATAATATAATTATTATTTTTCACAATAATATAACTATTAAATTTATAATAATATAATTAATTTATAATAATACAATTAACTTATAATAACATAATTGATTTATAATAATATGCTATTAATCTTCTTTATTATCCTCTTTACTGCTATCTTCGCATTCGCAATTCTCTGTATTTCCTGAACATTTACAATTATCAGAATTTTCATTACATTTGCAATCATCAGATTTATTTTTTAGTAAATTAGAAATTTCCTCTTTTTCCTCATCACTTAGACTATTTATAATATCTACAAGATCATCTTTTGTAACCTTTGCATATTGAATATTTGTATTTTCTTTTATCTCTTCTTTTATTTTTTCTTTTATATCTCTTTTAAGCTCTTCATTTTTTATAGCACCTTCTTTGTAAAGAGCTTCTCCTTTTTCCAAAAGCTCCTTTTTTAATTCAGAAGCTTTTTCTCCTGTAAGTGATACAGCTCCAAGCCCTAATAATATAATTTCTTTTAAACTATCTTTCATATAAATCACCATTATGCTCTAATAAAATTTATTTAATCATAAATTCATAAGTAGCATACCCTTTCATAAATTTTAAAAATTTTCTTCAAACATATTATATCATTAAAAAAATAAAAGTAAACTGCCTTTTTAGTTATTTTCCATATCCTTTGTACTAGGTTGTTACTATCCACATCAAAATATATACTTTAGTTAAAGTTTCAACAAAAAAACATCTATATCAATAGATAATAGATGTTTTTTCTTATGACAAATGCTTTAATACTAATTCTCTTATTTGTTGAAAATCATTTTAGTAACACTGTAATCGAAATAAAAAGGAAAATCAAAATCTCTGACTGCGTCTAATATGATAGAAATCCTCTCTTCAATAGTTTCTGCATTTTTAAGATCTTCATAACAAATTAAGTTTCTAGTAACCATCTTGAGTTCAGACTTCTCACGACTAAGTAAATTGATTTCTTTGGACTTATCACCCTGAACAACAACAACCTTGCCTTTGTTTAATTTCCGGCAATTGACTGTTATTTTTACAATTTCCTCCGTATTAGCCTTGAACCATGCTTTACTCATTGCCATATCAAAATTCACCTCCTGAAAATGTATTTAGATTAGTTTTGGAAGTTATTCAAGCTTTACTATTGCCTGAATTATTAATATAATATTTATTACAACTAATATTATTATATTCACAAATTTTTATTTTAGAACTCCTGTTGCACCAATTATTAATACAATAATACCAAGTATAATTCTATATACACCAAAAACCTTGAAATCATGTTTTTTGATATAGTTCATTAAGAACTTGATAATCCACATTGACACAGCAAAAGCTACTATCATACCTATTAAAAGAACAGCAATTTCAAGCCCTGTAAAATGCAAACCAAATCTTACAAGTTTTAGTAAACTTGCACCAAACATTACCGGTACTGCTAAATAAAATGTAAATTCTGCTGATACTGTTCTAGAAACTCCTATTAATAATGCTCCTATAATTGTAGCACCAGAGCGTGATACTCCTGGAAATATTGCTGCAATTAATTGAAATAATCCTATTATTAAAGCATCTTTATATGTAATTCCGCATATGTCATTGATTCTTGACTTTCTGCCTTTATGCCAATTTTCTATAACAATAAAAGCCACACCAAAAGTAATTAATGCTATTGCAACACATGTTGGGTTATAAAATAGCTCTTCAAATTTTTCATCAAACATAAGACCAATTACAGCTGCTGGTATACATGCAACTAGTATTTTTCCCCATAAATTAGTTATATTTTTATTTAAATGTGATCCTAATTTTAATATTGGATTAAATATCCCTGCTATAACTTTTGTAATTTTTTTATTTGGATTTGGAATCAATCTTATTGCTTTAAAAGCTCTGTCCTTTTTATTTGTAAAAGGCCAAATATCCTTGAAATATATTAATACAACTGCCAAAATTGCTCCTAATTGTATTACAACTTCAAACATTTCAAAAAATCCATCAGAAACATTCTCAAATTTTAAAAATGCTCTGAACAATATTAAGTGTCCTGTACTACTAACAGGCAACCATTCAGTTATTCCTTCAACAATACCGAAAATAATTGCTTTAATTATATCCATCTTTTCCTCCTAATTTTGCGTGATTATTATTTTATAAATCTTATTATCTACTTGTAAATTTATGTTATGTTTTATTTTATTTTTATAAATTTATTTTTTCCAAATTGAATAACAGGCTCTTCAGATGGTTTAATATCTGCATTTATATCATTTACTACTTCAGAATTAATTTTAACACCATTGCCTTGAATCATTCTTCTTGCTTCACTTTTAGAGCTTGCGAAACCTACTTTTACCAAAACATCACAAAGCTTAATTTCTGTACATTCAGAGCTTAAATTAAATTCTTTAATATCTTCAGGAATTCCACCTTTGGCAACTTGCGTATAACGCTCTTCTGCTTGTTTTACAAATTCAGCTCCATGGTACATTGTAATTATTTGTTCAGCATATAATTTGTGTGCTGAAATTATATCAGAAGATATTAGCTCTTGTGCTTTTACTAAATCAACATCTGTTGTTAATTTAAAATAATCAAATAATACATCATCAGGAATTTTCATAGCTTTTTCATACATTACTTCTGGAGCTTCATCTATTCCAATATAGTTTCCTAATGATTTACTCATTTTTTCTTTTCCATCAAGCCCTACTAATAATGGGAAAGTAATAACAACTTGAGGCTCTTGCTCATAATTTTTTTGTAGCTCTCTACCAACTAATAAATTAAATGTTTGATCTGTTCCACCAATCTCTATATCTGCATTTAATGCTACAGAATCATAACCTTGCATTAATGGATAAAACATTTCGTGCATACTTAATGGTAAATTATTTTCATATCTATTTTTAAAGTCATCTCTTTCTAGAAGTCTTGCAACAGTATATTTACTTGCTAAATTCAATACATCTTTTAAATTTAGTTTTGCTAACCAATCAGAATTAAAGACAATTCTTGTTTTTTCAGGATCAAGTATTTTAGTTACTTGTTTAAAATAGCTTTCACCTGCGGAATGAGCTTGTTCATATGTTAATGCTGGTCTTGTTTTGTTTTTACCTGTTGGATCTCCAATCATAGCTGTATAATCTCCAATAACAAAAACAACTTCATGTCCCATATCTTGGAATGATTTTAGTGCTTTTAAAACAACTGTATGACCTAAATGTAAATCTGGTCTACTTGGATCAGCACCTAGCTTAATGACTAGTTTTTTTCCTGATTTTAACTTTTTCTCTAAATCCTCTTCGGAGATAATTTGAACTGCTTTTCTTTTAATTAAATCTAATTCTTTCATAATAAATTCCCTTCCTTTCTTTCTAAAGGCACATATAGCTATGAAAGCTTTTTATTTCTTTCAAACTATTTCTCTTTTTGTGGCATTGCTTTTTTTATAATTTTTATAATGTTATAATAGAAATTCCATTATACACAAAAAGAGCTAATTAATCCTAAAGGACGAATTAGCTCGTGGTACCACCTTTTTTTACAAATTTTACTTTGCCTTATTTTAGATTTTCGTAATCTTTAACGTAACTACTATAAGAATTGTAATTCGGAATCTATATTCTGATAATTAACACCAACCATTATCTCTCTTTATTTTGAATTATAGATTTCTACTAATTTTCTTTTTAACATAGTTATTTTAATTGTTTTATATGTTAGCATTAAATTTTTTCTTTGTCAACATATTTTACAAGATTTTAATAAGCTCTCCCATATTTTTCCCTTGAACTTTTGGAATTTCAATAATTTCAAACTTACTAATTTTATCTCCAAATTGTATTTCTACAATATCACCAATCTTCACTTCATAGCTTGGTTTTACAACTTTTCCGTTAACAGAAACTCTTCCATTATCTGCAGCCTCATTAGCTACAGTTCTTCTTTTTATAACTCTTGATATTTTAAGAAATTTATCTAACCTCATAAAAAACTCCTTTCATGTGTCAATCTGGCCGGTCAATTGGTGGTCAATTGGCGGTCAATGGGGACGGTTCTTTTTGACAAGACGTGTCAGGGAGAACCGTCCCTATTGACACTTTTTGACAAGACGTGTCAAGGAGAACCGTCCCCATTGACACAGAATAAATATATTTTTTGTTTACTTTTTTACCTAATGCTTGCTCTAATGCATTTTTATATATTTCTAGCTGTTTGGCATATTTCTCAACCAGCTTAAGCTCTTCTCCTTCTTCAATCCAATCAGTTTTATAATCAACTAAAATTATTTCATCATTTTTATTTATATAATATAAATCTATAATTCCTTGAACTAGAATATTTTCATTTGAATTATTATTATAAATATCTTTTGATTTTAAATTAATATAAAATGGTTGCTCTTTATAAACTTTCTTAGCCAATTTAAGCTCTTTCCATAAGCTTGAATTAGTATAATCAAAAAGCTTATTTATATTAATGCTATCTGCTTCTAATTTTGTTATTATATTTCTATTTACCAAATCTTGCACAAAGTCCTGTATCTGTGCTTTTGTATAATCTCTAGTATGATCAAGCCTTTGAAAACATAAATGCATTAATGTACCTTTTTGTGCTGCTGAAAGTTTCTCTTCTTCATTTAAAAATTTAGGTTTTGCCATTTCCTTTTTGAATTCTTTCTGTTCCTCTAGCTCTTCTATACTTACAATATTTTCTTCATTTGAAAGCTCCTTTATTTTTGTAACAGATGTCTTAGTTGGAATCTCAACAGAGTCTGCATATTTATATGACCACAATATTTTATCTTTCAATTGTTCAATATCTTCACTTTTTACATTTTTAGATTTTTGTTTAAGCTCTTTGAAAATATCACGCTCTAGAACTTGCTCTTTACTTTTTTCAAATTCTTTTATTAAATCAGTTTTTTTATGTATTTCTAAATCTATATAATCTTTTATAATATTTATATTATTAAAATAAACTAATGTAATCCAATCCAAATATGTTTTATATTGTTTTATAATTGATGCACTTATTTCATTGTTATTTGATACAGCTTTATAAGTGCTAATTAAGTCTTGCTTTTCCTTAAATGATTTATCTGCATCCTTACAAATTCCTGTTATTATAAGCTTTTCTTTTGCTCTTGTTAGAGCCACATATAATACTCTCATTTCTTCAGATAAAGATTCTAATTTTGTTTGTATTTTTATGGCTTCTTTTGCCAAAGTATTATACTCAATGTTTCTCTCGTTATTTATATATTTAGGTCCTATTCCCAAATCTTGATGTAATAAAATATTTTTATTTAAATCTTGCATATTAAACTGTTTTCCTGTTCCACATAAGTAGACAACTGGAAATTCTAGACCTTTACTTTTATGAATACTCATTATTCTAATTACATTTTCATTTTCTCCAATTAATTTTGCAGAGGATAGGTCACCACTGCTTGTATGAAGTTTATCTATAAAACTTATAAAATTAAATAACCCTTTAAAACTAGCGCTTTCATACTGTTTTGCTCTTTCAAAAAGCATTTTCAAATTAGCTTGTCTTAATGCTCCATTTGGCATTAATGTTACATAATTATAAAATTGTGTATCTATATATATTTGCCAAATAAGCTCATCAAGAGCCATGTATTTTTCTTGCTCTTGCCACTTTTTTATACTAAGTAAAAAAACATCAATCTTTGATTTTAAATTATCATCACCATCATATTCTTCTAGTGATTTATAAAATGATTGCTTTTTATTTTTTAAACGAATCTTTACTAATTCATTATCTGTAAACCCTCCAATTACAGACCTTAAAACTGTTACAAGTGGAATGTCTTGCATTGGATTATCTATGATTTTTAATGTTGCCATTATGGTCTGAATTTCCATTGATTCAAGATATTCAGAAGATACATCACTAAAAACTGGCATATTCAATTTAGCTATTTCATTTTCATATATAGGAGCTGTTACTGATGTTGCTCTTAACAAAAGGGCTATATCTTTGTATGTAATGTGTCTATATTCTTTTGTTTTTTTATCAAAAACCATATAGTCACTATCAATTAATTTTTTGATTTCTCTAGCAACAAACCTTGCTTCTAATACAACATCTTCTATTCTTTCTTGATTAGAATTATCTTCTTCCTCTTCATCTTCTTGAATGTCTTTAAAAACATTAATTTCCGGCTCTTTTAAATCAATTACATGAAGCTCAGTTTTCCCTGCAAAATTTTTTATTTCAGAATCTGATGGTTCTTTATAATCTGCACCTAAATTTAAAAATTCGGTTTTATCATATTTTATATCTCCAAGTTTTTCGCTCATAATATTTTCAAATATTATATTTGTAACATCTAAAATATTTGACCTACTTCTGAAATTCTTAAACAATTGAATTTTTTGACCATTAACTATATTTTCATTTTTCAGATTATATTTATTATATTTCTCTAAAAACAAATCTGGACATGCTTGTCTAAATTTATAAATACTTTGTTTTACGTCCCCTACCATGAAAACATTATTTCCTTTAGATACACTTGTTAATATATATTCCTGCACATAGTTACTGTCTTGATATTCATCTATTGCTATTTCGGTAAATTTTTCCTTATATTTTTTAGCAATATCGGTTTCTTCAATTGTTCCATCATCATTTCTTTTTACTAAAATATTTAACGCAAAATGCTCTATATCATTAAAATCTACCATATTTTTTTCTTTTTTTCTTAAAGCAAACTGCTCTGAGAACTCTAATACCAATGTTTCTACATCTTTTAATATTTCATACATATTATAAATGTTTTCATTAGCCTCTTTAGAATTATATAATAAAACTTTAGAAATAGTTTTTTTGTATTTATTTTTTATAGAATCTCTTAAGCTTTTTGCTGTTTCTTTTAGCTCTAATGTAATTTTTGAATCTTTTGGCCAATTTGTCCATTTTATATTTGAAGCTTTTTCATAGGCATTGTCCCATGAGCCAAGATTTTCTTGCACATATTCTAAATTTATTATATCTTCACTAATTACTAATCTGTATTTTTCTAGCTCTTCAAATCTTGCTAAATCACGCTCTATTTTCTTTAAATTTATAACATAATCTGAAAGCTCTTGGTTTAAATTTTCTAATAAAATCTTTCCCCATAAAGTATTTGAAAAATCATCAGATTTATTTAAATTAAACATTTCAATTTTTTCATGAAGCCATTGATTTGGAAATGGGTTGCTTTGGATATATCGAAAAATATTCAATAACAGCTCTTTTAGGGGTTCATCATCTCTGTATGTTGTATATGTGTTTATTAATTTTAAGAATTTTTTATCATTTGATATATATTTTTCCTCAAAAATATCATCAATCACTTCTTGTTTTAATAGCTCTATTTCGGTTGTATCTGCTACTCTGAAATTTGCAGATACATCTATTTCAAAAAAGTTGTTTCTTATAACATCTAAGCAAAATGAATCTATTGTACAAATGCTTGCTTTATTAATTAAAATAACTTGTTTTTGTAAGTTTTTATTATCAGGAAGCTCTTCCATTTTTTTATAAATAGCTTCTAGTATACGCTCTCTCATTTCACTTGCTGCAGCATTTGTAAAAGTAACTACTAGAATTTTATCTATATCAACATTTTCATTTATAACCTTGTTAATAATACGCTCTACTAATACCGCAGTTTTACCACTTCCAGCAGCTGCTGCTACTAATATGTTTGAACCTTTGTCAAATATTGCATCTTTTTGTTCATTTGTCCACTTAACGTCTGCCATTTTTTCCTCCTTATCTTTTGCATTTATATAATATCATCTTTAAGTTTTTATTACAATTTCATTTTTTAAATTTTGAATATTTTTTCTCTCAATTGAAAATAATAAAAAAAATACCTATAAAAGAAAGGATTAAAATTTTATGAAAAAAATATGTATTACATTTACTGTTTTTTTGACTTTACTGGCTTTTACTGGGTGTGAAAATAAAAAAACACCTGACACAAACTCAAATGTTTCTGTAAATCGAACCAGTACTTCAATTACAAATAATAACATTATAGATAATCAAAATCCTATTGAAAATTCAACTCCAAATACATTAGAAAATCCATCTAATACAAATGAAAACAATAATCCTACACAAGATAATAATACTGATGTTAATCAACCTCCTGCTAATCCACCTGCTCAGACAGAATCTGTCGCTTCAGAATTTACTACACAAATAAAAACTAAATCAAGTAATAGAGCGAATAATATTCAATTAACATGCTCTAAAATAAATGATGTTGTTGTAAAAGCAGGTGAAACATTCTCCTTTTGCGAAACAACCGGAAAATCTACAGAAGCTGATGGATATAAAAAAGCTGATGTTATTGTTGGCGAGAAAGTAATTCAGGCTCTTGGCGGTGGAAATTGCCAAGTTAGTTCAACTTTATATAATGCTGTTCTTGCTGTACCTGATTTGGAAGTTACAGAGCGTCACCCTCATGGTAAAAAAGTAAATTATGTTCCTGAAGGAAAAGATGCCGCAATTGCTCACGGAAATAAGGATTTTAAATTTAAAAATAATTCCACAAAAGACCTAAAAATTTATGCTACATCAGATGGAAAAACAGTATATATAAAATTAGTTTTCTTAGGCTAAAAAGTAACAGTAAATACTCATTTTTTTATTTATTTTTAATATACTTTAATAAATTAATTAAAATCGGAGGCTTTTATGAACTATAAATCTTTAATTATAAAAACATTATCTGTTTTGTTCATTTTATCAATTATAACAAGCATAAATACTACTGCTTTGGCTTTAGACTCATATGCTTGGTCTAATTATGAAGATACATTAGAAACTTCAACAGGTGAAACAGATACACAAAATACAGATAATAATGAAAATAATACATCAAAAGAGAATCCTCTAAATTTACAGTCTGGATCAGCTATTTTAATTGACCAAGATTCTGGTCAAATTTTATATGAGCACAATATTCATGAGCAATTACGCCCAGCAAGTGTGACGAAAATAATGTCTATATTACTAATTATGGAAGAGCTTGATTCTGGCAAAATCAAACTTGATGATAAAGTTCCATGTAGTGAAAACGCAAGCTCTATGGGAGGTTCACAGATTTGGCTTACGACAACAGAAAATCTTTCTGTTAATGAAATGTTAAAATGTATGTGTGTTGTTTCTGCAAATGACTGTACTGTTGCTATGGCTGAATATTTATGTGGAAGTACAGAAAATTTTGTCGAAAAAATGAATGCTAGAGCTAAAGAGCTTGGAATGAATGATACTCATTTTAAAAATTGCCATGGTATTGATGAAGATGGTCATGTTACAAGTGCTCATGATATTGCAATAATGTCTAGAGAATTATTAAATAATCACCCTTCAATAAAAAATTATACCACTATTTGGATGGATTCAATTCGTGATGGAAAATCTCAACTTGTTAATACAAATAAATTAGTTAGAAATTATGAAGGTTGCACCGGTTTAAAGACAGGATCTACAAGTCTTGCATTATATAACTTATCTGCAAGTGCTACTAGAGATAACTTGAATTTAATTGCTGTTATAATGAAGGCTCCATCAACAGCTCTTAGATTTTCAGAGGCAAAAACATTACTAGATTATGGATTTAAAAACTATACATCTAGCCAATTATCAACAAGCAATGATATATTAAAAACTGTATCTGTACAAAGGGGCGTTGAGAGCAGAATAAATGCTACATTTTCAAATACAAAATCCATTTTAATTCCAAAAGGTCAGGAATCAAAAATAGTGCAAGAAGTAAATATTCCTGATACTATAGCAGCTCCTATCTCAAAAGGAGAAAAAATTGGAGAGATTAATTATTTTCTTGATGGAAAACAGTTATGTAGTGTTGATATAGTTTCAGATAAAACTGTAAAGAAAAACAGTTTTGCAAATATGAGTTCTTATTTATTTAAAAGATGGATTAGTTTGCTCAGAATTTAGGCAATGGCGGTCAATGGGCAGTCAATGGGGACGGTTCTCTTTGACAAGTTTGTCAATGGGGACGGTTCTCTTTGACAACTTCAGGAATTTTTAAGACGATTTACATAATAAGTGTTTAGGTGATAAAACTCCAACATGTTTTTTGCCCCAAATATGCACTTATTTAAATTACCTTATAGAATTTAAGCAACAAAACCTAACACTAAGGAGGTATTATAAAATGCATACTTATAATAAAATATCATTAATTTCGCTTACAATTTTAAAAATGGTAAAAAAAAAGAGCGAATAAGTATTTTTCAACTCATTCACCCCAGCTCTTAAATAAGAGCCATATTTTTCAACTCATTTATCCCAGCTCTTGACCAAAAGTCATATTTTTAACTTCTTAACCAAGACTCTTGACTAAGAGCCTGAAGAAGTTAGTTTTAAAGTTGTCAAAAAGAACCGTCCCCATTGACTTATTTATTAAAAACTAAGTTTTTCCAAGTAATTTCTATAACTTTCTTCTCATCTTTACTGAATTTGAATACATAAGATCTATATACTTCTTTTGATTTATATGTATATTGATCATAATTTGTTCCTTCATATATATCTTCAGTTTCTCCGAATACTTTTTTTACATCTTCAAATGAAGATCCTAATTTTAATCCTCCAACAACTTCAACATCGGCTAATTTGCTATCATTTTTTAGATTAGTTGAATTTAAATCAAAACCGCCTATGTATGTATCTGGAATTTTTACTGCTGAATTTTCTGTATTATATGGTGTTACATAAAAAGAAGTCTTCTTTTCTGCTGTTTGTATATATCCTGCACCAATCATATATTTATTAGCTGGAACATCTTCTGTTTTTTCTTTTTCTCTTAAAACCAATTCTGTTTTTTCTTCTATACTAGAAACTTTATCTCCTGCTTTAAATTTCTTTCCATCATATATAAAATAATATGAATCGTTATCATTTATTGGATCTTTTGATTCTTCTTTTTTACCTGCTATTGCAGTACCATTTTGATCTTCATTTTTTTCCTTGTTTTCATCTTTGCTTCCACAGCCTGAAAAACCAAGAAAACTGACTGTCAATATTAAAATTATACCTAAAATTGAAATAGTTTTTTTCATTTTTCTCCTCCTTAAAAATATTATGCGAGTCAATGGGGACGATTCTCTTTGACAACTTTTAAACAGCTTTAAAATGTCCAAAGCTGTCAAAAAGCTCCGTCCCCATTGACATATTTGTTCCACTAATACTAAGTTCTACTTCGTCACCTTTTTTTACTGCAGTTGAATTAACAGAAATCGATAAATTAGCTGGCTGTTTTTTATCAGCATCTACTACACTTCCAAATAAAATCAACGATAACATTATCATTGATAAAACTATTAAAAAATTTTTCTTTTTCATAAATATCCTCCTTTATTTATTTTTTTATTTTACATACCAACTTTCTTCTTTTGTAACAGTAGGCTTTAAAAAACGCAAAAAATATATTTTTTCACTTTTTTTAGTGCTCTATTCTTTTGCCTAATTACTTTTATACTATATTCTTTCTTAATTTTATTTTCATTAACTTTCAACATTGCTTTTTTGTTTCCTCCTCTTTTACTTGATTCTATATTAATTACTTTTATGAGTCAACATTTTTTTATTTTTCAAAAAATGTCAATATCAATGAAGCTTTTTGATAATCTCAAAATCCCAAAAAAGAAACATGCTAAAATTTGTCAAAGGCTTTATCTATATTGACACATAAAACAAAAGAGAGAATTTAAACTTCTCTCTTTATAATTAATTACTCTTATAAATTGTATTAATTTAAATGTCCATAACTTATAACTATTTTAGTAACTTTTCCTGACGAAATAGTTATAAATATTTTACTTTTGTTATTTACATTATAAACTGGATCGTCACCTTTATATCCAATTGTAACTATTTTAGTACCATCTGATTGCTCATTATCAATTGCAAGTATTGAATCTTTTGTATATGCAGATAATACTTCAGATTCTGTTGATCCTATTGTTATACCTCTTGCTGTTTTTATGCTATTTTTTGTCCATGTTATACTACTTAGTGTTCCTTCTCCATCTTCACTACGGTATTCTAATTCTAGTCCTAAATTGTCATATTTACTTTGATTTACAATATCTCCTGTTGCATCTTCATTTATTGTTTTATGATCTGATGGTTCATCTTTTATAATCTTAATAACGTCTTCTCCAAACATACCAAGTTTTAATCCATTACTTGCTACTACATCATTATCTGAAAATTCTTTTACTGTTATTTTTTTATTATTAATTTCATTATTCGTTTTATTATTTTTTTTATCATTTATTACTTCGTTTGAAGAATTGCTTTTATCTTCATTATTAATAGTAGCAATTTTATTTTCTAGTTCAGCAATTTTCTTGTTTGATTCTTCATTATTTTTATATAAAAAATATACTCCACATATGATTCCTCCTATTAGTAGTACAATCACTAATATTAATATAATCTTTCCTGCTTTTTTCATTATAAAATTCCTCCTTTTTAATTTTTGCTTTTGTTTTTAAATTTTTATAAAAATTATATAAATAAAATATATCAAAAGTACAAAACACTTGTCAACTAATAAAACTCATTTTATCATATTCATTTTCTATCTATCTGTTCTAGTATTATTAAATAACTATAAAACAATCCAATTTTGTCAATGGGGAAGGTTGTCAACCCTTTGACACATAATTTTTATTTACAAATCTAATAATTTTAATGAACTACTTAATTCAAATACATTTTCATTATCCTCTGTATTATCGTAATAATCTTCTAAACTTAAATTATCACTTATCTTTTTTAAAGACATTACTGGTATTTTGAACATATCACCTATTACTGCTACTGAATGAAGTTCCATATCAAATGCTAAGTGCCCTGTTAAGTCAGTTTTAGTTACAAAACTTTCTGCTGAATAGCATTCTACTTTTTGTATTTCTGTATTTTTTATTAGCTCTAGCTCTTGATTTCCATAGTCTAAGAAACTGTATTTTTCTTCTCCTGGTATATTCCATTCGTAATTATATGATTTAGTTATATTTACCCAAGTTCCTATTTTTATGTCTGTTGAACCTGCATATCCTATATTTACTATTAAATCTGGTCTGATATTTTCACATAAATATTTTGTTAAATTTATTGCTGTTTTTTGTTTTCCTATTCCTGATATAAGTAGTGATATATTATTTTTTCTAAATATAGTTTCTGTAACTTTTTCTAATTTTAGCTCTTGTGCTATTGTTTTTGATTCTTTTTCCATTGCACATATTATTAATATTTCTTTCATTTATTTTTCCTCTCATACAAAGTTTAATTATTGTTTTTCATAAATGATTAGTTTAAAACATCATTTATCTTCTTAATTATTTGATATTTTCTATTTCAAACAAAAATACTATTCTTTACACATTTTAAAAATTTCCTTTAATCTTTCATCTTGTTTTGTTAAATACAAATAACCTATTAAACCTTCAAAAGCTGTTGAATACATATAGTCTGCTGGATCTGCATTCTTAGGTAAATGATGATTTTCTGCATTTCTTCCTCTTCGCACAATTTCTAGCTCTTTTTCTGTTAGATTTTTTTCTATTCTTTTTAATATATCGGCTTGTGCTTTTGCCTTTACATATTTAATTGTTTCAATATGTAGTTTATGTGGTTTTAATTTTGTTTTATTTACTAAATCTGTTCTTATATATAATTCATAAATACAATCTCCAACATATGCCCATGTTAATGGTGATAACATATTTATTTCTTCTGGAGATTTTGCTCTTTCTATTAAATCTTCCAATAGTTCCTCCTTAAATTTTAACTGTTTCAAGTGTTATTTTGCCTAATTTTCCGCTTCTAAACTCGTCCAATAATATTCCTGAAACTTTTTCATAATCAACTCGTCCACCAGATATTATTGCACCTCTTTTTGTACCAATTAGCTCAAATATTTCTAAATATTTGTCATTTTCATCTATGTCATCTGGTTGATTCATTATTTCATCAATTTTATTATCTAATTTATATCTTTCAGAAAGATTTTGTTTATAATTTTTTACCAGATATTTTAATAGTGAAAATGCTATTTCTGTTTTTTCTAAAATATCATCTTTTATTGTTCCAGTAAATGCTAAATTTGTTGCAACTTCTTCGCTTCCTAGTTTTGGCCATAATACACCTGGAGTGTCCATTAGCTCTATCCCCTCATCTACACGAATCCATTGTTTTTGACGAGTAACACCTGGTTTATTTCCAACTTTTGCAGATGTTTTCTTTGAAATTCTGTTTATAAATGATGATTTTCCTACATTTGGAATTCCAAGCACTAATACTCTTATACTTCTTCCAGCTCTTCCCTTTTGTGCAGATTTCTCCTTTGTTTCGGCAGATACAGTATGGATTTTTTTAATTACTTCTCGTATTCCTTTGCCAGAGTTTGAATCTGTTATTACAGCTGGAATATTATTCTTTTCAAAGTATTTTACCCAGTTTGCTGTTTGTGTATCATCTGCTAAATCTGCTTTGTTTAGTACTTCTATTTTATTTTTGTTTTTTATGTATTCTTGGATATCTGGATTTTGACTTGAAATTGGTATTCTTGCATCTAATACTTCTACTACTAGGTCTACTAATTTTAAGTCCTCTATTATTTGTCTTTTGGTTTTGGCCATGTGGCCTGGGTACCAGTTGATACTTGTACTTGCACAACTTTTTTCATTACTCATTTTACTCACCTACTTTATAATTTAATTGTTTTCTCAATTCTAATAATTTTTCTTTATCTTCTTTATATTCAAATCTAGGTTTTACAAAATTTTTTGAACCTCTTTTTTCAAATGAATATCGTGGAATTAATTGAATATGAAAATGATTCATTGGCCCATCACACATTGTACAAAGATATACACTTTCAGCATTATAAATATCTTTCAAAATATTCATTAATCTTTTTGCTAATACAAATATTTCATTACATGTTTCATCATCTATTTCCATCACATCTTTATAATGTGTTTTAGTACTTATAGCAGTATGTCCATCAGCTCTTGGATTTCCTACTAAAAAACACTCAAACTTATTATTTTCAAATATCATTTTATCAGTATTGTCTCCATATAAAATATGATTGTTCTTTTTGTCAAAGCAAGTAGGACATATACCAGAATCAACAATATCAGCGACTCCTACTTTTCCACTTTTTATTAAATGAACTATTTCTTCATTTTTTAATTGCTTTAAATTATCCATTTTTTTCTCCTATTTATTAATTATTTTCTTTTAAACTCTATTTTTATTGAGCCATCTTTATTTAAATATATCATATTTATTAAATCAAAAATATACTTTCTATTCAATTTATCTATTTTTATTGCTTGTCTATCATTTATTTCCTTAATTACTTTTTTCTCTAATATATCTTTTCTTAGAGTATTCTTATTATTACATCCTCTTTTTCTTACATATGAAGAACATGCATAATATGTATATTCTTTACTCTTTCTAATAGTCAAGTTACTATTACATTCTGTACATTTCAAATATCCTGAAAAGAGATCATATTCATTATTTGAATTTACTTTTGCTGAATGTTTAATTATATCTTGCACTCTTTCAAATTGCTCTTTGCTTATTATCTCCATATGATTATTCTTTGTGATTATTAACTCGTCTTCTCTTGTTTTTACAAATTTATGATTTTTGAAACTAATTCGTTTTCGCTTTTGTTGAATTAAATCTCCAATATATACTTTATTATTTAGAATTCCAATAATCATACTGATATTCCACATCTTTCCTTCATCCGAGTTTTTAATATATTCCATTGGAGTTTTGATTTTTTTATTATTTAGAATATCTACTATTTCTTTCTTGCTTAAGCCTTTTTCTATACTGTCAAATATCATTTTTAGCTGCTTCTGTGTCAATAATTATTTTATTCTTTTCGTATCTTGATTTTTTATATCCATATGGTGCATAAGAAGTTACAAATTCACCATTTATCTTTTTAGTAGTTAATGCTGTTTTAACTTTATTAGATATATCTCTTGGATAGCTCTCGTTATAAATATTAAGTAAGCCTTTTAATAAATAACTATCTTCTTCATCATTTAATCCATCTATATTATCATTAATTGAAATAAGTTTTACATCATATAATGGTAAAATAGAATGAAGTAATTCTCCTACTTCAATATAATTTCTACCTAATCTTGATAAATCCTTAACAATTACTATATCAACCTTTTTATTTGATATATCTTTTAACATTCTTTTTAGCTCAGGTCTATCAAAGTTTGTCCCACTATAGCCATTATCTACATAGTAATTATATATCTTCATATCTTCTTTATCTTTAATGTAATAATCTATTAAATCTTTTTGATTTGATATGCTATTTACTTCTTTTTCTTTTTTCGAAATTCTAATATATACAGCTATTCTTAATTTTGATATTTTAAATCACTCCTTAATTATTGACAAATTCTTGTGCACTATCTGCAATTAATTCATATGTTATGTATGCAACTGTTGCTGATATAAATCTTTTTAGATCTTTAATATCTTTATCCTCGTATTTACGAACATAATGAGTTTCATCATTGCCTATCCAAATAGATGCTTTTGCAAGATTTTTTATTTTATCACTTAAAATGTAGTTGGTTATTACCTGACTCAATGGCTCTTTTTTTATTTTCTCTTCTTGTTCTTTGTTTTTATCAATGCAATAATCTTTAATTAAAAACTCTAAAGCTTTTCTATATCCTATTCCAGCAATTTCATTAAGATTCATTTGTTCAGCAACATAAGCTTGATTAAATATCTCACAAAAATTTGAAGATAACTTTTTAATGTTTTCATCAAATTGATGTAACTCTGGGACTTTGGGATATGAGTTTACCAATTTCAACATATTATAACTAATATTATTTTTTATTTTTCTTTCATTTGTATAATTGTAATGAGTAATAAATCCCTTACTGCAAGCAGGGCATTCAAACATAAAAAAGTACATCTTACTATCACTATTAAAAAAATTACTTTTCTCTACTGGTGCAATTGAGCTATTACATATAGGACATTTATTAACTGTTTCATAACATATTCTTTCATTATTAGTTATTGATACATATTTTTCCATATACATCACTTCCTTTATATTTACTATATTAATTTTTTCGAATTTTCAACTATTCCTTTAGTTAATTCAACATTATGATATTTCTTTAAATGACCTGTATCATTCCAAATTCTATAAATGATCATTCTTTGTTCTAAAAACTTTATTTCATTTAACTCTTTATAGTACTTTTTTATATAGTTCCAAATGTTTTTATAGTCCTCTGGCTTTTGATATGGATCCATCTCAATATCCGCCCATTTCCATGGTTGTTCTTGACACATATATAATAATCTAAATTCAAAATCAATTGGTGCTTGTATAGAATCATTAAAATCAATTATTGTGAGTTTTCCATTATTATAAATAACATTATCAAAATGTAAATCATTATGAATCAATGCAAATTTATTATCAGATAAATATTCATCATATTTATCTATACTTTCTAATATCATATTGTAATCTTTAATTTTAAAATATTTTTTACATTTGATAATTCTATTTTTTATTTCGACTTTAATTTTATTTTTCCAGTCATATTCTTTTCCATTAACTGAATGGAATTTTTTTATTATATCAATTAGTTTTTCTATTGTTTTTTCTCTATCTGCTTCATTCATTTTATACCAATAATAATAAAGTGTTTTTCCTTTTATTTTCTCTATAACTTCATATATATAATCACAATCCACTTTTGAATCATCATATTTATATAATTTGGGAATAAAACAATTATCCTTATTAGATAAATAAAAATCTTTTTCATTTTCGAAAGTATTTTCCAATTCTTTATTAGTGCATACTTTAATTACATATTTATCATTAATATTAAATAGTGTATTATTAAATCCTGAATTTATTTCTTCTACTTTAACTATATTTCCAAGTAAATCTGTATTTTTACTTGCTATACTTTTTCCTAGTTTTAATCTCTCTTCGACTAAATTTTTAGTAACTTTAAATATTTCAAAGATTATCTTATCATCTTCTTTAAAATTTGGATTAACAGATTTAAAAAAATTCAAATGAACTTGTTTCCAATAATTAAGTGATAAATCTCCTTCACCTTCTAACTTCGCAAGTTCTTCTGTCATTTCGTTATACTTTATTATTTTGTAATCTACTGTTTCTACTATACAAGCATCCTTTTCATTATCAAAATGAATAATCGACTCTTCCCCAATTACCGGAATTTTATCAAAGTTATATAAAGATGATGTAGCAGTTTTCTTTCCTTCTAACACTAATCCAATTAATTTGTCATTGTCTATTCCGAAACTCCAATTATTCATTTTATCACTCCTTTTTATTTCCATCTCCCAATAATTTTATTTTTTCTGCATTGTTAAGTATATCTAATTGATATTTCGCAATTTTACTTAAAATTTCAAATCTCTCTTCTTTGCTTTTTCCTTCTTTTATTAATTCAGCATTATGTGATTCTAAATTTGATAATACTGTTAATTCATTTATTGTAGCATAATCTCTAACATTTGAATTTTTAGCTAAATCAGGATTAAGTTCTCTCCATTTCTTAGCCGTTGTGTTAAATATGACTACATTTAAAATATCAGCTTCTTCAGCATATTTTAACCATTCTCTATTTTTATAAAAATCATTATCTGGCAATATGTAATTTTTAATTGCATCCGTATGTATTAAATAATTGTTTTTCGTTAATATTCTTTTTACATCCCACTCTCTGTTTTGATTTTCAATTTCTTTTAACCTTTCAAATTCTTTTATTAAATATAGTTTAAATACCGGACTAATTGCAGAAGCGAATTCGAAAGCTATATCTTTATGTGCATAAGTTCCTCCATACTTTCCTCGTTTTGAATATATACCAATTGCATTTGTTTTTTCACACCATTCAGTAACACTTAATGTAAATGTATGAAGTCCTGCACTTTTTCTAAACCCGTCGAATTCGACGGAATTAAAATTTGGATTATAAATAGACTCCCATGTTCCTAAAAATTCCAAAGTAATTCTATTTCTTAGCCAGTTTCTTATAATGTCATCAGCTTTCGATTTTCCCTCTTTGTATTTACCAAAATCAGAAATACAAATATAATCATTATCATCTATGTTTGTAACATTTACTTTAATATTTTGAACTTCTATTATTTTATTTGACATATATTCACCTCCAATTTATCAAATTACGAAAGATAAAATTTTGAAAGAATGTTGATTTTTCAATAGTTTCGGCTAGTGTTTATATAATTCGTACTATACCAGTTGATACTCGTTGATGGTAAACTTTTTGTATCTTCGTTCGTTTTTTTATTCTTTCTCATTTCTCTTTTTTGATGCATATCCATTATTTTCACTTCCATTCTCTATCATTCTTGTTTC